>CAYXGT010000104.1:0-8133 GCA_964464635.1 uncultured Pirellulales bacterium | reverse complement strand
AAGTTAATGTCAGGGTCGGAAAGCCTCGAGTGGCATATAAGGAGACGATTGCAGGGTCAGCGGAGGCAGAAGGCAAGTTTATTCGTCAGACTGGCGGTCACGGCCAGTTTGGGCACGTGGTGTTGAGAATTGAGCCGTTGATGACCGAAGACGGTCACTGGGATAGAGAGAATGGATTTGTCAGTAAGATAGCCGGTGGAACTATACCGAGGGAGTATATTGGTGCGGTCGAAGCCGGCGCAAGAGAGGCGCTCGGCTGTGGAGTTTTGTCGGGATTTCCTGTTGTGGGAGTGAGGATAATTTTGCTTGACGGCTCTTATCACGCGGTTGATTCATCGGATTTGGCCTTTGAGCAGGCGGCGGGTATTGCGATAGAGTCGGCTTTGAAGAAGGCAGAGCCTGTATTGCTTGAGCCGTTAATGCGCCTTGAGATAGTGGTTCCGGAGGCTTATTTTGGGGCGGTTCAGGGTAATCTGCTCGGTAAAAGGGCGGTGATAACAGATACTCGGATGCACGGGATGATGCGCGTTATTGACGCCAGGGCACCGCTTGCTGAGATGTTCGGTTATTCGAGCGATATAAGGAGTCTTACAGCGGGCAGAGGTGTTTTTACGATTGAACCTTTGACTTATGAGAAGGTTCCCGAGCAGCTTGCGCAAAAAATTGTCTTCTAATAGTTTCAGTTTTTCTTATATAGCCGTTTTTGTGCTAAAAAGGCGTTTTATTTTGCATTTGAACGAAAATATTTTTTTCTGTTTTGTTGACAGTTTTTTCATAAGCTGCTAAATTGTAGGTTTTTCAGCCGTAGCGAGCACGGTTAGGGACGGCTGTGCGAAGACGAGTTGGGCTGTGACATATCTGAAAATGATGGTCAGGGACGGTAAGTAAAAAGCTTCGGGCCAATGTCAGAGCCGGCAGATGCTTTACGGATTTTTGTCAGCTTTGCAAGAGCCCGAATTCTTTAAGGAAGGCGACATTGGCCGGTGAAAGGAAGTGGCAGAGGAACCGGCCGATAAATAAAAGGCCTTTCCTGCATAAAAATAAGCGAATAGAATCTTGAGATTTGTGAATTGTATCTCTATTTAGGCAGAAGATTACTGTATCGAAATTTATGGCGACGGAAACTGAAAAAATAAGGATAAGAATGGAATCATACGACCACAGGGCGCTTGATGCCTCAGCAAAAGAGATAGTCGAGCATGCTCGCAGGACCAACGCACGTGTGAGCGGGCCGGTGCCTTTGCCGACAAGAATAGAGCGATACACGGTGCTTCGAAGCCCGCATGTCGACAAGAAATCGAGAGAGCAGTTTGAGCTGAGGACACATAAGCGATTGATAGATATCTATGAGGCTAATGCGCGGACGGTGGAAGTTTTGAACCGGCTTGTGGTTCCTGCAGGCGTGTTTGTGAAGATAAAGGCATAAGCAGAGATGCTTATGTTTTTTTGTATGCGTCTGATGTTTAGAGATTGAAGCTATGGCGATGCTATTGGGAAAAAAGGTTGGAATGACACAGGTTTACGATGAGTCCGGCAGATTGCTGCCGGTGACGGTCATCGAGGCAGGTCCCTGCGCAGTTCTTCAGGTCAAGACGAAACAGACAGACGGGTATAATGCTGTTCAATTGGGTTATGATGATGTCAAGCCGAGACGGCAGAAAAGACCGGCGGTCGGGCATTCAAAGAAAGCCAATACATCGGTAAAGAAACTTGTAAGGGAGTGGCGATTGGCAGACGACGCACAGACGGAATACAAGAGCGGCGATTCGCTTACAGTTTCGGTTTTTACCGAGAATAATTTTATTGATGTTATCGGGACGAGCAAGGGAAAGGGATTTGCCGGAGTTATGAAAAGACATCACTTTGCCGGTTTTCCCTCGTCACATGGTACGGAGCGCAAGCACAGAGCAGGCGGCTCGCTGGCGAGCTTTGCGACTGACAGAGGTCACAGCGGAAAACTTAAAAAAGGAAAGAGAATGGCAGGCCATATGGGCCATGAGAGAGTGACTACGAGTAATCACAGGCTGGTTTCGATAGACGAAGAGAATAATTTATTAGTTGTCAAGGGCTCTGTGCCGGGTCCTTCGGGCAGCTATGTGATAGTACGAAGCTCGCGAAGACAATAGACGCACGAAGCTTGGAAAGCTGAAGATGATTAGATTGGCAGTTTACAACAGAGATGGAAAAGAGGTTGAGAACCTGAAGGTTGATGAGTCGACTTTAGGCAGCGAGGTGAACTTTACACTTCTTAAACAGGCGATTGTGATGTATCACGCCAACAGTCGGGTAGGAACGGCGGCGACGAAGGGAAGAAATATGGTAGCCGGCTCGACGAAAAAACTGTTCAGGCAAAAGGGCACAGGTAACGCACGTATCGGCAACATAAGGACGGGAAAACGAGTAGGCGGCGGAGTGACTTTTGCCAAGCTGCCGCACGACTTCGGCAAAAGGATGCCCCAAAAACAGCGGAGACTGGCGGCGAAATCGGCTGTGCTGGAAAAGCTTTTGAGCAACGACGTTGTTGTAGTTGACGAGCTGAATATGGAAAAGCCGAGGACGAAGGAGTTTGCTTCGATTCTGGGCAATCTTAAGATTAGTCGCAGCTGTCTTGTGATGATTGGTGATGCCGATGATAATATTTACAGGTCGGCGAGAAATATACCCAGGGTGGCGGTAATGCCTGTGTCACAAATTAACGCCGGTGACGTCTGCAATCACAGCAAGCTGCTTTTTACTAAGCAGGCTTTTCTGTCTGTTGTTGGGCAGGGTAAAGATAAAGATAATTGATGATTCGACGGGAATATGGAAGACTATAGCGTGATAATTCGGCCTTTGGTTACGGAACAGGGAATGCACCTTGCCAATACGAAGAGTGCGTACTCGTTCGAGGTAAACAAAGAGGCCAACAAGCAGCAGATAAAAGGCGCTGTTGAGAGAATATACTCGGTTAAGGTGATGAAGGTGCGGACGGCTAACCGCAGGGGCAAGCAACGTCGCAGAGGCAGGTATTTCGGCCGTACGCCGAGCTGGAAGAAGGCGGTTGTTTTTCTTGAGCCTGAACATCATATAGATTTGTTCTAAGAGTAAAAAAAAGTGTAATACAGGATTAAATTATGGCAATCAGAATATATAAACCAACGAGCGCAGGGCGGCGAAATGCGTCGGTGATTGATTATTCCGAGCTGACCGGCGATAAGCCGGAGAAGTCGCTTTGTGTTCGAATAAAAAAGACCGGCGGCAGAAATCATCGCGGTGTTACCACGAGCAGATTCAGAGGCGGCGGGGCGAGGAAGATTTACCGGCTGATAGATTTCAAGCGTGACAAAGACGGAATTACTGCGAAGGTTGCTACAATCGAGTATGACCCTAACCGCAACTGCTTTATATCTCTGCTTGCCTACGCCGACGGCGAGAAAAGATACATACTGGCGCCGGCCGGCATAAGTGTAGGCCAGATGGTTGAAAGCGGGCTGGATTGTGAGCCGAGGGTGGGTAATGCTATGCCTCTGGCAGCTATACCATCCGGTCTTGAAATCCATAATATTGAGATGACAGCGGGTCAGGGCGGCAAACTCGTCCGTGGCGCCGGAAGTGCGGCGAGGATAGTTGCCAAGGAGGGCGACTGGGTGAGCATTGTTCTGCCGAGTGGTGAGATGCGTATGCTTCGCAAGCAGTGCCGTGCTACTATCGGCAGTTTGAGCAATGCCGACCATCAGAACGTTGAGCTCGGCAAGGCCGGCAGAAAGCGTCATATGGGCAGAAGGCCCCACGTAAGAGGCAAGGCGATGAATCCGGTATCCCATCCGATGGGCGGCGGTGAGGGCAGGGCAAACGGCGGCCGACAACCCTGTTCGCCGACTGGAGTACTGGCTAAGGGAGGCAAGACAAGAAATCCAAGAAAGCCGAGCAATAAGAGGATTATTCGAAGACGTAAGAACAAAAGACAGGGACAGCTTGTGCTGTAGCAGTTCGACTGTCCTGAGCTCACTGTCGAAGGATTGATTTGTTGAGAGTAAAAGGAGCGATATGAGCAGGTCACTTAAAAAAGGGCCTTACGTTGACCAGAAGCTTTTTGCCAAGGTAACAAAGCAGACTCAGGCGGGTACTTATGAGCCGATGAAGACCTGGGCGCGGAGGTGTACGATAATTCCGGAATTTGTAGGTTATACTTTTATGGTTCATAACGGCAAGATGTTTCATAAGGTTTTTGTTACCGAGGATATGGTTGGTCACAAGCTCGGCGAATTTTCACCGACGAGAATTTTCAAGGGACATTCGAGCAAAAAAATAGCAAAGTAGTGAGAGCAGTTTAATAGGCCGGAAAAGAAATTAAAATGTTGAGTTCCGAAAAGCTAAAAAAGGTTTTTGAGCAGCGAAAGATAAGCTCGGAGCAGCTTGCAGAGCAGGTTGCGCGGGGTGGTTTCAGTAAAGCGAAGGCAGCTGCTGCAATCAGGAACTGGCAAAAAGGTCTTATGAAGCCCTTGCCTCGCAAAGAGGATGTGCGCAATCTTGCAGCGGCGCTTTCGGTCGATGTTAATGAGCTGTCACAGTGGCGTTCATCTTACCGGTATGCACCGGGCTCGCCGCGAAAGGCCAGACTCGTTGCCGAGCTGATAACAGGCAGGGGTGTGCAGGATGCGATGGATTTATTGAAATTCACGAACAGGCGGGCTGCGGAGATGGTTAACAAGGTTCTCAAGGCCGCTGTTGCGGATGCGGATGAGCAGCAGGCGGATGTTGATAATCTTTATGTCAGCTGTGCCCGCGTGGACGACGCCGGTATTCGATTAGGCACCAAAAGGTGGATTCCGAAGGACAGGGGCAGAGCTCATTCGCTAAGTAAAAAGGCCTGCCATATATATGTGACTGTAACAGAGGCATAAAAAACTAAAACGTACAGATAGAGAAATAAAATATGGGTCAGAAGACATCACCAATAGGATTCAGGACGGGGATAACCAGGGAATGGCAGAGTGTTTGGTTTTCACCGAAGGCCACTTACGGGGATTTTCTCGTTGAAGATGAGAAGATACGACGTTTCGTTGATAAAAAATACAATCGGCAGATGCCCAAAGGTGCGGTATCGAAGGTCAGGATAATCCGGACGAGAAACGAGGTTCAGGTGACATTGCACAGTGCCCGGCCCGGGATTGTAATCGGGCCTCGCGGCGGCGAGGTTGATAAGCTTCGTGAAGAGCTTGAAGCGATGACAGGCCGCAAGGTGAATGTCAATGTCATCGAGGTGAAAAGCCCGGAGCTCGATGCGGCTTTAGTGGCAGAGTCGATTGCCGAGCAATTGTGTAAGCGGGCGTCGTTCAGGCGTACGATGAAGCAGTATTGTGACTCGGCAATGAATACCGGCGCCAAGGGAGTTAAGATTATTTGCAGCGGTCGTCTTGCTGGTTCGGAGATGGCCCGCAGAGAGACACAGAAAATCGGCAGCATTCCGCTTCATACTCTCGATGCCGATGTGGATTATGCAGTGGCGACGGCGAGGACGACGTATGGAGCTATCGGTATTAAGGTCTGGATTTACAAGGGTAAGTTCGGAGAACAGCAGGAAGTTGAGACAAGACCGGCTCGCCGGCGTCGGCCTGGGCGCAGGGCAGGTGCCCGCAAGGGTGAGCGTGATGCGGGCGGTTCCGTTGCTGCTGTAGAAGACAAAAAGAGTGAAAAAGCTCAATCGGCACCCCTCGGCTCGAAGGCCGCGAGGCCTGAGGCTGCTGAGGAACAAAAGCAGCAGCCGGAGCAAAATGACGGCGGCGCAGAAAAAGCAGAAAAATAGCGGCTGCTGCGGTTGCATTGATTTCGAATATACAGATGATTAAGGGTTTTTGAAGATGGCGTTAATGCCCAAAAGAGTTAAGTTCCGTAAGAGCCAGCGAGGCAGAATGAAGGGCAATGCTTCGAGGGGCAACTTTGTTGCCTTCGGCGAATACGGTCTGCAGGCACTTGAGAGAAGCTGGATAACGGCGAGGCAGATTGAGGCAGGCAGAGTAGCGGCGACGCATTTTCTGCATCGTGAAGGTAAGGTATATTTGAGGATATTTCCTTATAAGCCTGTAAGCAAAAAGCCGCTTGAGACAAGGATGGGCAAGGGTAAAGGGGAGCCGGAGTTCTGGGTTGCAAGGGTCAGGCCGGGTCAGGTTTTCCTCGAAATCGGCGGTATCGGTGAAGACGTTGCCAAGCGGGCGCTTGTCAGAGTAGCTCATAAGATGCCGATAAGGTGCAGATTCGTCAAAAGAAGACATTCGTTGTAACAGCCGGGTATAAACGGCAGAAGCAATACCCGCCTCGCGGCGAGGCCGCGGGTTCGAAAAAGGACAGTTTGAGATGAAGGCAAAGCAGTATCGTGAAATGAGTTCTGATGAGCTCGTGGACAAGCTGGATGAGCTTACCAGGCGTTTGTTCGAGCTTCGCTCACAGTCGGTGACAGAGACACTGGAGAATAATAAGGCTGTGAGGAATATCAGGCGCGATATTGCACGAATTAAAACGGTATTAGGTGAAAAGCAGGCAGCAAGTGGGACGCCTGCCGGTATTTGATTGCAGAGAAGATATGGAGCATAAAAAGGCAAAAACCAACACAGCTGTGGTGACAAGTCGCAGCGGCGACAAAAGCGTTAAGGTTGCCATTGATTACAAGGTTAAGCATCCGAGGTACGGCAAGTACGTCAGGCGCAGGACCGTACTCGGCGTACACGACGAGCACAATCAGGCCTCGGTGGGCGATGTTGTCGAAGTTGCTCCGTGCAGGCCTTCGAGCAAGACAAAGAGATGGCGTCTTGTTCGTGTGGTGCAGAAGGCGATTGTGGATTGATGCTCAGAATAGATTTTCAGACTGAGAGGTAGATTTGTGATACAGCAGGAAACAATGTTGGATATAGCAGACAACTCAGGCGCTAAATCGGCGTTGTGCATAAAGGTTCTCGGCAGAGGAGGCTGCCGGAGGCGCAACTATCGGCCTACAGCCGGCGTTGGTGACATTGTGTGTGTGGCTATAAAGAAATCTCTGCCAAGCTGTCAGTTGGACGACAAGAAGGTTCATAAATGTGTGATAATTCGCACGAAAAGCCCTATTAAGAGACCTGATGGCAGCTACGTCAGGTTCGACAGTAACGCAGCGGTGATGATCGACAACGACGGCAATCCGATAGGGACGAGAATTTTCGGCGCGGTTGCCCGTGAGCTGCGGGAAAAAAATTATATGAAGATTATTTCTCTGGCCAGTGAGGTCGTTTAGACAAGGTTACAGGCCCCAGTTGTGAGGTTGGATAATAGAGAATAAAAAATGGCATTGCATATTAAAAAAGGTGATATGGTACAGATTATAACCGGCGAGCATAAAGGTGCCACCGGTAAGGTGCTTCGAGTGATACCTGAAAAGAGCAGGGTGGTTATTCAGGGTCATAACATTGCATTCAGGCATGTTCGCCCGTCGAGAAAGAACCCTCAGGGAGGGCGGATTCAGGTTGAGCAGCCGATTCATATAAGCAATGTTCAGCCTTTGAATCCGAAAAGTTCGAAGCCGACCAGAGTTCGCTATTCGGTTGGTAAAGACGGAACAAAAAAAAGAGTCGCTGTTGACGGCAGTGAGATTGGCGTTATCAAAAGGAAAATTTAGAACAGCTTTCAGGCTGGGAATTGGTTGATAGTCAGAAGATATGGCAAGATTGAAAGATTTATATAAATCGCAAATAGTTCCGGAATTGGCCAAGGAGTTCGGCTACAAGAACCCGATGGCGGTTCCGCGGATAAAGAAGATTATCGTCTCTATGGGCGTCGGCAAGGCAGTTGGGGATAAGAAGTTTCTGGAGCTGGCCAGGAAGGATTTAATGATGATTACCGCCCAGATGCCGGTTGTCTGTAAGGCCAAGAAGAGTGTTTCAAATTTTAAGGTTCGAGCCGGCAATGAGACGGGATTGAAGGTTACTGTCCGCGGCGACCGTATGTATGAATTTATGGACAGGCTGGTAAGTCTGGCGATACCGAGAGTCAGGGACTTCCGCGGGCTTGACCTGAATAGCTTTGACGGCAGAGGAAATTACTCACTGGGACTGAGCGAGCAGAGTGTTTTTCCGGAAATAGACCCGGCAAAAATGGAGTTTCAGCAGGGTATGAATATAACTTTTG
>CAYXGT010000103.1:0-8167 GCA_964464635.1 uncultured Pirellulales bacterium | reverse complement strand
TTAGCCTTGGAGGGTGGACCCCCCAGCTTCACACAGAGTTCCACGAGCTCCGTGTTACTCTGGAACACCAACGAAGATTTCAAGCTTTCGCATACAGGACTATCACCCTCTATGGTCGGCCTTTCCAGACCGTTCTGCTGACCATCCATCTTCTTATGTCGGTGCCCACAACCCCCAGCACCTACTTTGGACAGTCGCTTGTAACACGGGCTTCCAGCCCGTGCTGTTTACCAGTCGCCGGTACGGCGACTTCCAACTGTACAAAGTAGATGCTGGGTTTGGGCTATTCCGGTTTCGCTCGCCGCTACTAACGGAGTCTCGGTTGATTTCTTTTCCTGCAGGTACTTAGATGTTTCAGTTCCCTGCGTTCGCTTCTGACGGCCTATGCATTCAGCCGCCGATGACGGAATCTGGTTGCCCAGTTCCGACGGGTTTCCCCATTCGGAGATTCCGGGATTAACGGTTGCTCGGCACCTGCCCCGGACTTATCGCAGCCTGCCACGTCCTTCATCGCCTCTCGGCACCTAGACATCCACCATACACCCTTAGTAACTTGACCATATCAATCATTGATTGATATTCTAAGAGGAATTTTCGCCGTTCGAGATAATCATCTCGACTGGCGAATCTCTCCCAAGTTTTCGCTCATTGTATTGGCTGTTCTGATTTTTCAGAACAACCTAATGCCCGCATCCACATATTAACTTGTCAAAGAACGCTTAAAAATATCGAATATCCAACAAGGAATGTTGAATACCGAAGTATTTTTTTCTCAAAGTCCGCCTTCGCCCTATGGGCTTCGGCGAGACAGCTTTTTAATCACCGAGTGATTAAAAAACTGGAGACGATGGGACTCGAACCCACGACTTCCGGCTTGCAAAGCCGGCGCTCTCCCAGCTGAGCTACGTCCCCGAAGCCCGCTTATGCGGGAATCTCAAATTTGAAATCTCAAATCTCAGATTCCGAAATGGGCCCGGGAAGAGTCGAACTTCCGACCTCACGCTTATCAGGCGTGCGCTCTAACCAGCTGAGCTACGAGCCCAAATAATTTTCAATTTATTATTTTCTATTTACTATTTTACAGGAACCCATCCTGAACAGAATTATTATTAATTTCGGATTCCCAAACGGATTACAATAATAAATAATCAATAATAAATAATCAACTTCGCTGGACTCGCATTTTATAACTATAAACTTAGAAAAGAGCAATAAAAAAAACCGCTACATAAACTACCAGCGGTTTTTTGTCTGTACCAGCTATGAATTACCGGCAGTTTAATGTAAGCAAAAACGTATTAGTAAAGTCTCTTTCAATTCCCTACCTAACCTTTTAATTTAGAGCAGCCACCTTATGACTATCATCTAAACTCTCGATTCTATTACGATATTGGTTGCTCGTCAAGTTTTTTTCAAAAAAATTTTAATTTCCCTGCTCATATTACGCTTTTCTCCTTACTTTGTTCAAAAGACAGTGGAAGCAGAGGTCTGAATAATCCGGAAATTGACTTTTTTAGCTAAAATCGCCAAATTAACAGAGGGAGATGCCACAAAACATATCTTTTAGAAAAAAGGGCTGCTTCAGATAGATGAATACGTGCAAAGTAAACGATATTTGTTATAAAAGGACAGATGAAAGGCCTGCGATTGACTCAATTCGAGCTTTTGGGAGAAATGCAATTTGTCGGCTGACAAACAAAGGGACGGAAATGATTAATATTAACGAAAAAAACAAACGGCTATGGCTGGTTTATTCTACAATTCTGCGGATTCTTGGATGGCTGTGTGTTTGTATGGGCGGCATTGGTTTTGTAATGCTGCTTTTAGAATATATTCAAACAGGGGGCGAGGTTACCTTTAAGGGGGAATTTCGTGCGTTCAAGCGCTCGTACAACATCTTCGTAAACATTGGTTTGCTGTCATTGGGCCTTTCTCAACTCCTCAGGTATCTTTGCGGAAATAATAAAAAAATGGGGCCTCTTCTGCGCTATGGCGACAAGATTCTTTACCTTTATGCAATTATTACAGTTTTGAAGGTCGGTTTCTGGATTTGGCTCGATGCTATGAGCCGGATGGATAGTATCACATCTGCTTTTCCGAATCAGGTACAGTATATTACAATACATACGTCAAAGGCGGCCTATGGTTTGCATTGGTTTATTCTATTTCTGCCAACATTGTTATACCAGGGCGCAAAAGTGCTCATACTAATCGGCCTGGGAAAATTTCTAAAATATTCTGTTGCTATAATAAAAGAATCAAAGCAATCTTCAGAAATCAAAACCGCCGTATAAAATGCAGCATAACTTAATAAGAATATTGTACAATTTCGGCTGTGATTTTATTCTCAGTTGAAGGCTACGGATTCCAATATTTCCTGAAGAAACGATTCATCTTCGTCTTCGGTAAAAGAGACGGTGAGCATTAAGGCGTATCCTTTGATTATGGCTACATAGAACTTTTGATGTACGGTCATCTGCCCTACTGTTAAATCGGCGCTCATAACATCGAAATCCATACCACCAAGCGGAACGGTATAAATTTCTTTCGGGAATGAGTATTCCAAACGGCCGGATTCAAGCAGATTACGAGAGTGGTAAAGATAGTCCTTTCCGGCCTTTATGCCCGGAGCATGGCGAACTCGTTCCGCTACACAATTGATATTCGGATTAAACGAGACAGGTGCGCCTACGGGATGCTTATATGCTGAGAGAAGGTTAACAACCTGCATTTCAGAATATTTGATTGCAGCTTTTAAATTCTCGTCATCACCAGCCATAATTTCAGCACCACTATCCATAATCTGTTTCATCGACTGCTGGTCCTGTATGCTCCAGTCATCAGGCAGTGTCATACTGAAGCCGAAATACTCGTTGCTATAGACCGAATCCTCAAAAGTTCCAATGTCGATTTCCTGCGATGCCTTTTTTGCACAGCCTGATAAAAGCACAGTAGCGGCAATAAAGAAGACGAACAGCATTTTTTTCGCATTAATCATCTGTTTGTCCTTTCATATTTTTCCAACAGATTCCACGTGTTATAATCATAAAACCTTTATGTTCCGGCTGAACCTTCAGAAGCTGCTCAGACAATATAATAATAGTCCCCAGCCGGAAGATAAACAGAAAAATTCGGGCTTGCAAGGTCGGGTAATTAATGATAGAATGCAGTTGTTACAGGCGGCCCATATTTTAGGCAGAATAAGGAGTATGACAATGCCCGGGAAAAAGACAAAGAATCGGGTCGTCGCACGCGGCTTTACTTTAATGGAGCTGCTGGTCGTCATATCCATCATATCGCTTCTGATGTCTATTATGCTTCCCGGCCTGACAAGGTCCAGAGAACAGGCTCAGCGAGTCGTCTGCGGTTCCAATATGAGACAACTGACAATGTGCTGGACAATGTACGCATACGAGCACGACGACAGACTCTGCTCGGCAGAGACAGAATTTAATTTCTTCGGTGAGGGCAACTGGGTCGCCGACGGGCCGATTGACCTGCCGGGAAATTTCATCGGGGGGACCGAGCAGGCCATAAAAGACGGGGTACTTTTCAAATACACTCAGACAGCCGATTTGTATAAATGCCAGACCGACTCAAGCTACCGCCTCAGAAGCTACTCTATATCACGGGCAATGAACGGAAAGACCTGCAACTGCGAATGCGCTAATCTCCAGCACTATTTAACGTGGACCTCGATTACAGCCCCAACGACAAAAATAGTGTTTGCGGATACAACCTCGCAAACCGAATGGATGGAAGGCTCATTCTGCCCCGTGGAAGATGTAAAGGCGGCAATCCCGGTATGGTACCAGAGGACAGTACCCTCAAGCGGGCTGATAAGCAGAAGCATTACCGCAAGACACGCCGACGGATGTAATTTTTCTTTCGCTGATATGCACTGCGAATATCTTAAATTCAAGGACGTCAGAACAGCGGACCTTGCTGAATTTCAGACATCCTGCATTGACGCATCTGGTAATAATCGCGACATTGAGCGAATAATAAAATTAATGGGAGGACCGCAGTGATGAACGCCAGGCTCGGGGGATTACAAGAACCGGATAGTATCTACGGAGAAGGCTGAAGATGGTTGACTTCAAAAGCATTAAGTTCGAAATACAGGAGCGCCTGAAGGATTTAGCAATCCGCAAATGGATTAACAGGAATCGGCGGGCCGTCATAATAGTGACTAACCTGTCGGTAATCGTGTTTATTATTATCATCATCAGCTTACTCAGGCCGAATGAAACCGTGCAGGTGAATAATCCCAAAAAAGAATGGTACTACGACCTGAATACGGGCGAGCTGTTTACTAACAAAGCAGGCCGGATGCCCCCGATTGCAGCTCCTTCAGGACCCCTGCTGAACGGTGAGCCCGCCGGCGTAAGGGCTTATGTGTTCAGCTATGTAAGCGAGCCGAATGATTCGCAGCGCTTTATCGGTTTCCTTGAAACCAAAGACCCGAACTACATCGACGACGCCAGAGGACACCCAAAATACGGAGAAGGGATGCTGATAAAAAGAGTAAAAGACAAACAGTGGTTCACTTCTGTCAGCTGGCAAGGCAGAGCCATTTTACAACGGGCAATAATGCCGAACGAAAACGGCGATGAACCATACTACTGCCCGCCAAAATAAGGCCAAGGGGGAAAACAAAAAAGCTGTATATTAAGCGATTGTAAAGTCTTTTTGTGCAGCCTGTCTTCTCAGAAAGAAGCTGCCGGGCTGCTGTTTTATCACGCCTTTAAGCTGAAGTGAAATAAGTGATGAATTGATATTCGCAGCGTGCATTCCCGTCTGTACGATTATCTGGTCTATATGTAAGGGCTCGTGATTAAGGCAATGGTACACTGCTTTTTCATTGGAGCTGAGTTTCAATTGCTCCACGTCAAATAAACTCGGCCCAAATTTTTCAGATGCCCTTTGGGCGGCTGCCGCGGTATGCTCCGAGAGCTGCCGGCCGACGTAACCCAGCGCTTCTGTAATATCGGTTATCGACTCTATGAGCCTTGCACCTTCTTTTATTAACTGATGTGTCCCCCTGCTCAGAGGAGAATCGATTTTCCCGGGGACAGCCAAAACTTCTCTGTTGTAGTCGATGGCGTATTTTGCAGTAATCAGCGCGCCGGAATTGAAACCCGCTTCAATCACAATAGTACCGAGGGCAATGCCTGCGATGATTCGATTCCGGGCGGGAAAATTCTCGCTTCTCGGCTCGAACTGCAAAGGCAATTCACTAATGCACGCGCCCGACCCGGCTATGCGGCCGAAAAGCTTTTCATTTTCCGGCGGAAAAATGTGCGACAGGCCGCAGCCCTGGACTGCAATCGTGCGTCCTTCTGCAGCAAGTGCTCCGTAATGAGCGTCACTGTCGATTCCCCTGGCCATCCCGGAACAAATTGTAAAGCCTGCTGATGCGAGCAGATGAGCAAATCTCGCCGACTGCTCTCGGCCGTAAGCGCTGCAGCGCCTCGAGCCGACTATCGAAACAGCTAAATTGTCAGCTTTTGTCAGGCTCCCCTTTACGTAAAGTACCGGCGGCGGGTCGTAAATCTGCTTCAGAAGTGTCGGGTATCGTTTGTCCTCAAGATTGATTATCCACACGCCGAGCCGCCCAGCAAGGTCCAGCTCCGTTCTTGTATCGAATTTATTACGTGTGGCGGCAATTGCCCTTGCGGTTTTCGCCCCGATGCCGTCGATTCTTTCAAGCTGTGCTGCCGAGGCGCCGAGGGCCTTGTCGGCTGAGCCGAAATGATTGAGAAGCTTCGCGAATGTCACCGGGCCGACGCCGTCGGCACGAATCAGCTTCAGCCAGTTCTCAATACCAGCAGAGTTTTCAGGAATTTCAGTCACAATAAATCTCGCAAAAAACCGTGCCTGAAATTTAGCTTCTGATTTTGATACGTCAAGAGAAAAATTTGAAATAAGCCGGCAGCGGGCGTCGGTGGTAACCAAAAACTGCGGGAAATCGGGGTGATAGGATTCGAACCTACGGCCTCCTGCTCCCAAAGCAGGCGCTCTATCCAAGCTGAGCTACACCCCGAATAAAAATGGCCTCAAATTCCGGATTCTACTGAAAAATAATAAGGGATGCAATAAAAACCTGCCGATGTTTAATAGTAAAGGCAGTCAGAGAAGCGTTTTCAAGGGGGGCCTGGATAAGCTGCAAAAAATGACTTGCAAAAGGGTTGATATTAAAGTATAATTTTGATTGTAAAAAGATGCTTGAAAAATAGTAAAAGCGGGCTAAAGGCCTGCAGGAGGACCTAATATTATGGCGGGTATGTTTTACTCATTACAACAAGTCGCTCAAAAGCTCAATAAGACAGAAGATGAAATACAAGAGATGGTCAAAACTGGTAAACTTAGAGAGTTTCGTGACGGCGGCAACATACTGTTCAAGATAGAAGACGTCGAGTCTTTAATGTCGGAAACGGCGATTATGCCGGCAGAAGAAATTGAGATTGAGCCGGCAAAGACAAAGGCAGGAGAGGTGGAAGTAAAAGCTGAAGAAGGCGGTCCTGAGACTGAGGAAGTAAAAATCGAAGAAGAAATACCTGACCTAAAACCAGCAGAGTCTGAGGAAGTCAAAATCGACGAGACGTCTTTCGAATTGAAAGAAGAAAAACCCGAGGAGGAAAAAGCAGCAAAAACCGAAGCCGAAGAGGAAGGTATCAGCCTGGCTGAGGACACCGGTGCAAAGGAAGATTTGATAAGCTCCGACACTGCGATAATCGGTGAGGAGACAGGCCTGGATGTGAAAGGCACAGACGTCGATAACCTGGAAGAGCTGATGGTGGATACGAGCGAAGGGAAAACGGGTGTACCAGCGGTTGAAGGAGAAGAGGATTTGAGCCTTGATACGTTCGGCAGCGGCGGGCTGCTGGACGTTTCACTGCAGGCGGATGACACCTCACTGGGCGGTATCCTCGATGAAATATATACCTCCGAGGGCGAGGCGGAAACGCCCGTAGAAGCGACAGCCCCGGAAATGGAGGCGGTAGCAGAAGAGATGATGGCTGAAGATGCACATACTTCTCTGGAGGCGGCGTTAATGCCGATGGCTATCGAGGCCCCGCCGGATACTATGAGCAACGCATTCGGAATAATGCTCATTGTTCCGCTTATCGTGGTTTTATATACGGTCTTAATGGCGATGCTGGGCTTCAACGGCATTATGCCGAAAGCCCTGCAGAATCTGCTCAAGAACGGCCCGTACGGAATACACATCATCTGGTACATTATGGCTGTTGCGGCCGTAGCCGGCGGCCTGATAATCGGCGGAGCAGCTATGATGAGCGGCTCAGCAGCAAAGCCGAAAAAGAAGCCGAAGGCCAAAGCACCCAAGAAGCCAAAACCTAAAAAGCCTAAAAAAGAGAAAAAGCCAAAGAAGTAACCGCGGATTTCGCGAATTGACACGGATTTTTTATTTTTCATTCCTGTAAAAACGGGAATCCATAAATTTCTCCCTCTGTCCTCCGCAATACGTCTTCTGTCATCCGTCCTCCATCCTTTCACCGCAGGTTTTTTGTTGTTGTTTTCAACCACTGATTAACACAGATTCACACAGATTCTTTTATATTTAGCCTGCGGTTTTACCGCAGGTTTTTCATTTATATGCAACCACGGATTTTTTATTTGTCATTCCCGCGCAGGCGGGAATCCATTTTCTTTTTGTTTAGCCCCCAACTTTATGTTGGGGGTATTGTTTTTATATATAGCCCCCTAATTTATTAGGGATTTTTTTCGATTAGCCTCGCCGCTCGCGGCGAGGGAGTTGGTCTCTTTGTTTAGCAGTCGCCGGCCTGCCCTGAGCGAAGTCGAAGAGAACGGCGACTATACTTCTTTTCACCTCCCAAAAATTGGTATTTAATTTAAATTTTCTCTTGATTTTTAACTTATATAGTCTAAAATAACAGTTGTGTATATCAGGCCTTCGGCCTGTACAAGAAGAAGTGTGGATAGTGATGAGAAGAGAAGAAGTTTCAAGTCTATTTGTTCATTCAAGAAACAACAAATCTGTAATCATAAATTTAATAACCATTTTTTAAGGAGAAGAAGATGAAAAAAGAGATGTTAAATCCAATTATGAGAAAGATGTTGTTAGCGATGGCCGTTTTGTTTTGTTGCTCGGCGAGCCAAGCAGGAGTCGTTCAATATGGAT
>CAYXGT010000102.1:0-8843 GCA_964464635.1 uncultured Pirellulales bacterium | reverse complement strand
ACATCATCAATAAGGCCGTTAAAGAAACCACGCGTAATACCGTTATATCTTGCTCTGCCGATTGTAATATAGTCAATAGAAGTAGTATAATCACCAGATTGCTGATTTATTATCTTATCTACTTCGATTCCATTAATGTAAAATGTCAAATACTCTGTTGAAACTGTCATTACATAATGGTTCCACTGGTCATACGGTCTTTTGGGGGAATATGCTGTTTGATTGCTGCCAATGCTGCTTCTAATATTAGCCGCTGCATTCCCATCTCCTCTTTCTGTTGTGAGTGATATGTTGCTACGGTTATCATCGGTAAGATCATCACGCTGAGCAAATATTGTATTTACATATTCGCTGCCACCACCTGGGCCGAGATGATTCGCCCAGGCTGCTACTGTAAATTCTGTTGTTTCAACGGCATTATGAGGAAGAGAAACATAATCATCTATTCCGTCGAAGATTAAGCAGTTATTGATTTTACCGGTTGTCCAGTTCGCTCCGTAGATAGTACCGTGGTTATTGCCTACTGAATCATAAGCGATGTCGCCTTGGCCTTCATCGAATTTCCAGTGAGCTATCGGCTGTTTCCACCAGAGGTCTTCAAAAAGCCAGTTCTCTATGAAAAGCGAAAAGTCATCACCATTAACGGCGCTGCTGAAATCCAAGTCACTCCTGCCGCACCAGTAAGGTATTGTGCAATCCGTCTCGAGCCAGCAGGCGGCAAAAGCAGAAAAATCCGGAAAGTTTACTATATAGTCTCTGTTAAAATCGCCCAAAGGCCAGCATACAGGATATTGGCTTAAATCGCTTTGCTTAAATAGGACGGGGGGCAAGCCAAAGCCTTCCGACAGGCCGCAGATAGAGGCGGTTGCTTCTGTATCGAGCCAGGCGATGCATATTTTACCGTTTACAAAATAAACCTCTATCTGGAAGCTGTTTTTTGCAGTTTTGTCACCATACAAGGGCACTTCCCTGAACGTGACTACTATTCTGTCGTCAAGCTGTTTATAGGAAATATTCTCCTCACTCGACGGATTAAGGTCGGTAAATAATCCTGCTATACGCGGCAGTGAAAAATGGTTTTCCAAAGTTGGCTCGTATTCCATGTCACCCACACCGAATGTAATATAGCCGTTGCTTCCGATGTAGAAACGGTCATACCAGTTACCGTAGAATAAGATTTCGTTTCCGTCGTTTAGAATGATCTTATCATAATCATCGTCCCACAAAGTAATATTTGTCCCTCCGTTGGGATCGGTTGGAAATTCAGTTATTTTTTGCCTGCAGGCCTCATAATAGGCACTCGAACCGTCGGGCATAAATGTCACCATAAGGCCTGTTAAATCGTTGTAGCCGTCGAAGATTTCGGCAAAGGTGTCCGGCGGCTCAACTGTAAGGGTGACGGTTCGTCTCCTTATGCAGCCGCTGTCTAAGTTCTCAAAGAATACAGTGTCCTGGTATATATTGGGGTCGAGCAAATAGGCATCGGGGGAAAAACAAACATTGACATCTATAGTTTCATTTGGTTCTAACAAACCGAATGAAGGATTTATCAGCAGCCAGCTTTCGGTATTATATGCAGCCCAGTTAATATCTTCGGTTCCTACGTTAGTTAGTGTATATGACATATAGTTTGGCTCAAAAGGTCCGCCTCTTGGGCCGGTGACTTCAAAGTCATCATCCGGCGAGGCTGAAAGGGCGTCTGGTGTTACTGTCATTGTAACCGGTACAATAATTTCCGTGTTATATGGGTCATTTGTAATAATAATAATTTCTGCATTATATACACCTGGTTCCATCTCGGTTGCATCAAATGTCACATCTATCTCGTTTATCTGGTTTGGTTCAACGAAACCTTCTTCGGGCTCGATAACGAGCCACGGCACCTTGGTTTCAAGGACGGCTTGATATAAATTGAGCCTGCCGTTAGATACACATTTACCATTCAGGCTGCTTATTTGGTCAACAGTGCTTAATATAATGTCTTTTGCCTCGCTGTTGCTCATCATTGGATTTATTGACCAGATAAGCGCGCAGGCACCAGCAACGTGAGGTGTGGCCATCGAGGTGCCGCTGAGGTATTGATACCGGTTTCCCGGCTCACAGCTTAAGATGTCGCTTCCGGGTGCGCCGAGGTCAACAGATGTCGGCCCATAATTTGAAAAACCGGATTTATTATCATTTTTGTCGGTCGATAACACAGCGATAAGACTATCACAATCGAAACTCGACGGATAGTGGGGATATGTGTCATTATTGCTGCCGTCATTTCCGGCGGCGGCAACGAAGAGCATACCGGCGGCACCTGCGGCGTCTATTGCATCCTTTAGGGCCTGGCTGTAACCACCGCCGCCCCAGGAATTGCTCGAAAGATTGGCTCCCATAAGAATGCTGTACTCGACGCTTGCGACAGCATCATCTGTCCAGCCGCCACCTCCCGAATCGAGAAACTTAATCGCCATTAATCTAACATCCCAGCATACTCCGGCCACACCCTGATTGTTGTTACCGACGCCGCCTATAGTTCCCGCGCAATGGGTGCCGTGATAATGGTCGTCCATAGGATTACCGTCATTGTTACAAAAATCATAACCGTAAACATCGTCCACATAGCCATTTCCATCATCATCTATACCATTACCCGGTATCTCGCCTTCATTAATCCACATATTGTCAACCAGGTCGGTATGGGTGTAATCAATCCCTGTATCGATTACTGCGACTATGATTTGGTCACTTCCGGTTGCAATGTCCCACGCTTCCGGTGCATCGATATCGGCATCGACGGTACCACCGGTCTGGCCGGTATTGTGCATACCCCAAAGGTCATCGAAGCGTGTGTCGTTAGGAATAGTGGATAGGGCATATACCTCATAATTCGGCTGTGCATACAAAACGCCCTCAGTGTTATTAAGCTGCTCAATGGCCTGTTCAACAGTCATCTCGGCAGGTAATTCGATTACATTCAAGCCTGGAACAATAGTAAAACTGCGTTTGACGGTAGCATCGCCCAATGATTCTAAAATAAAGGTTTTTTGCTGCATGCTGACCACTTTACCGCCGGGCTGTTCGGCGAAACGTACCAAAACTTCTCCAGGCTTATACGGCGTATCATCTATAACGGCAAAATCCCGCTCCGGTGGAATGGAGAAAATCTTATCTTCTGACTCGGCAGCAATTATTTTATTGAGCCGTTCAGTTGAAATATGAGGGGGAGCGACGGTACGGGTTCGTATCTGAAAATCGAATGTCTCGATGCCGTCGTTACCGATTGTCATTGTGTCAGATAAAGCAAGTCCTTCCGTCAGGTTTACGTCGTAACTGTCGGGGGCGACCCAGATGCCGCCCGGAAGTTCGACGGTTAAATTTACATCGCGAGTTTCCTCCTGGTCTGCGGATATATTAAGAAAGGTCAATACATCGGTATAAATTCCCTCCGGTAAGGAGTTGGCTTCGGAGGTCAGGCTCACAGTGACAACGGTGAAAGCTGCAGGTGCAAGCGGTCCCCAGTCAGGTTCAACGTACAGCCAGTCGGCTGTTTTGTAAACACCCCACCATATCGTATTTGGGCCGTTGTTGGTTAATTGGTAATCTTTGAATGAGGGTGTAAATGGTCCACCCGGCTCTCCGGATGATATGAAATCTTCTTCCGGTGTAACCTGCAAATCTCCGGCAATAGTGTTATCTGCAAAAAACACTACAGCCAAAATAATAAGCAGTAAAATGATTTTCCTGTACATTGTTGTCTCCTTTCTATATCTTATTATAAGAATTTTTAATATTTATTTATGGGAATTTAAATAGCTGCAGTTATACTTCTGCTTAGAAATCCTCCTACTCGTATTTCCGGATAATCTGTAAATTACAATTATAATTCAAAATAAGGATAATTGCAAGATTTTTTTGGCAGATTTTATCAATTTTAGACTTTTGGTGAAACGGGCATATTTGTCCTAAAGGACGGCTAAAAAAGAGCTTGGGCAGAGGGGGAGAATTATTTTATTGCAAATTATATTTTATTACTTTAAGATTCTTCGGGTTGATATATAAAGGAACGGATTCTGTAAAATGATTTTTACTTTGCACAGATATATATTTCGCGAGGCATTCAGAGTATTTGTTTTTGCCGCCCTTGCTCTGACGGTGATATTGAGTCTGGGGATGATTTTGCGACCTGTCCAGGAGCACGGCGTGGGGCCTCAGCAGGTATTTCACTTAATAGGCTATTTTCTGCCCATCACACTGACGTTTGTCATGCCGATGGCGGCTTTGTTTGCCGCTTCTTTAGTTTACGGAAGATTTGCAAGCGATAATGAGCTCGATGCGTGCAGGGCAAGCGGTATAGGGCTGACGTCTCTTGTTTATCCGGGGTTGGCGCTCGCAATAATGATTGCGATTGTAAACTTAATTCTGAGTTTTTACGTAACGCCGGCTTTCGTACAGCGGGCAGAAAGAGCGCTCAAGGCTGACGCACAGAAGATAATATTTCGAAATATCCAGCGAAGAGGATATTATCAATCACCGGACGGCCGGTGGCAGATTTATGCTGACCTGGTGGACTCGAAGAAAAAGCTGCTTTCCGGTGTTGTTATAACGGAGCTGCACGGCCCGAAAATGGATAGAATTATCACCTGCGATGACGCCTACGTGCAGTTCAATCCGCAGAGACGTTTTAACGAGGTTCAGATAACAGCGTATAATACGTATATTGTGGACTATACGAATGAGGATTCGTTTTTCAACGAGCGCTCGAGTTTTACACACGGGTTTCCGCCTCTGCTGGGCGATGACATAAAGTTCAAGAAAATAGATAAAATAAAGCAAATCCAGGCCAATTACATGCTTTTTAATCCTGTTGCCAAGCTGGCTTATGCCGCTTATGCGCAGTTTACTACCGAGCTTCTGGCAAATGATATCGCACAAAAAATCAATAATAAGGAAGACGAGTTCTATACGCTGCACAGCGGCGAGAGGATTATAAGATTCACGGCCGACAACTGTACCGTGACAGATGAAAGGCAAATTGAGCTTGGGGGCAGGGTCATCGCCGAGGAATACGATGACCTGTCCGATACGGTTCCGGCGCGCAGCCTGCAGTGCTCGAAGGCTCTATTGAATACGAGGGGCGAGGAGGATTTACTGACCCTGACATTCGCCTTTTACAATGCTCGCTGGCGAACCTCGGACGGCTCGGGAGGCACGGCAGGGCGGCCTATCGTCATTCGAGGATTGATTATACCGGCTTCGATAACGAAAATAACAGACGAGAAGGGCTCTGTTCTTGAAGCGGTTAATGCCTCTTATATGGAAGAGTCACTCAAGCAACAACCCGGGCCGCAATTGATGCAATTGCAGGATAGACTTCAGAATAAGATTCAAAAGACCGCTGTTCAAATAACGGCTGAGATAAATTCGAGACTGTCTTTTGGTATCGGCTGTGTACCGCTGATTATGATTGGTATAGGGCTGGGTATCATTAAAAAAGGAGGGCATCTGCTCAGCGCGTTCGGTGCCAGCTCAATACCTGCGGCGGTTTTGATAGTTTGTATAATAAGCGGCAAAAACATTATCGAGAATCTCGGCTCGCAATCGCAGGCCGGCATGGCCTTGATATGGGCCGGCCCGGCTCTGCTGGTTTTACTGGTTGCTGTGATATATCGCTGGCTGCTGAAACACTGAGCCGGTAAAAAAGGTTTTTGAAAAATGCTATAGTTGAGACGGAACCTGAATGAAAATATTAGATAAGTACATCGCAAAGAATTTTTTAATAGGCTATGCCATTGCCTTTTTCGTGCTTATCGGGCTGCGGGTGATTATCGAGTTATTCGTTAACCTTGATGAGTTTACGGAACGTGCAGGCCTTGGAAGCTTTGCTGTCATTAAAAATATATTAATTTTTTATGGAATCCGGATATCACTATATTTCAGGGATTTTGCGGGGATGATAACGGTTGTCGCAGCGGCATTTTCGTTCGGCAAGATGGTCCGCAGCAGGGAGCTGGTTGCCGTGATGGCTTCCGGGGTCAGTCTGAAACGTGTGGTTGTTCCCATAATTGTTCTTGCGTTAATAGCCACCGGCATTCTGGTTATCGACCAGGAATTAATAATACCGCCTCTTGCTGGTAAGCTCGTTCGAAGCGAAGACGATATCGCGGGCGAAGAGTCCTATGATGTAAGATTTATCAGCGATGCCAATAATGCGTTGCTCTTCTCGCAAAGGTACGAAGTAAAAAGCCAGACCTTGTTTAATCCGACAATCCTGCCGAGGAAATCAACCCAGAGGCCGGGCATCTGGGAGGTGACGGGCTGGATATCGGCGGAAAAGGGTGTCTATGATAGTAAAGCGAAACAGTGGGATTTAAGTAACGGATTTTTTAATAAACGAGGCTCGCAGTCCGTGCCCGAGGCCTATAAATATTACAAGACCGATATTACGCCGAGGGATATTCCCATCAGGCGCAAGGCTGCAAACAAATCTCTGCTGAGCTTCTGGCAGCTGCATACCCTTGCGGAACAGGGAAAGAAACTAAAGGACCAGGCCCAGCTCTATGCCCAAATGCATTCTCATATCACCGACCCCGTTATCAATCTGGTAATGCTTATGGTAAGCCTGCCCATTCTTATCTGTCGTGACCCGAAGACAATGAAGGCGGCTGTTATGATAAGCTTTGGGGTCACTTCTGCCTGTTATATAACAACTTTTATATGTAAGCTGCTCGCAACGGAGGTCTTTTTTAAGATGATAATACCGGAGTTCTGGGTATGGCTGCCGGTCTTTATCTTTGTTCCCGTCGCCTTTATCGAGCTGGACTCAATGAAGACTTAACTCAGGCCTGAGAGGTTGATTTATTCTTCACAAATTCCCGGATTTGCTTATTGATTCTGAGGCTGCACCACTGCTGGCCGCACATAGTGCAATAATCGGCGATTGTAACCTTCTTGTCGGTTGCCCTTTCGCAGGCCTCATGGTACATACGCTCCGCAGTAGCCGAATCGAGTGATTCAGCCAGATGTTTTTGCCAGTCGAGGTTGCTTCGTGCGATACTCAGGTTTTTATCCCTTTCGGCAGAGCCTTTCAGTCCCCGGGCGATGTCTGCTGCATGGGCTGCGATTTTTGCCGCGACGACGCCTGTTCGTACATCATCTGCGTTGGGCAGCCCGAGGTGTTCGCGCGGGGTGACATAGCATAAAAAAGAAGCGCCGTAAAAGGCGGCAGCCGTCCCGCCGATTGCCGAGGTTATATGGTCGTATCCTGGGGCGATATCGGTTACCACCGGGCCGAGAACATAGAAGGGTGCACCGTGACATAGCTTTTGCTCAATTTCCATATTGTACTGTATCTGGTCAAAGGGAATATGTCCCGGGCCTTCGACCATAACCTGACAGCCTTTTTCCTGAGCTCTCAAAACAAGCTCGCCGAGTGTTTTCAGCTCCGCGAGCTGGGCCTTGTCGGTTGCGTCTGCAATGGCACCGGGCCGCAGACCGTCACCGAGTGAAAAGCACACATCGTATTCTGCCATTATGTCGCACAAATCATCGAACATCTCGTACATAGGATTTTGCATGTTATGATAAATCATCCACTTGGCCAGCAGTGCTCCGCCCCGGCTGACAATTCCGGCAACTCTGTCTTTAAGAAGCGGCAGGTATTCTTTGAGAACACCGGCGTGAATAGTGAAAAAATCGACACCCTGTTTAGCCTGTTTTTCTATTGTTTCGAGAATTGTTTTGCCGTCGATTTCTTCTACCGTTCTTGACTCGATGACCTGATAAATCGGCACCGTTCCGAAAGGTACCGGGCACTGCGATAAAAGTGTCCGGCGGGTTTCGTCGAGGTTGCCGCCGGTACTTAAATCCATAACAGTATCAGCGCCGACTTCAAGAGCTACCCGCATCTTCTCTATTTCAGCTTCTATTGATGAACCTGCGCTGCTGGTGCCGATATTTGCATTTACTTTGGTCGTTACTGCCCGGCCGATACCTATCGGTCGAAGATTGCTCTTTATATGCAGTTTGTTTGCAGGTATTACCATTTTGCCTGCAGCTACCTGCCCGGCGACGAATTCAGCACCAAGGCCTTCGGTTTCGGCAACAAATCTCATTTGTTCGGTAATATTACCCGTTTTTGCAGCTTGTATTTGTGTTGTCATTTTGATTACTCGCTCTTAAAACAAAAAAATCGCTCCTGCGGGAAGCGATTCGAATCGATGTCTTAAAATTTTTAGTACAATCACTTTCCTACGCAGGCATATCAGCCGATTTCAGGCGGACTGTCCTGATCAGGTTCAAAGGGTTTCATCTCAGATTCCGCACAAATCAGTCTCAAGCCGGTTTTGTGCCGAACCACCCCTAAGTGAACAAAATTTATTATATATCGAAAGTCATAACAGTCAAATAAAAATAAGGACAATTGATTTAGCGATGGTTTGTCGTGAAGATGTCATTTCTTTCTGCGGAAAACCAGCTTTATAACTTGTAATGAGGCGATTTTGATATTAAAATGCACCAACTTTTTGTAAATTGAGCAGGATATATGAGTTATGTTTATATTGCCGATACGGACAAATATATGGCCGAGAAGAACGCCTTATGCTAATTACGCACTTATACTTGCGAACATTGTCATTTTTGCTATTACATACAGTCCGCATATCCGTATAATCGATGGTTATCGTTTCAGAGAGCCAATCCGTCAATGGGCTGAGCAGTATATGCTTTATCCTTCCGGTTCGGCTTGGTATCAGTTTATTACTTATGCGTTTCTGCATGGTGGTTTTTTGCATATCGGCTTTAATATGTTTTTCTTATATCTGTTCGGAAATAACGTCAGCGATAAGCTCGGGACA
>CAYXGT010000101.1:0-8958 GCA_964464635.1 uncultured Pirellulales bacterium | reverse complement strand
CAAGCCCCATTGCAATAGACCGCGCCCTGTTATTCTTTGCCCGGTTAAATATATTCAACACAACTAACGGTATCACCGGTAAAACGCAGGGCATAATGTTCAAGATCAAGCCGGCCAAAAACGCCAGCGGCAGAGCTGCCCAGACCGAGTAATCCGCCCAGCCTGCAGTTTTTTCCTGTACAGGCCTTGACCACGCGGATTCAGTCAATTCGAACGCAGGCTCGGACATCGGTGCATCAGCGGCAACTTTTATTGCCCCTGTCAGCGGCTCAAAATCCGGCATAATGCAAGTCGAGCCGGAGCACATCGCACCTTCAATACCGATCTCAAATTCAGCATCCACGCTTTCGCCGGCGCCGAGAGAAACGGCACCCACCTCAAACGGCAGATAAACGGCAAAGGTATCGCTATAAACAGGTATCTGCTGCTTTTGACCTGCAAGTTCAAACTCATACATCTGCGATGGTGGAAATACCGGCTCTGAAAAAACAATATAATCCCCTGAAGACGCCTTTAATGTAAGCCTGGTGACATCAGTGGCATAAAAATGCCAGTCCTCGGCAAGCTGGAAATCGACAGCCAGAGCCGACTTGCTACCCGGACGGACAGAATCATATTGTGACCTGACGGAGATAACTACATTATCCGTTCTAATTTCACCAGCCGGCGACGAAAAAGATAAGCAAAGAGACAACAATAGAGCAATAGCAATTTCCTTTTGCATTATCAGGCCTCTAAAAGATTAACAGCTATTGACTATCTGTGAACGATAAACAGAATTTAGCCGCAAAAGCTAACTGCTTTTGCGTTTTTTTCCCGGCTCCTTCTTTTCTGCATCTTGTTGTTCGTCTTTTTCTTTTTCAGCCGCCAACAGGTCGGCAACAGTAGGCTTACCGAGCTCACGGCCCTCGAGAATAGTTTTCACATCGGCAGCATCGAGTGTTTCATATTTCAGCAGGGCCTTTGCTATGCGGTCGATTTTGTCCTTGTTCTCTTCGATTAGCTTCCTCGCACTTTCGTAGGCCTGCCTTGTTATCCTTCTAATCTCCTCGTCAATCTGCTGTGCGGTATTTTCAGAATACTCTTTTTCTCCGGGCATAACGAACACCATATTGCGTGAGCCGGCCTCCGGGCCGTAATTGATTGGACCGAGTTTGTCGCTCATACCCCATACCAGCAACATCTGTTTTGCAATTTCCGTTGCACGCTGGATATCCATCTGGGCACCGCTCGAGATATCGTCACAGAACATCTCCTCGGCAATCCGACCGCCGAAACAAACCTGCATAAGAGCCATACAATACCTTTTCGTAAACATCGTCCTGTCCTTTTCAGGCAGCGCAAAAGTCGCACCACCCATAGGCCCGCGGGGAATGATACTTACCTTATGCAAAGGGTCAGCATCCTCAAGCAGAGACTGAACAAGGGTATGCCCGGCCTCGTGATAAGCCGTCACCTCTCTTTCTTTCTGGTCGATTACTTTGCTCTTTTTAGCTCGGCCCCAGCGCACCTTATCACGAGCCTCTTCTAAGTCTGCCATCTCAACATTTTCCTTTTCTGCCATAGTTGCTCCGAGGGCAGCTTCATTAATGATTGCTGCGAGGTCCGCTCCGCTAAACATAGGTGTACCCCTCGCAAGTTTCTCGAGGTCTGAGTCGGGTCCCATTATAACCTTTTTAGCGTGGACCCTGAGAATCTCCATCCTCCCTTTCAAATCGGGCAGCGGGACAACAACCTGCCTGTCGAATCTTCCCGGCCGTGTCAGGGCAGTATCGAGAATATCAGACCTGTTGGTTGCCGCCACGACAATTACCTGGTCATTAGTTTCGAAACCGTCCATCTCCACAAGGATAGCATTTAACGTTTGTTCCCTTTCATCGTGCCCGCCGCCGACAATACTCGTACCGCGTTTTCTGCCGATGGCGTCTATCTCATCGAGAAAGATAATACAGGGAGAGTTGTCCTTGGCCTGTTTGAACAAATCCCGCACTCTCGAAGCTCCTACGCCCACGAACATTTCTACAAAGTCGCTTCCCGAGATGCTGAAGAAAGGAACATCAGCCTCGCCGGCAATGGCCTTTGCAAGCAGTGTTTTGCCGCACCCGGGAGGGCCGATAAGTAATACACCCCTTGGAATTCTGCCGCCAAGACGCTGAAACTTTTTCGGATTCTTCAAAAATTCGATTATTTCAGCCACCTCTTCCTTGGCCTCATCAATGCCGGCAACATCTTCAAATGTCACTTTGAGTTTGTCTTTGGTCTGCAGACGATGCTTACTTCGTCCAAAGCTCATTAACATCCCGCCGGCGCCGCCTCGAAGATTGCGGGCAAAAAGAAAATACAGAATTCCCACGAAAATAATTATCGGCAGGAACATCCCAAGAAGGTTTATAAGCCAGGTCTTCGGCGGCTCATATTCAACTTTTACCGAATTCTCATCCAGCAGCTTTTCAAGCTGCTCACCCACATCCGAGCTGTAATAAACAACAAAAGTCTGTTTTTCGTATTCAGCATTCTTTTCAAGAGCCTCCAGCGTAAACTTGCCTACGACTTCATTTTCTTTTATGACAACGCTTTCAACCTGACCTTCCTTGACGAAACTTTTGAACTCATCCCAGGAGACAACCTGCTTAACCAGCATCGATTTTATCGTCATCATCGCCGCGAACAGCAACACTGCAATCAACAGCCATCTGAACGGACTGGGCTTGTATGCCGGCACCAGCGGTCTTTTGCCGCCACGCTGGCCTTCAGGCATTTGTGTTGGTCTTCTGTCTTTATTGTTGCTCATTTTGTTTTTTTCGAATCTCTCCCTGCCCAAAAGTCCGGATTTGCTATAGAAACAGGCTTACTACCACTTTTTCTCCATCTGTTCTACGATTCTCTGCGCCAGTTTGTTTGCCGCCAGAGTTGAGGCGTAATCAAAGCTCTGGTTCTGCCACTCAGAAAAACTGGCAGTTGCGTCAACAGGCATACTGTCTATGAGCAACTCGCCGGTTCTCAAATTTTTCCAGTTAACCACAGCTACGACCCCTACTTCTTTTTCGAGCGCCCTGCCGGTCTGCCTCTCAGCCGTCAGCACAGACGTGGTGACAGAAGTTATTTTGCCGCTTATTACGGTGTCAGCCCTGTCCAGACTCGATACTATTTTATACGGCGTCTGAGCTTCTATACGCTTCGCAAGAGCGTCGGAGAGCTCATATTCAACGCCCCTTCGGAAGCTCTCATTTTCAAACATCTCAAGACAAACAGTTTCAACACTCTGCGGATACAGCGATTCATTGCTATAACTGCTCAGGCCGCTGCATCCGCTAAAAACGCTGCTCAACACAGCCAATAAAAGTATCAAAACACAAGGATAAAAATACCTTACAAATTTATATCGTTTCTTCTCTTTCATTATTTCACCTTACTTTCGGTTACTTCTTCACTTTGCATCGCATCTTCTGTCATTTTCGCCGCGACGCTTTGAGGCCAGTTTTTAAGAACAGCGTCGTAATAGATATCGACAGGATTAGGCTTATTGGCGTCGGCTTGTCCTTCGCTGGTTCTTTGGTAATACTTGCCTATCTGAAACTTCTTATATGCAAGCTGTTCCTCGATTAAATCAAGCCTCTTGCCAATATCGAGCTCTCGTGCGTCTTCCGGATATATAAGCTTGAATCTCTGGTAATAGCTCTTCGCACTTATCAAACTTGAGTTATCGAAGTGAGGTCCTTTATATGCAGCGTGTTTGGCCTTTGCCATACCGAGCAGGGCCTCTTTTGCTATTGCCCCTGTCGGCCAGCGGGATGAAATAATCGACCACTGCAGGTATGCCTGCTCATATTTCTTTCTGTCTTCATAACTCCGGGCAACGGCTTTAAGAGCCCTCTTTGCCGCCGGTGAGTCGCCGGCACGGTCGGCAATCCGCTCCATAATCTTGGCACCCTCGGCATAGCCTCGAATCTTAAAAAAACGCAGCACCTTTTTCTTCCTGCCCTGAAGATAGGCACTGCCTATGGCAAACTGCCTCTCAAGCGCAGCCTCATAAAGGTTGCTCTCGCCAAACCTGTTAAGAAATACCTCATAGGCCCTAAACGCTCCTTCAAATTTGCCCTCACAAAAGAGCAGCTCCGCATTCATAAAAGAGTCCAGCTCAACTCCCGCCACTTCAGGAAAATCTTTCTTCAGCCCGTCCAGTGCGCTCTGAAACTGCTCAACATCCCCCTCTTCTGCAAGCTGCTTTATTTTTGCGACAGCCTGATGGAACTCATTCTGCTGCTCAACCGATTGGAACTGCCCGTCCCTGGCAAGCTGCCAGGTGTCCGCCGAAACCGCTGACAATGAAACCAAAATAACTAAAATAGCTATCGCCATTATAAACCGCATTCTCTTTACAAACATAATCCCGTTTCCTTATACTTACTACATTTCAATCCGTATCAAAAACGTTTAACATTATATACATTCTCAAGCCAAAAGCAAACCCGCACTTTAAAATATGGTATCGGTGCCCGTTTCGTATCTAATAAGCCAAAAATGCTCCAAACTTCTCTAAAGGACGGGAAATCGGCAAAACAATCAGGTGAAACGGCTAAAATCACACGCTTGTTCAGGGCAGTTTCGGTATTATGTTATTATAGTTGCAGCGTAAATTGCTTAACAAAAAAAGGGTGGTTTTTACAATCAGCCGCCGCCTTATAAATCGACAGCAAATCTTATTCGTCAGCCTCCGGGCAGGCCATAATGTATTCGTAAAGCTCTTTCAGGTCCGCGGTCGCAACTGCGACAGTGGAATCGGCGGCACCGTAATACAGGTTAAGCCTGTTCTTTTCCATATCGACAACGGCACCGGAAGGAAATATGACATCGGAAACATCGCCAATCCGCTCATAGGGCGCCATCGGACCGAGAATCCATTCGTCGCTCCTTCTAAGCATCTTCCAGGGCTCTTCTATATCTAACAGGCAAAGACCAAGACGATAAATTGCACCAGCAGTTGTTACCCTGACACCGTGATATAGTATCAGCCATCCGTGCGGTGTTTCGATAGGCTGACAGGCCAGACCCACACGGTGGCAATCCCAGTAGGCAGTCCGCGTTTTGACCAGTGTCCTGTGGTCTCCCCAATGCTTCAAATCGGGAGAGAAACTCAGCCACATATGAGCCTCACCGCGGACAATCGGACGATGAATCAAAGCAAACCGGCCCCTGAACCTGCGTGGAAAAAGACACGCATCCTTGTCCTCGGGAGGCAGCAGTGCTCCGAGACGGGCAAAAGTCTTAAAATTCTTCGTAATCGCCAGCGAAATTACAGGCCCGCCATCACTGAATGAGGTATATGTGATGGCATACTGCTGCTGCTCTTCCAGCCACACAATACGAGGGTCTTCCAAACCCCATTTCTCCTCTCTGGAACTCTGGTCAGCCTCAAGAGTCGGGGCACCGTCGATCTGCCAGTTGGTAAAGCCGTCCGCGCTGTGGGCAACCGTCAGATGCGAAAAGCCCCGCATATCCTCAACCCGAACAAGCAACAAAGTCTCCGAACCCAGCTTAACCGCCGCAGGATTAAAAACAGCATTGGCTGCATATGGCCAAATCTGTGGCGTCAATATCGGATTGCCCTCGTACCTTTTAAATAAGCTATGAGCCTTTTTCTGTCGTGAAAGGTCGACCATAATATCAGCCTCAGAATATCAAAATAACAACGACTTAAGCTGCTCAAACACTAATCGGCAAATAAAGCTCTCATCTATAAGTTAAAAATACTGATAATATTTTTCGCAGCATACTAATGACCATTGCAGTTTCAGTCAAGCCTAAACTAAGTTGACTCTAATCGGCGTTTTTGTTAGGCTCGCCTTTTTAAGGGCAATACTGAGATGGAAATCGAGCATTTAATCTTAGGCGAATTCCAGACAAACTGCTACATAGTTCGCAGAAGCAAGAGGGCTACGGACTGTCTCATAATCGACGCCGGCCTCGACGCAGACAAAATTATAGATTTTCTTGAAGCCGGAAAACTAAATCCCTTAGCCGTTATCCTGACACACGGCCACATAGACCATATCGCCGGACTGGAACAGTTGCGGCTGCATTACCCTGACCTAAAAGTATATATTCACAAACAGGACGCCCAAATGCTAACAGGTGAAAAGGAAAACCTATCAGAACTAATGGGTGTTAGTTTCAGAACAGGGCCGGCGAATTGTATCTTAACCGACGGACAGTCAATCGAGCTGGCAGGTATTAAACTTAAAGTCATCCACACACCGGGGCATACACCCGGAGGCATCTGCCTGTATTCAGAAAAAGACCGGATTTTATTTTCAGGTGACAGTTTATTTTCCGATTCGGTCGGCAGGACGGATTTCCCGGGTGGCAGTATGTCGCAACTTGTAAAGAGCATAAAAGACAATCTATTAACATTGCCGGCAGAAACTATCGTCTATCCTGGACATGGTCCGCTTACTTCCATCGGCCGCGAAAGGCAAACAAATCCCTTTCTTTAACAAACATTTCCGAGATATGGCTGGATGAATACTCAAAATTACAAAAAAATTGATGCCCCTGCAACCCTCGCCTGTCTCGGAGTTATTCTATGCTGGTCGCTGGGACCAATTTTCATCAAACTGCTGACAAAATACACCGATGTATGGATACAAAATCTGCTCAGATATGTCGTCTCCTGTTTATTCTGGCTTCCCTTTCTTTTATCAGCCCGCAAGAAGGGGCTCATCGATAAAAGCATCTGGCGACGGGCTTTGCTGCCTGCCTGCGCAAATGTCATTATGCAAAGCTGCTGGGCTGGCGCTTTCTATTTCATAGACCCTGCCTTTATGAACCTGATTATAAAAACAACCGTGATATGGATTGCCGTCTTTTCGCTTATCCTCTTTCCCGAAGAAAGGCCGCTGCTTAAAAGCAAACGCTTCTGGGCCGGAGCAGCCCTGTCAACAGCCGGTGTTCTTGGTGTAATAATCTTTCGCGAGGAAGACTTAATTTCAAAAACCACACTGCTTGGAATAATAATAACCCTGTCCGCTGCAATGATGTGGGGTATTTATACCGTAAGTGTAAAAATCGCCTTCAAAGATATCGACAGCCGTTACGGATTCTCGGTAATAAGTATTTACACCGTAGCAGGCCTGGCGGTACTTGCACTTTTCTTCGGTGACATAAAAGACTGTACGGCTCTTGGATTAAGACCCTGGACGTATATAGTCATATCCTCTTTATTAAGCATCGCGTTCAGCCACGTGCTCTATTATTTCGCAATTAAAAGAATCGGCGCCATCATTCCAGCCCTGTCGCTTCTCATAGTTCCGTTTATTGTCTTTTTGCTTTCCAGCAGAATCTTTGGTGAATCGCTGACCATCTTACAATGGATTTTCGGCGTGGTTCTGCTGGCAGGCTCGACCTTTGCAATCTGGTCACAAAAACACCTGACCCCGAGAGCGGCCTAAAAGTTGTTGAAATATTCAGGTTTGCCGTCGTCACTGTCGTAATTCGTCGATTCTTCAAAGCCGGCGTCTATCGTCACTCGTTCGATTTGCTTTGACTTTTTAGTGTCACTATCCACAGTGACAAGGATTGCATTAATTTTAACATCACCGGTCGCAACCTCATACGGGTATGGCATACAGGTTCTGAATGATTTCAAAACGCTTTCGGGGCCTCTGCCAATAACCGAATCGTGCGCTCCGGTCATACCAATATCGGTGATGTATGCAGTGCCGCCGGGCAAAACTTTTTCATCGGCGGTTACCACGTGCGTATGCGTACCGAACAGGCAGGCAACTCTGCCGTCAAGATGGTAGCCCATAGCGATTTTTTCGCTTGTAGCCTCGGCGTGGAAATCAACAAAAACAATATCATTATTCTGCTCAATCCTGGAGAGTATCTTATCGACTGCGCCGTAGGGGCAGTCTGCCGGCTTCATAAAAATCCGGCCTATAAGCGATATTATTGCAACGGTCGGGCCTTTGCTCGTCTTATATCGGGCAAAGCCTTTGCCTGCAGCAAGCTCAGACAGGTTTGCCGGCCGGACTATATCATCAGCACTCTCCAGGACCTTTATAATGCCCCTTTTACGGTACGTATGGTCACCGAGAGTTACCAGATTTACCCCGTATTTGAGCAATTTACTGTAAATCTGTGGTGTCAGGCCGGAACCACCCGCCGCATTCTCGGCATTTGCTATCACACAATCAACGTCGTAATCTCTGACAAGACCTTTTAGCTTTTCGGCTAATATGCGTCTGCCCGGCCGACCGACAATGTCACCTATACATAAAACCTTAAGCTCCATAATTGTTTCCTGCAGTCAGCAAATCATAATCCGCTCAGACACACTTAGCCGGACCGATTATTTTGCGTACTCAACGCAACGGACTTCTCTTAGCAGCGTAACTTGTATCTCTCCCGGATAAGCCATCTCGCTTTCAATTTTGTTCGCAATGTCCCTTGCAACTTTGTAAGCCTTTTCATCATCCACTTTGTTGGCGTCAACAATAACTCTTATTTCCCTGCCTGCCTGGATGGCATAGGCATTGTCAACCCCTTCGAAGCCGCCCGCAATCTCTTCAAGCTGTTCGAGCCTCTTGATATATCTTTCGAGAGTTTCTCTTCTGACGCCCGGCCGCGAGGCGCTGATGGCATCGGCAGCAGCCACAAGAGGTGCATAATGGCTTTCAGGCGGCACGTCGCCGTGATGAGCTGCGACTGCGTTTAAGATAACCGGCGATTCATTAAATCGCTTCAGAAAGTTCGCCCCTATGATTGCGTGGCCGCCCTCAACTTCGTGGTCAATGGCCTTTCCTATATCGTGCAAAAGTCCCGCCCGTCTCGCTATTGCACCATCCAGCCCGAGCTCATCTGCCATAATCTGGGACAAAAATGCAACCTCAATACTGTGTCGAAGCACGTTCTGGCCGTAACTCGTCCTGTAATTAAGAGCACCAAGCAAACTGAGAA
>CAYXGT010000100.1:0-9337 GCA_964464635.1 uncultured Pirellulales bacterium | reverse complement strand
GGTTTGTCGGCATTTTAGCAGCAGCATACGTTGCAGCAGGAGGCCTTAAGGCCTGCGCATGGGCTGACCTTATACAGGGCTCGGCGCTGATTATAGGCGGTGCAATAATAATGGTTCTGTCATTTATGGCTCTAAACGACCCGAGCAAATTCGAAGGCATAAGCCAGGCTGCTGTAAATACATCACTGGGAGTCGGTGGTGAGGCATCACTTGGAGAAAAATTCGCGATACTTAAAGAAGCAAAGATGCACATGGCACTGCCCAGAACAAGCGACTTTTTACCCTGGACCGCCCTGCTGCTCGGTATCTGGATACCGAACTTTTATTACTGGGGACTGAACCAGTATATTATGCAAAGGACACTTGGCGCACACTCGCTTCGTGAGGGACAAAGGGGAGTGGTATTCGCAGCCTTTCTGAAGCTGATTATTCCTTTTGTCGTATGTATCCCCGGTATAATCGCCTTCACTTTATACGCTCCAAAGATGCACGATGATGCAATGAATATGAAAACATTAAACAAACCCATTCTGGAATCATTTGAGGCCGTCAAATCCGACCCGGCAGCTGCAAATATGGTCTTTCTGTTCGATGGTGACTTCGCAAATCTGAAACCACAACTGGCGGGTGAAATATTATCGTTCAATACAAAGGTGCTGGGCGAAACAGTCCCTAAAGGCCAGGACCTCAGCAAAATCAACGCCGATATGCTCAAGCAGGCGAAAAAAACGCATCCAAATATCAAGGCCCAGCAGGAACTCGTGGGTTATGACTACGACGGTGCATTTCCCCTTCTGATTCGGTACCTGACGCCCAGGGGGCTTAGAGGTTTTGTGCTTGCGGCTCTGATGGGGGCAGTTATCAGCTCCCTTGCATCGATGCTTAACGCCGCATCGACGATATTCACTATGGACATCTACAGGGAATGGTTCAAAAAAGACGCTGCACAGAAAATTCTGGTATCGGTCGGCCGAAGCTGCGTTCCGGTTTTAGTAGTTGTCGGCTGCTTCATAGCCCCTGTACTGGCAAATCCGAGATTCAAGGGCGCTTTTGCGTTTATCCAGGAATTCCAGGGCTTCATATCGCCCGGAGTGCTTACGATATTCCTGTTCGGGCTGTTTGTGAAGAAGACGCCGCGGGTTTGCGGAGTTTTAGGTCTTGTCTTAAGCCCGATTATATACGGAATCCTGTTTTTCGGTTTCGGTGACATTGCATTTCTGAACCGGATGGCAATCACGGTCGGTGCTATCGCAGCGGTTTTATTAATAATAACATTGATAAAGCCCTTGAAGGAACTGATAAAACTTCCTGAGCAGACAAAGATTGAGATGCACTGGTCCAGTGGTTCTGTGTACTTCGGCGTCCTTGTGATACTTCTTACAATAGTGCTTTACATAATATTCTGGTAATCAAGAGGTGTTGAGCAAATGTTAACTGATAAAGAAGAGCAAAAAGCAATTCAGACGATTCAGGAGCTTGCTGCAAAGCAAAAACTCGATATATCAGGCGGCAAGGTCAGAAGGACTTCGTCACGGTTCTGTCTCGGCGTTGAGCATGGTGATTACAACGGGACAGAGCTTTTCGGCGTGGGGACAGACAGATTTATCTGGATGGCATACAAGCCGAGCGGCTCGACCGAATGCAGACTCTTTAGCGGCAATTTTGCCGATGACGGTGTGATTGAATTCAGCCTTGGCAGTGTCCCTGAGCCGAAATCAGCAGAGATTGCGGATACCTGGGCGAGATTCCCGTGCGGTGCCGAATATATCCTGCGAAGGGAAAATTTCAAGCTCAAACAGGGTATCAACGCTGTTGTATGGGGCAATATTCCCGGCGGCGGGATGAGCAGAAGCGCATCGCTTACACTGAATCTGATATTGTCACTGCTCGATGTCAACGCAATAGAAGTCAAAGACGATTTCAGGATTATCGATATGGCCCAGGCCGTGGAAAATGACTACGTGGGCTCACCCTGTGGCCAGCTCGACCAGATAATGATATACTTTGCCAAAGAAGCAATGGGGACACATTACAACCCGAAAGACCGCTCGATAAAATATGTACCGCTTGGTAAAGGCGCTATTGATTTTAGAATTGTAGGCCTCGATACGGGCACTGTCAGGCCGGGCCTTGAAAAATCAACGTACAAAATACGCAGGGCCGAATGTGAGCAGCTCGTCTCGCTCCTTCAAAAAAATGGTTACAAAATAAAATGCCTCGCAGATATTACAGACGAAAAACTCTACGACGAAATAATGGTCAAATTCTCAAAAAAGTATGCCGGCCTTTGTGACAGGCTCAAATATATCTTCGGTGCGCAGAAGCGTTTCTACCGAATGCTCGATGCCTGGAAATCGGGTAACATAGAAAAAGTCGGTGCGATTTTCAGAGAAGATGGTATCGGCCTGCGGGACGATTACAAAATCAGCGGGCCCGAGCTTGAGACTATGTGCGATATTGCCCGCTCGGTCGAGGGCTGTCTCGGCGAGAGAATGTTAGGCGGCGGTGACAAGGGAGCATCGGGCGCAATCGTAAAAGCTGAAAGCGTCGATAAGCTCAAAAAAGCCGTCGAAACAGGCTATCCGCGAAGCCGTCCGGATTACGCTGATAAATTTGCGGTGCATATCTGTAAAGTAGTTGACGGCATAAAGGTATTTGATTTAACAGGCTAAAAATTGTCAGCCGAAAAGAAAAAAGCTATGAAAAAAGGGCCTTTCAACACCTTCGTAAAGCTCAATCAGCAGACAGGCGAGTGCTTTTACAGGCTGGACCTGGAGTTCGAAGGTACCGGAGCGGATGCCTTCGGTAAAACCATCCCCGGCCAGTTCGCCGAAGTCGATTTGAGTAAGACCGCCCTGCCGTCGCCCAAAGTAATATCACCGGAATTGAAAGACAAGCTCGGCAGAAAGATTATTCTGCGCAGGCCCTTCAGCTTCTGTGACATTGTTGTCGATGGCGGCAAAACAACCGCTGAGATGCTCTACCGCGTAGTCGGGCCTGCTACGCTTCGAATGACAACACTGAAGGCAGGCAACAGCGTAAGCGTAATCGGGCCTTTGGGCAATGGCTTTTCAGTACCCGAAGATAAAAAACTGGCTGTTCTCGTTGCCGGCGGTATGGGCAGCCCGCCTGTGCAGCATCTGGCAAATGTCCTTGCCAGAAATTATCCTGACTTTGAAGTTATTGCAATCGCCGGTGCAAAAACCAAAGAGAAACTTCCCTTCGATACCGACAATTTTTCCAAATGCTGGACTAAATGCGTGATTACAACCGACGACGGCTCTGCCGGCCAGGCCGGCTTCGTAACCGTGCCGCTGGAAAAATTCCTCGATGAAAATCAAAAGCAAAAAGACCAAATCATTATTTATGGCTGCGGCCCGGAAGAGATGCTCGCAAAAGTAGCTGATATTGCGAACAGCAGAGGTATCGATTGCCAGATTAGTATGGAAAGAATGATGGCCTGCGGTTTTGGTATATGCCAGGGCTGTGCCGTCGAGTGTAAACTTGAAGGCTCGAACGAGACAACTTATAAAATGTGCTGCACTGACGGCCCGGTATTCGACAGTAAAGAAATAGTATTTAAATAACAACTTGAGGTGCCACTTTGGCTCCTCAAGATAAAAAAGTCAGTTAACAAATATACAAACTTGAAGTTCCTTTTTGGAACATCAAGTTGAAGAGAACGAAGTTAGTCTCATTACGACTTGAATAAATGGACACGAGCTAAAGAAAAAGCGAAAAGTTACCAAAGTAAGTTAATAGAAAAATGATGACAATAAAAATACAGAAATTTTCAGCTTCCTATAGCAAACTTGTAGAATTCCTAAGTAAATGGGGTCAGTATTTAGATAAGCTATGTGTCAGCAATTCTGACAATCAAATAGAATCTTCCTACTATGTGTGGGCGAGATACTCCATGTCAATCCATACTATAAAGCGCCTATGTTCGCCAAAATTCTTTCCTGACCTTTGCGTAATCGGCCGTTGCTGCCTTGAGTATCACGCGTCTCTATTAGCAATTATATCAGATAAGAATGCGGCAAAAGACTATTTAGAATTCGAGAAACATGCACAAGCTGAACACATGAGAAAGTTCGGAAATACCATTGATAATAACAAAAAAGCATCATATAAAAAAATTCTTGCCTCACAAGGTGTTGAGAATCTTGATGATTACAAGTGGAATAAGTGGTGCGCCAAACAAGAAGGACATACAGGTCTTATCAAAAAGTACGAAGACGAAAGTGCATTAAAACTATATTCACTTTGGTCCCATATAGCGCACGGATCTGTCTCTGGCATTCGAATCTTACAAAACACACCCCATATCGCGCCGAAACTTTTGACGGATTTGGTTGATTCGACTTACTCAGGATATTTATGTGTAACGAAATCCTTCCTAGTTAAAGCATTTGGACTAATTATTACAAAAGATTCAGAAAGCTGTAAAAAAGAGTTCGACGAAGTGGCTCGTTTGTTTGTATAGTTCACTTTTAAGAAAATATGGAAAACACAGATATATCAGTTGGATTTGCAGGGCTAAAGCTGGCGAATCCGGTCTTTACTGCCTCGGGGACCTGCGGCTACGCCGACGAGCTTGCCGATTTCTTTGATATAAACCTCCTCGGTGGATTCATTACCAAAAGCATAACAGCCAGTCCCAAAAAAGGCAATCCCGACCCGCGAATCGTCGAGACCGATTCGGGAATGCTCAACGCCATAGGACTTGCCAATATCGGCCTGCAAAGATTCATCGAAGAAAAAATACCCATCCTCGAAAAATTCAAACCCGCAGTATTCGTCAATATCGCGGGACAGACAATAGATGAATATATAGCAGTAGCTGAAAAACTATCGAAAGAAAAAGCAATAGCAGGTTTCGAGCTGAACATAAGCTGTCCGAATGTCAAAAAAGGCGGGATTACCTTCGGGACCGAACCGGAACAGGTCGAACAGATAACCAGAGCGGTAAAAGCTGTCAGCGGTGACAAGATACTAACGGTTAAGCTAACGCCCTCGGTAACAGATATAAGTGAAATCGCACAAGCTGCTGTCAATGCAGGCGCCGATGCTCTCAGCCTGATAAATACGTTCACAGCAATGGTAATTGATATCGAGACACAAAAGCCGGTACTCGCCAATCGAACGGGCGGCCTGTCCGGGCCTGCGATAAAGCCGATAGCTGTTTATCTTGTTAATAAGGTCTATAATGAGGTCGCAAAAAAGGCGAAGGTGCCGATTCTGGGGATGGGAGGCATCAGGACGGCGTCCGATGCGATTGAATTTATAATCGCAGGTGCAGCGGCAGTGGCTGTTGGTACGTGGAATTTTATCGAGCCGGACAGTTGTGAAAAAATAATTGAAGGCATAAAGCAATATTGTAAAGAAAAGAAAATTTCAATAATATCAGAGCTGACCGGAACACTGAAGAGCTAAAAATGGATACACTGAAACTATTGCGAGATTATTTTCCGACGGCTGTTTACACCGGCAAGAATCTCGTATTCATAAGCGAGGACTGGCGGGTAGAGCTGACCGAGCACAAGGAAAGCGACTTCAGCAGGCAGCAAAAACAGGCCTCGGTCATAAGAGTAAGAATATTCAAGAAGGCCCTGAACGGCGATTACATAGGCGGACATTTCGAGGATTTCCAGATTGAAGCGCTGGGTGAATTAGCAGAGCAAATCGAAAAATACGTTCAGATGGCGATAGGCAGCAATCTGAAGGAACTGGAATAAAAGGATAGACGCTTTGGGACAAACAACCGAGCTGAAAGTTCAGGACACAGACGGAGGTGCGGTTTTCAAAGTTAAGGTTGTGCCGGGCAGCAGCAGAACTGAAATGTGCGGCATACTCGACGGTATGATTAAAATCAAGCTGACTCAGCCTGCTGAAAAAGGCAAAGCCAACCAGGCCCTTATTAATTTCCTTGCTCAACTGCTCGACGTTAAAAAAAATCAGCTCAGTATAATTTCGGGCCAAACAAGCAGGGTTAAACAAATACGGATTTTATCGATGCCGGCTGAGACACTGCTGAAAAAGCTCGGACTGAATAAATAAAGGTTTCGAGATGACGGAAGGGACAGAACTACTTTCAGAAGACACGGCCAAAGAAGAGACCTCACTGAAATATATGCTCAAAATTGCCGGCCCGATGATAATAGCCACGAGCTCATATACACTTATGCAGTTCGTTGACAGGATGATGGTATCCCACTACAGCGAGGATGCGATAGCGGCAATACTTCCCGCGAGTATGGTCAGTTTCATTCCCGCCAGTTTTGCCCTCGGAGTTATGACGACAGTCAATACGTTTGTAAGCCAATCCCTCGGCAGGAGGGCAAAGAATGACTGCGCGAATTATTTCTGGCAGGCGGTTTATATGGGCCTGCTGTATTCTGCGGTGACATTTTCTTTTATGTGGCCGACAGCAAGATGGATTTTTAAGATAATGTCACAGCCGGAATCGATTATCGGCCTTGAGGTCACATATTTTCGGATAATGTTATTATCCCAGTTCGTAGTAATATTAATGTGGGCCACGAACCATTTCTTTATGGGCATTCACCGGCCCGTAATATCGATGTACACTGCGGTCATAAGCCAGGTTGTTAATGTAATAGCAAACTATGTGTTGATATTCGGCAAATTCGGTTTTCCCGAAATGGGCCTTGCCGGAGCAGGCTGGGGAACATTGATTGGCTCCGTGGTCGGGGCGGGACTGCGAATGGCTGTCTTTCTGGGCAAAGATATTAACAGCGAATTCCAGAGCAGAAGCAACCTGAAAATTGACTTTACAAAAATGCTCAGTCTCTTAAAAATCGGCTCGGCTGCCGGTTTTGCCTTTATGATAAACACGGCATTTCTGGGAGCAATACTGTTCAGGCTGATAGGCGGTTTCGGCAAGGAAGCGCTCGCGGCGACAAGCGCGGTATATTCCTGTACGGCCCTGTCGTTTATGCCGGCCGTCGGTGTGAGTATCGCATTGACCGCCGCCGTGGGTAAATCGATTGGAAAAAAGCGAAAGGATATCGCCGTCAAACAGACAAGTGTATGCCTAAAAATATCACTTTTGTATATGGGAATAGTCGGGATACTCTTCTTTACATTCAGAGAGCAGATAATAGCAGCCTGGAAGCTCGGCGAGACGGCAACGGACATCGGGGCAAAGATATTAATATGCGCGGCTATATTTCAGGTATTCGATGCAGCGGTATTGACGTACAGCGGCGCTCTTCGCGGAGCAGGTGACACGTTATGGCTCGGCTTTATCTCGGCTGTCGGTGCCCTGTTCGTTCTCGGCGGAGGCGGCTGGCTGATAGTAACACTTTTCCCGGCTCTCGGGGCGATAGGACCCTGGATAGCCTATACGGTTCATATTATAATTGTTGGAATAGCAGACCGCTGGCGGTTTAAAAGTAATAAATGGATGCGGATAGATTTATTCAAGCGCAGGCCGGCTGGTCTGCCGACTGAAATTGAGCCGCTTATCGAGTAGAATTGCAGGCTAATTTGGACGATAATATCAGAGGCAATGAAAAAAGTAATTGCAATATCTCTGTTTTTTATCTCGTTGCAGGCCGTATTTGCCGCAACCAGGCCGCTTGCGAATGAGAATAAAGATGGCTTATACGCCAGGTCGATTTCACAGGTGCTTCGATTAGACCCTGAGCAGATAGACATAGGGATAGCCGCACTGATTGTCTCGGAGCAGTGGAGCGATATTGTTGCAGGCCGACGATGTCAGGTGCAATTAGACGAGATGGCTTATGAGATTCGGGGCCGGCTTGAGGCTGAAAGTGTGCCGATAAACCATTACGCTGTCCCTGTTATAAACGAGTATCTTTTTGATGAGCTCGGATTCACGTCGGTACAGCAGGCAGACGACCCGAATGATTTATTTTTACACTCGGTTTTGAAAAACAAACGAGGATACTGTCTGAGTCTTTCAATTCTTTATCTCGCAATAGGTGAAAGACTTGGCCTGCCCCTTTATGGTGTTGTCGTGCCGGGACACTTTTTTGTCAGGTATGACGATGGCCAGGTTCGTTTCAATATCGAGACGACAAGCAGCGGCGGAAGTGCCAAGGACGAGCACTATATGGAAAAATTCAAAGTGCCTGAACATCGGGAAAACAGCATCTATATGGTAAACTTGAATCCGCTTCAGACCCTCGGATGCTTTTTCAATAATCTCGGAAACAGTTATCTTGCCGTCGGAAATATCAGCCAGGCACAGCTCTCGCTCGAGAAGGCGGTCAAAATAAACCCGACACTGCTCGAGTCCAGAACGAATCTCGGTAACATTTATCTGCAGACCGACAGAATTGATGACGCCATATATGAATACAAATATTCTCTTAAATTAAACAGGGACGATGCCGGTACGCATAATAATCTCGGTAACGCATACGCAAAAAAAAGACAGTTCAACGATGCAATTGCAGAATACTCTTCAGCAATCAGGCTGGACTCCAAATTTGTCGACGCTTATAAGAACCTGGCAATCATATATTGCGAGCAGAAATTGTACGCCAAAGCAATAGCAAGGCTGCAGCAGGCGCTAATCATAGAACCAAAAAATTATGACCTGTATCTGCAGCTTGGGGAGGTTTACAGAAAGAAGGAAGACTTCAATCAGGCTGTAATTGAGTACAAAAAGGCCCTTGTATATAATAGTGACAGTGCCGATGCGTATCTTGGACTCGGGCTTTGCTGCAAGGAATTAGGATTGGCAGACGAAGAGATTGAAGCATATAAGAACGCCCTGGCCATCGAACCCGAAATGGCTGCTGCCCTCACGAATCTGGGTAATGTCTATTTCGGCAGGCAGGACTTTGATGAGGCTATCAGACTATATAAACACGCATTAGCCTTAAGCCCGAATGAAGCACTTCTTTATTACAATCTGGGTGCGGCATACTCGAATAAAGAGGATTATCAGCAGGCAAAAGATGCATACCTTAAAGCTGTCGGGATTATACCCGACCTCGCTGATGCGCATTACGGCCTGGCCTACTGCTTCTATAATATGAAAGACTACCAGGCTTCACGGATGCATCTCAAAATCGCAGAGCAGCTCGGCGTTGAAATCGACAAACAGCTAATGGAGGCGATTGAGAGAGAAACAAAATAAGAAAACTATTTTTAAAAAATCGACACACAAATCACAAGCCAGCCTGAAGACAAATCTGCTCATAAATGCGCAATTACCCTTCTCTCTTAAATAGGGGACGTTTACCTATTTTATAATTGACATATCATGGTTATAGATTATACTTTCTGCTATGCCGAGAATAGCAAGAATCGTAATACCGGATGTGCCTCACCACATTAC
>CAYXGT010000099.1:0-9397 GCA_964464635.1 uncultured Pirellulales bacterium | reverse complement strand
CGGCATCGAGTTTTCCGCTTTTATCGGTGACAATTTTCCAGTCGATGGTAGGCTTTAAGATGGTGTCATCCGTAAGTGACGGGAAAAGGGGTTCGCCCTGCAGTCTGAAACGCAGTTTTCCGTCAACCTCAATAATCGGCTGACCCGTACCGGGGCTTTGGGCGTAATACATCTGGCGTTGATAATACTGTGAGCCGTACCGGTTCAGGCCGGCCTGGTGCGGAACATAGCCGCTGCGAATTATCTTTCCCCTGATAATCTTTTCTTCTCCCTCTTTATCTGTGACGAGAAAATCTATTACTTTTCCTTCGTAAAGTGAGAGCAGCAGTCCCTGCGAAATAGGGTCTGCCCTGTAATTCTGCTCGAGAATCTGTAAATTTCTTTTGCCTTTCGGGTCGCGCAAAATCACTGAATCCGGCTCGAGGTGCGCCGTGATGTCGTTATATTTCACCTCGTTCTGGCCTTTTTTCAGGTCCAGGTCGAGCTGCTCACGTACCACGGCAAAATTCTGGTTATAAATCGTCAATGAAGGGTCCGCTGAGGATACCCCGCAGCTAATCAGTAAAATCATGCTTACAAATATATTCTTATTTTTAGAGTTCATAAAAATCTCCTTCCATAAAAATGCTTGTCAAAATATTTATTTCAAAGTGCTTTGTAAAAAACACCTCTGTTGTCATTCCCGCGCACCTGTCCTGAGCTTGTCGATGGAGGCGGGAATCCAATTTTTTAGTCTATGGATTCCGCATCAGGTGCCCAATGACAGTTGAACAAGTTTTTTTCTACATAGCAATTTCAAAGTTAATCAAAGTCTGATCTTCTACACGTTGACTGTATATATTTTGTTATAAGTTTCCAGACCTTACAAGTAAAATATATGTAAAGAAAGATATGTTTATTTTTTGACTGTACCTGAAAATAAAAAGCCTTGTCGAAATACAGGGCTTTTCTACTTTTGCAATTTTTAATAAAAAGCTTTTGCGCTTATCGTATTAGCTTGTTAACCTTTAATCACCTCGACACATCTGCTGCACAAATCGGGATACTCTTCATTTTTACCGACACTCTCCAATAAGTTCCAGCAGCGCTGGCATTTTTGATAGCTGCTTTTTTCTGCTGTTACCGTCCTCTCGCCGCTGCCGCTTTTGAGAAGCTTTACCTCGCTCACAATGCAGACCGCTGCAATTCTTTCAGCGCCGAAATCCTCGAACTCTTTAAATTCTTCCTCACTTGCAAAATGCACAGTAACAGAGGCCTCCTGATTACTGTTAATCTTTTTGTCTTTTCTTAATCCCTCCAGGACCCGCAGAATGTCGTCTCGCAGATTCATTATCTTTTCCCATTTCGCTTCCTCAGCCTTGTGATCAATTGAGTCGTTGGTTTTCGGCATTGTGGCAAGGTGCACACTCTCAACGTTTTCGTCCCGATTTCTCACCGCCGACCATACCTCTTCTGCTGTATGTACCAATATAGGCGCCAGCATCTTTACAAGACTGCTCAAAATGTTATACATCGCTGTCTGTCCGCTTCGTCTTGATAAACTTTTTTTGCCGTCGCAGTACATCCGGTCCTTCATCACATCCATATATACACTGCTCATTTCTACCACGCAGAAGTTGTAAAGTAGCGAAAACGCCTTATGAAATGAAAAGCTCTCATAACTATCGGTTACCTCTTGTTTCAGTTTCTCAAGCTGCTGCATCGCCCAGCGGTCGATATCATACATCTGCTCATAGTCGACCGAATCCTTCTCCGGCTCGAAATCATCGAGATTGCCCAGCAAATAACGAATGGTATTTCTTATCTTCCTGTACGAATCCTGCGTCCTGCCGATTAGCTCGTCCGTGCATCGCATATCCTCCTGGTAGTTCACGCTCGCCACCCACAGCCTCAGTATATCCGCTCCATACTTCGCCACTTCATCCTGTGCGTTTACGTAGTTGCCCAGTGACTTCGATTGTTTTTTACCTTCATCATCGACAGTAAAACCGTGTGTCAGAACCGCTTTGAACGGCTCGGTCTCAATCGAACCGAGCGCCGGCAGCAGTGACAATTGAAACCATCCGCGGTGCTGGTCCGAGCCTTCGAGATACAAATCGACCGGCACGGGCCAGCCCTTCTTTTTGGCAACGCTGTACCAGCTGCAGCCGGACTCGAACCACACATCAAAAATATTCTCCTCTTTTTCCAAATCGTCCCACTCGAAACCTGCCGGCAGGTGGAAATCTTCACCGAGTATCTGTTTTGCCGAATCCGTAAACCAGCTGTCCGAGCCTTTTTGCCCGATATAATTTGCTGCTGCCAGCACTGATTCCTTTGTCAGCAGGCTTTCGCCTTTCGAATTGACAAAAACCGGTATCGGAAGTCCCCAGCTTCTCTGTCTCGATATGCACCAGTCAGGCCTGGACTCCAGCATCCCCTCGATTCGCTTCTGTCCCCAGAGCGGTATCCATTTTACTCGTCCGACACTCTCAAGAGCCATATCTCGCAGGCTCTTTCCGACACCTTTCATCTCCCTGTCCATGCTTATAAACCACTGCTCCGTCGCTCTGAAGATAACCGGTTTCTTGCTTCGCCAGCAGTGCGGATAGCTGTGGACAATCTTTTCTTCCGAAAAAAGTAATCCGAGCTCTGCAAGCTTATCGTTAACTTCTCTTTCCACCTCCAGCACGTTTTTGCCCGCCAGCCATTGCGGCACCGTATCGTCGTAACAGCCGTAATTGTCCACAGGCGAATAAATCGCAAGCCCATATTTCTGCCCTGATATATAATCCTCGACGCCGTGCCCCGGCGCAGTATGTACCAGCCCAGTTCCATCTTCCGTCGTAACATAGTCAGCCAGAATTACATAGTGTGCATCCTTTTCCGTCGGGTTTTTCTCTACAAAGGGGTGCTTATAGCGCAGATTTTCCAGCTCGCTGCCGAGAACGGGTTTTTTGCACACCTTTATCTTATCTTCCAGGGCACCTGCCTTTGCGATTTCGCCGACTCTTTTGGCGGCAACTAAGGAAACAAAATTTTGTCCGTTCAATTCATAATGAATAGTAACATATTCCAGCGCCGGGTTAACCGCAACCGCCAGGTTGGCCGCAAGTGTCCACGGCGTCGTCGTCCAAATCATAAAACAGATTTTTGAATCCTTTGTTTCATCTTCGCTTACCAGGCCGAGCTCGACAAGTTTCTTTACCGACTCCGCCTCGACCTCAAAATTAACAAATATGCTTGGCGAGGATATATCGTTATATTCAAGCTCGGCCTCTGCCAGAGCCGTCTGACACCCAATCGACCAGTGAATAGGCCGAAGCTGTTTATAGACCAAACCCTTACCGACCAGTTCCGCAAAAACCTCTAAAATCCCCGCCTCGTATTCAGGCTTGAATGTCAGGTAAGGATTATCGAAATCGCCGAAAATCCCAAGCTCCTGAAACTGCCTGCTTTGAATCTTGACATATTTGCCTGCGTACTCCTCGCATCTTTTCCGTATCTCAGGTTTGCTCATCTTCAGTGCCTTTTCGCCGAGCTTACTTGTAACCATCGATTCTATCGGCAGGCCGTGACAGTCCCACCCCGGTACATACGGAGCCTTGAAACCGGACATTGTCTTATACTTGACCACGATGTCCTTAAGTACCTTATTGATAACGTGCCCCATATGAATGTCACCGTTCGCATAAGGCGGGCCGTCGTGAAGTATATACTCAGCAGAATTCTTTCTCGACTCCATTATTTTCTTATAGATTCCTTCCTCAGCCCACTTTTTTCGCATCGCAGGCTCCCGCTGCGTAAGATTTGCCTTCATCGCAAAATCGGTCTTCGGAAGGTTCAGTGTATCACGATAACTCTTCTTTTTGTCTTCGCTCATTTCGAAATTTCCTGTCAAACTAAAACAGAACATAATAGTTTTTATTCTAGTACCTGTCAAGCGATGACTATAGACATATAAATTATCATCCGCCAGGTCACAAAGACACGAAGGAAATAAAATAATTATAAAAAATTCTTTGTGTCTTAGTGTCTTTGTGGCAAATAAAAAAGCCTTCCGAAGTTCGCTGCTCCGGAAGGCTTTTATAACTTATTAGTTACCTCTCAGGGCAGCTTGCGTTTCTCCTCTATAATTATAATAATCCCGCTGATAGCGATTATCTCGCCTTTTATCGCTATACTCAAACAGCCCTGATTGTAATTTTCTTTCATTTTCATAATACCTGCCTGTGCTTTATATAACAGAATAATCGGCTCTTGTCAAACAGTAGTTTAACAAAACCTTTTTCTTATAATCAATATCGCAGGTTTAAATTACTTCAAAGGCCAGTCGTATGGACAGATGCAAAGCCAGACGTTCGCAAATTCTAATAGGTCGTCATAATTAATCGTACCATCCTCATATAAATCAGCCGGCAGGCCGGCACCCGATTGCAGCCAGTAGATAGCAAACCGTGCAAAATCTTCGAAGTTGACGATACATAAAGGCCCGCCGACCCAGAAGCCGCCGAGCAGCTCGTAGTTACCGCCGCTGTGATAACCTGCATCCGGCTGACCGATTGTCCCCGTGAGTACATAAGGCCCGCCGCTGCTCTGACCGCCGCCGCCGTCAATCGTAAACCAATCTATCGTGTATTGGTCACACTGAGCCTTTATTGGCAGAATAATTATAAAAGCCGTTATTATCAAAAAGATACTGTTCTTTTTCATTGTTACACCTCAGTTATATCAATTTTATTTAATCTGGATCTAACTGTTTCCAATCACCATTCAGGTAACAGTAAATGTGGCGGTCGTTAGAGTCGCCTACCACACATAAATCTCCGTTACTGCCGTCGCCGGGGAAATCGCTTCTCGGCTCGAGTCTGATTACGTCATTTACGTGCAGTTTCCTTGCGGGCGTTGTCGTCCCGATGCCGACGTTGCCGTTGTCAAGATTAACCTGTAATCTGCAGTTAGACGTAAATGGGTAAGTTCCATGTAGGCTTATTATCTGGAAGGAATCATCGGTAGCACCATAAGCTTGTATTTGAAGATCATTACCAGAGGACCCACCAACATCGTTATTAATATCTAAACCCATGGCAGTATGTGGATTTTGGTGAAGGAAACAATATCTGCTTCCCTGTTGAACATGGATATTACCATTAACATGGAGTTTCCCCACCGGATTCGTCGTACCGATGCCGACTTTGACATCTTCGAAATCGCCGGGAGAGTCATTCCCAAGATAGATTTTACCACTGGTTGAGGTAATCGCATCGGGGACATTGTTCATCCAAAGCGTCCCTGCCCCGGCGCCAATTGCACCGCTTGCGTGAATATCACCTTTAACGTCTAATTCATATCCCGGCTCCGTCGTCCCGACACCAAGCTGGTCAGTGTAAAAAGCCCCATAGTTGCGGACCTTCCCAGCTTCGTATGGAGCTCCCATATAAATCGTACCGCTGCCTGAATGCAGGCACAAGTTTTGCTCTGCACCTGTCAATAGCCCAGCCCAACCATTAGAGTCGTTGGAATCGTAAGGATTGCAAGGGTCGTTGGAGTCGATTATGGAGGCCCCTACAAATTCAGTAGGGTAAACTCCCAATGACAATGCCGACACGTCACCGCCAAGGAAGTCCGAAGCGGCACGAACCTGCACCATTCCGTTAACCACGAGGTCTGTGGCTTCGTAAAGCGTCCCGACCTCGACAATACCGCTGCCTGAAGTCAACACCAGGTCTCCGCTTGTCTCCAATGCGCCCGTTTTCTGAGCGTACATAGCGTATGGTGTCGGCGTGAGTTCCTGCCGCGGCTCCAGAACAGTATATTCGTTGGGGTCGTTCATATCCCCCGGTCTAACACCGATTTCAAGCCAGCGGGCATCACCCTTAAATATATTAGGGTCACTAAAATCCAGCTCTACCGTAAAATAGCCTTCGATGACATCGAGGTTCGGTTCGTTGACGGGTCCAGCTAACACAGGTCCGACGCAGGGATCACTGTAGAGCTTGAACTGTAAATCATAAAAGCCGTCAGCCGCGTCGTTGCCGTCGATGAGCCTGCCCTGATAGGTGAAGGCTGTGCCCATCGGTTCTGAATTGCCGACCTCTGGCAAACAGACCAGCAGGCCTAAAACCATTACCAAAATTGTAAAAAACCTTCTTGTCTCCATTTTCATACCCTTTCAAATTTATTGAATAAAACGCTGTTCGCGCATACGAAAACTACCAGAAAAGCAAAACGAGAACTGTTTATATAGTCCGCGTATCCGCTATCTCTTATTCCTGTTGAACAGTGACCATTATGCACATTAGTTAGTGTGTTGTCAAGAATATTAAAAATAAAAAAAATATAGATTGGAATCTTTCTGTAAAATGGCAGAAAGCCCCCTTGTCCCCCAAAAATGACCTTTTCACATAAAAGATTCGCTGTCTTATTTTAGCGGCCAGTCGTAGGGACAGAGACACAGCCAGACATTGGCAAATTCCAGCAGGTCGTCATAGTTAATAACACCATCCTCATATAAATCAGCCGGCAGGCCGACACCTGTTTGCATCCAGTATTCAGCGAAATTTGCAAAATCTACAAAGTTAACAATACACAGCGGCCCGCCGACCCAGAATCCGCCGAGCAGCTCATAGTCACCGCCGCCCAGATAACCTGCATCAGGCTGACCGATTGTCCCTGTCAATACGAATTGTCCACCACTGCTCTGTCCGCCGCCGCCGTCGATTGTGCTCCAGGACAATTCGTAAGGCCCATCGCTATCGGCCGAAACCCATTGTCCAAATATCGCGCATACTATTAAAACTACTCTAAAAGTATTTCGTATCCCATTATATGAATTGCTTCTCATTGCTATACTCCTATTTCATAATTCTGTGTCACTTACTGTCCGATGACCGCTGTGCCGAAAGGCGCGTTGATCAGCGTTCGTGTCGAAATTGTTCCGGTCCAGTTCGAGGTACCCTCTTTGAATCGCAGCTTGGTCCCGTCTGTTATGGCACTCAACGTATCATCCATAGTATGGAAGGGGTCGTCATAACCGCCGAAACCAGATGAGGACGCGTTGAAATCCACCCAAAAACCGTCTATGCAGCTCAGTGAAGACCAGTCGATACCGGCTGCCCAATCGATAAGAGCGTACACCTGCGGTACCACCACGTCCGCATGGCCGCCGCCATGAGCGAACAGGACTACGACATTAAAGCCGTCGTCACGCTGTTGTATCCTCGTACTTGTACCGTCAAGACCGCCGTTTTTACGTCCGTTTACAGGACTACCGCTTATCGGCATGCCGATGACATCGAAACCGCTTGCTCGATAATTATCAAGGAATATAAGCAACGGTGCGGCGCTTCCGACAAGATTTCCTTCACCGGTTTTGTTCTCCATCAGAAGCCCGCCATAAGGGCACGGGACCGTTACGTCATCCCAGGGGTAGTATATATTACATGGATCATGCAGGTTTGTGCAGTTGTAAGAATTGACATACTCCGGTTCCCGCTGATCCTGCTCACCACGAAAATCACGTCCCAAAAAAACTTCGGTTGAAGGCACCCATATTTCAGGCATCAGCACCAGTTGGCGAATCATCTCCGTATGCTGTTGGCCGGTTTTCTGCTCGATGATTAACGAAAGCAGCATATAGCCGTAATTCGAATAAGGGTCACAATAGCAGGGAGCTGGAGTTCCCAGGCAGTCACCATTCAAATCCCTGTTACATGCAACAGGGTTGCTCGGATCAAATTGCATCGGCTGGCTCATCATATATCGCACGATTTCCGTACGTGTCGGCGGCGAAGCAGGATAGGTATCGGTAACATCTCCGATTTCCAACAATTTGGCATTGCCAAAAGGATCATATGCCAGCTCTCTATCCCATCCCCCCCGATGATTTAATAAGTCATTGACCCTGACGGCAGCCAAATAACCTATGTTACCGTAAACACCGTTATAAGGATAATAAGTGCTTGAAGGCGAGCTGGCATCAAGAAGACGCCGCTCTCCCATTGGTGTTGATTGACCAACGTTAAAGACAAAATCATTTAAGCTGATAACACCATTAGCTACGAGGTGACGTATGACCGCCGCCGTATGCGGTTTTTCGACGCTCGCCAGCCGCATCGGCGTGTTTTCCGGTAGCGGGTCGGTCCCATTGTATGCGTACCCGAAACCCCGCTGATATACGGTACAACCATTCTTTGAGATTGCCAGGATTCCGGCTTGAAGCCCGTTATCTGCCATATAAGATTGCATATAAATGTCAAAGATCGCCAACTCAGGTACTTCAACACCGGTTACGGGTAAATCCGCCTTTACGACTGCTGTTTGCAAACACATCGCTATGCAAAAAACAGACACAGCAAGTACCTGTTTGGCCGGTTGAAAGAAGTTACTACGTAAAGAATTATATGAAACGAATCGTTTTTCCTTTTTCATGATATAACTCCAAATTCTCTTTCTATAAACGAGATATCTACTGAAGAGCTACCAGTACCAGCACAAGTCCCTGACCCTGATACAGGGAGGACATCGCTTTGCCGAGGATTGCACCCTGGGCCCTGGAATAATCCGTCACTTTCATCGCGTGTCCGGGTGTTTGTGAAGTGGTCAGCAGAGCACCCGGTTCAATGCTTTCGTTTGATGCATCCGCAAGGACATAGACACGACCCGTCAGTGCCACAAGCAAAGAGCCTTCAGTAACTGTACCTCTTTGGGTCATTGTCATACCCGGGTTGATTCCGTTTGCTCCGCTTACGATCCCTGCCACGGTTCGGTCATAGGGCTTATTTGCTATCCGCAGTTGCCCCGGATTCTCCGGGTCGATTGCAAGCACCATTCCTGCTTCGACGGAATCAGCGTCGGCAACCTCGAACGGCTCAGCCAGGTCGCTTCCGCCGGTAATTTCGAGTACTTCCACGACCACATTACCACTGCCAAGATTGAGATAGAGTCTTGCGGCACTGCCGTTATCACGTGCTATTATCTCGTTATCATCTATGACTATGTTTTTACTGGTTACTGAGCCGGTCATCAGGTAACCGTTGCCGCTTAAAGAAGCATCACTGCCGCCTGCAATGTGCAGCTTTGTTCCCGGACTCGTCGTCCCGATGCCAACATCGCCCCCACCATTTACCAGAATGACATCTCCGTCGTCATAATGATTCAAACCTGTTTTACCGCTGCCCGTTGAGTCCATAATCAGCCAACCACCATCAGCATCTGAACTCGCGATAATCGATGGCTGAGCCGACGCACGACCAACACCCAATGCCGCACCGGATGACGGGCTGGCAATCCCCAGCTTCGCCTCCGGGCTCGTCGTCCCGATACCAACATTCCCGTCCGATCCTGGAAGTCCTGCTCCGCTTTCCTCGCCTCCTTCACCAGGCAATAGAATGATATCCCCGCCGGCCTCCCCGTTGTT
>CAYXGT010000098.1:0-9457 GCA_964464635.1 uncultured Pirellulales bacterium | reverse complement strand
TCTCTTTTATATGAGGATTAAAAATACCGAGCGTATTCGGGCAGGTAAGCATAAGGCCCGCAACGTCATCGTCGATTGCCTTTTTGAAAGATTCGAGACACATCACGCCTTTACCATCGGTCGGGATTGATTTGACCCTGAAACCTCCAATCGCTGCCGAAGCAGGGTTAGTGCCGTGACCGCTGTCGGGGATTAGCACCGTCGTCTTTTTATTGTCTTTGTCTTTATGATACGCAGCCATAATCATAATACCGGTCAATTCACCGTGCGCCCCCGCCATCGGCTGCATAGTAAAGCCTGCCATACCCGTAATCTCACGAAGCAGAATATCAGTCTCATAGAGCACCTGCAGTGCTCCCTGAGTGAGCAGGCTGCCCCTTTTAAGCTGGCCCAATAATGGGTGAAGATGTGTAAAAGCCGGGTATGACGCGATATGCTCGGATATTTTCGGATTATATTTCATCGTGCACGAGCCTAAGGGATAAAAATTCGTATCGACGCCGAAATTCCTGCGGCTCAATTCCGTGAAATGTCTTACCACATCGACCTCACTCAGTTCGGGCAGTTCAGCCGCCCTCTCACGCAGGAAACTACTTTTAATATTTATTGTTGTCGGCACATCGCTGGGTACAACACGAACGCCTTCTCTGTTAGCCACGGACTTTTCAAAAATCAATTTCATAAAATACCTCTTTGCCACAGATTACACAGATTCCACTGTAAATATTATAAAATCATTCGCTTTACCTCGTCAGATTTCCCAAAATTTATAATCAAGCCAACCTTTAAGCCTGTGGCTTTCAAATAGTTCAGAAGTTGTGCCTCATAAATTCTGTTATAATTTTCAATGCTTTTAACTTCGACTATTACTTTTTCATCCACAATAAGGTATGCAAAATATTCCCCAACAGGTTGTTTTGCATAATATACTTTTATTGGTTTTTGTATTTCAATTTCCATACCTTCATTTCTAAGTTCAATACATAAAGCATTATGATAAATTTTTTCAAGAAAACCATATCCAAGAGCATTATGAACCGTATGAGCAGCATTAATAATTTGCCTTGTTAATTGTTCATATAAATACTCGTTCATACTTTATCTTTCTGACTTGACTGATAATTTTTCCACATATTATAAAGATTATATTAAAATAAATCTGTTTTTATCTGTGAAATCTGTGGCTAATTTTTTATTTCGTTAAGCCTGTTGCGAAAAATAATATCCAAATCACATATTCATAAAATGCTCTCCAGCGCTTCCGCGAACATATCAATTTGCTGCTTTGTCCGTTTCTCGGTGACACAAACGAGCAGTGAATTTTCCATATCGCTATAATATCTGCCAGGAGGAAAACCTGCCGCGAATCCTTTTTCTACCAGCTTATTTATTACAGCATCAGCGGGGCAGGGTAAATCAATTACAAATTCGTTGAAAAACCACTTCGATGCAAAACGTCCCTTTACGCCCGGTATCGCTGTTAAACGCTGATACGCATAGCTGGCCTTGTCAGCACAGAGCTGCGCGGTTTTTTTCAGGCCGTCTTTGCCCAGCAGCGATAAATAAACCAGAGCTGTCAATGCACACAAAGCCTCGTTTGAGCAGATATTCGACGTGGCTTTGTCCCTTCGGATGTGCTGCTCTCTTGCCTGAAGCGTCAGGACAAACGCACGTCTGCCTTCTCTGTCCACTGTCTGGCCTGAAATCCTGCCGGGCATCTTTCGCACATACTTCATCCGTGTCGCCATAAAGCCCAGGTAAGGCCCGCCGAAATTCATCGGCATACCAAGGCTTTGTCCCTCACCGACTACAATATCGGCTCCCATCGAGCCCGGCGTTTTTAATATTCCCAGCGATATCGGGTAACAGGACATAATCAGCAGTGCACCTGTCTTATGGACAGCCTCGGCAATGTCACTGAAATCATTTATACAGCCGAAAAAGTTTGGATTTTGTAAAATTACCGCAGCAGTTTTGTCATCAATTTTTTCAAGTATTTGCTCACGATTAGCCAGGCCATCGAGACGGGCAATTTGTACAAGCTCGACTTCTAAATTTTTACTGTAAGATTTTAACATCATACGGTAAATGGGATTGACGGTTTCATCGATTATAATCTTGTTTCGCCGCGTGATTCGCAGCGCCATCATCATCGCCTCGTAGATAGCGGTCCCGCCGTCATAGAGCGATGCATTGGATACCTCCATACCGGTAAGCCTGCAAATCATCGACTGGAATTCGTAAATTGCCTGCAGTGTCCCCTGCGACAGTTCCGGCTGATACGGCGTATAAGCTGTATAAAATTCACTGCGGGAAATAATAGAGTAAACCGCAGCAGGTATAAAATGGTCATACACCCCCCCGCCCAAAAAGCAGGTAAGATTGATTGAATTTTTAGCGGCAATTTCATCAAGCCGGCCGCGAACCTGCTGTTCGGAAAGACCGTCGGGCAGATTGAAATCCGAGTATCGCAAATCAGCCGGTATGTCGGAAAACAAATCATCCATTGTTAAGCCGATATCAGCCAGCATCTGTTTGCGCTGCTCGTCGGTATTGGGAATAAAGGGCATAGCACTACTCCTCATAGTTGCGACAGATTATTTTAATTGGTACTGTTATATTTATGATATTCGCCGACGAAGCCGGCCTCCACGAACCAACGACTAAAACCAATCACAGACGGCTCTTAAAGTGCCGCCAGGGGTACTTTGAGCAATGAGAGTGTTGGGGCTCGAACCCAAGACCTACGGCTTAAAAGGCCGTTGCTCTACCAACTGAGCTACACTCCCAAAACAGCTTTGTTTCAAAAGTACGTAAGATAACAGCTTTTACCGCAGTTTGTCAAATGTTTTGAAAACTAAAATCTGCAAAAAGCAAAAAGCCTGTTGTGCCCTTCGGTTCGCCCTTGCATATCTGAATATATGCACTAACATATATAAACAAGTGTATATAGATATGTTATTAAAACACCAAGTCTATTATGAGCAAAGGCGTTCATAATATTAAAATAGGTACTTCCGGCTGGCACTATAACCACTGGATAGAGCGTTTTTACCCGAAGGACCTGCCAAAAAACAAATGGCTTATATACTACGCAGAACATTTCGATACCGTTGAAATAAACAATACCTTCTATCATTTACCCAAGGCAAAAACGGTTGAGAACTGGCATAAGCTAGCGCCAAAAAATTTTCTCTATGCTGTAAAGGCAAATCGTTTCATCACCCATATTAAACGGCTCAATGAGCCGGCTGAACCTCTTGAGCGCTTCTTTGAAATTGTCAGCCTGTTAAAAGAAAAGCTCGGCCCGGTCCTTTATCAGCTTCCACCGAGCTTTCATAAAGACACCGACAGGCTGAAAGGCTTTTTAGCCCTTTTACCCGAAAAAACAAAATCCGTTTTCGAATTCCGGCACAAAAGCTGGTTCTCGCAGGACACATATAAACTGCTCGAAAAACACAATGCCGGCTTCTGCGTACACGATATGCCCGGAGTAAAAACACCGCTGGTAGTCACCGGTGATACGATATATATCCGCTTTCACGGCTCGACAGGCAGATACGAAGGCAATTACACAAAATCGATGCTCGGCAAATGGGCAGGCTGGATTAAAAAACAAAAGGTTAGGAAAACTTACGCTTATTTTAACAATGACTACAATGCCTGCGCAGTATATAATGCCAAGACACTGACACAGCTTTTCAAAGGATAATTATAAATTACAGTTTTACAACGAGGTATGTCTATGGATATTCATAATCTCGTTAGTTTTTCAGGCATATTTATTCTGCTCGGTGTCGCCTGGCTTATTTCAAATAACAAAAAGAATATGAATTTTCGGCTAATCTTCTGGGCTGTAGGCCTGCAGATTATGTTCGCATTCTTCATTTTTGTCGTCCCCGCCGGCTCGAAACTATTTCTCGCCGTAAACGATGTGGTGGTAAAGGTTCTTGAATCCGCAACTGCCGGTGCTAAATTCGTCTTTGGGCCCCTCGCACTTGCACCCGGCCAGACAAACGAGCAGGGCGAAAAGTCAATCGGCTTTATCCTCGCATTTCAGGCCTTTCCAACCATCATCTTTTTCTCGGCACTAATCTCGATTCTTTACTATCTGAAAATTATGCCCTTAATCCTCAGTGCCTTTTCTTTCGTATTTACAAAACTGATGAAAATATCAGGTGTCGAATTACTGGTTGCCGCGAGCAATATATTCGTCGGTGTTGAATCAAATCTTACCGTCAAACCTTATCTGGCAAAAATGACCCGTTCGGAGCTTTGCACTATTCTCACTGCAGGTATGGCAACTGTCGCATCGAACGTCCTGGCCCTTTATGTTCTTACCCTCCAGAATCAATTTCCCACAATCGCAGGGCATTTGGTCTCTGCCTCTTTACTTTCAGCGCCGGCTGCCGTTGTTATGTCTAAAATTATCCTGCCTGAAAAAGACACACCCGAAACGCTTGGTATAAATGTTCAACCCTTCTATGAAAAAGATAACAGCTTTTTCGAAGCGGTTATCAACGGCTCTTACTCAGGCGTAAAAATGATTGTCGGAATAGTTGCCCTTTTGATTGCAGTCCTGGGCCTTGTTGCTCTTGCCGACCTGATTCTGTCATCTCTTGGCTCAGGTATCAATTCAGTTTCCGGAACGCAGCTCGATTTGTCACTGAAAACCATTCTGGGCTATATATTTTATCCTTTCACATTAGTGCTCGGCGTTAATCCTGCCGACGCCCCGACCATTTCCCGTATAATAGGCGAGAGAATAATCGTCACCGAGGTTGTATCCTATAAAGATTTAGCAACCGCTCTCGAACAAGGCCTGCTCTCAGATAAACACTCAGCCGTTATCGCAACCTATGCTTTGTGCGGTTTTGCACATTTCGCCTCGATGGCGATATTTGTCGGCGGTATCTCCGCTCTGGTGCGCCAGAGAACAAAAGATTTAGCTGCCGTTGCTTTACGGGCCCTGATAGCGGCAACACTGGCCTGCCTGATGACAGCCTGCGTCGCAGGCACATTTGCAACTGAGCAATCTATCCTTGTTGTTAGATAGAGAACTTATCTGACAGTAATACTGCAGCTCGTTGATTGAAGCTCATCAGATGATACAGTCAATCGTACCTTACCTTTATAATAGTCTGCCTTAATAACAGCAAGAAGTCTGCCGTGCCAGGCTTTTCGGTTCAGCAACTGGAAACTTTCGGTGCTTTGTGGATTGCCATTACAGACTCCGATAATCTTTGCTGGACCATTAATCCGGAAGTAAACGAGATTATCAGCATTTGGGCACAGGTTTCCTTTGTCGTCGAGGATTTCGACAGCGACAAAACAGAGGTCCTGTTTTCCCGCTTCCAGTTTTATTCTGTCGGGCAAAAGACGTATGGCTGCCGGCGTTCCTGCTGTGAGCAGTTCGCATCGCACAATTTCTTTTCCATTTTCATCGAGGCCTACGGCTTCGAGCTTTCCTGGTCGATAAGGCACTTTCCAGACAGCGGTTAATTGCGAGGAGTCATTAATTTCTTTTATTCCGAGGTTCCGGCTGTTGAGCATAAGACGAACTTTTGGACATGCAGAATATACATAAACATCAAGCATTTTCCCCTCCTGCCCAGGCCAGTTCCACGATGAAAAAACTTCAGGCCAACCCCACCATGAAAGCAGCTCTTTCATTCCTTCACTCTTTGGCTCGTGTACAAATAATGCTATCTTTCTTCGCCCCCAGACTACATCACGATAATAAGATTGAGGCCTCTTAAAACCACACAAGTCAAGGTCTCCACAATTGGCAACAGTCCACGGCCATTTAAATGATGTATCAGGTTTACCTTCAAGGCGCGCCCAACCGAGCCCGGCTTCTCCAAGATAATCCATCGCAGTCCAGACGAAGTCACCGACAACATAAGGCAGATCTATCGTGGATTTCCAGTGCTTATAGAGTTCCTTCGGCATTGATTCAGTGCTCAACATAATCTGCCGTGGTCGTTTCTCGTGGTCAGTTCGGTAGCGGTATTCCTTATAATTATATCCGACCGCATCGAGCTTATCGAAGGCCTCGAACTGGTCATCCCAGTTTGCAGCCGGCGCAAAGGCCTGTGTAACTGGACGGGTAGAATCAAGTTTGTGTACATAATCAACCAGCATACCCGTTATCTGAGCTCCTTGCGGTGTCGTCTGATTCGGAACCTCGTTTCCTATGCTCCACATTACAATAGAGGGATGATTTCTGTCGCGCAGAACCATAGCATCTATATCACGTCGCCACCACTTATCGAAATATATGTGATAATCGTCGGGATTCTTTCCGACATTAAAGCAGTCGAAGGACTCGTCGATAACAAGCATACCGAGCTTATCACAGGCATCAAGGAATGCAGTCGAAGGCGGATTGTGGCTGGTGCGGACAGCATTGAAGCCGTTTGCCTTGAGTAATTCGACTCGCCTTTCCTCTGCCCTGTCATAAGCACAAGCTCCGAGACAGCCGTTATCGTGGTGAATGCAGCCTCCTTTCAATTCAATAGCCTTACCATTCAGCTTAAAACCTTTCTCAGCATTGATTTCAATTGAACGTATTCCAAACGTAGTATAAACCGTATCTACAATTTTACCGTCGATTTCAACATTGCTTTCGAGCTTATATAAATGTGGCGATTCGGTTGACCATAATTTCGGTTTATGAACGGCCATCGATTGTTCAAATTGATACAAATCATCCGGCATAATTACCGCAACAATATCATCTGTTTTTACAGTATATCCCCCTGCATCTATAATCCTGCTGATAAGTTTGACGTCCTGTTCAATGTTTTTCTCATTAACAACATTCATTTGAACTTTCACAACCGCATTGTCTGAATTTATTTTTGGTGTGGTTATAAAAATACCCCAGTTATCGATGTGCACGGGTTCAACAGCTCTCAGCCAGACGTGCCTGTATATACCAGAGCCTGAATACCATCGTGTATGCTTGCCTGACGTATCGACTTTTACGGCTAGCACATTAGGCTGCTTGCCGAAATTGATGTAAGGGGTGATATCGAGATTGAATGTTGTGTATCCATATGGATGTTCTCCGATCAGCTTGCCATTGAGCCAGATTTGACAATTCATATATACTCCTTCGAAGATTAGGCTCAGCTTCCTGCCCTTCAAAGAATTCGGCAGCGAAAATGTTTTTCTATACCAGCCGATTCCTCCGATGGTAAAGCCGGCCGATGCCCCGCCTTCGCTTTTTGAGTCGAAAGGCCCACTTCTGATATGAGGAGTACTTGCAGCATATAGCCCGCCGGCACCATCCCCATCGAAGACACGGACAGCTACCACATCTGTCCCGTCGCCCTTGAGAAGTTTTGCCGGGACATTATACTGTCGGTCGGTTGCCCACGCAGTAACGTAATCCGGCGGGAAGGAGCCTGTCCCGCCGATTTTTGCTCCGTTGATAAAAGTTTCATCGACATCGTCGATAAGACCTATTTTAAGGAGAATATCTTTTCCTTTTAAATCCTCCGGTATTGTTATTTTTCTTCGATACCAGCCATAAACATTGTTATCCTGATAGTTCGAATGTTCCTCCCAGTTGGCGGGCAGGGTTACCTGCTGCCAGTTAGAATCGTCGAATTCAGGCTTTTTCCAATTCGGCTCGTCGCCTTTTGAAAAGCTCCAGATTCCTTCTGTAATCGATAAAGACGATTGTTGTTTTTCTACCAGCGGGGGCAGGTCTTCGATACTGTAATCATGCGGCAAATTTATTTTGCGCCAGAATGAGTCGTCAAAATCAGGCTGCTCTGCACCGATAGCGTCACCGCGATAAAAACGCCAGCCTTCATCGAATAGTGTTTCACGTTGTGCAAAATGGCCTTCACAACCGGCCTGTATAGTAACACTTGCAAATAGAATAATATTCAGAACACATTTTCTTATGCTTTTTCCGCTCATATTGTGTTTCCCTTAATTTTATAATGTCTTTAATCGATAATTCTCAAACCTTTGTCCTCTGCGTAGAGCCGTATAGTCTCTATTTCGCCAACGGTCGGTCTTCGGTTTATTTTAGCATATGAACCGGCCTTGAAGCAAGGTCTATATTGCCCCATAACGTTAATGGCAGTTTCTCCGCTGATTTCGTCTGCAAAAAAATCAATAATCTTGAAGCTGCCAGCCATATTATTCGGCAGTACTAAATGTCTTATCAGAAGCCCCTGAGACGCAAGGCCGTTTTGAATTTTCAGGCTGCCGACCTGCCGGTGCATCTCTTTAACTGCTGCAAAATTAACTTCCGGATAATCAGCCGCATTCGAAAGCTGCTCCGCAGCCTCTGAGTCAGAATACTTCATATCGGGCATATAAATATCAATCATTCCCTCGAGCAGCTCCAATGTCTCAACCGAATCGTAACCGCCGGTATTATAAACAATAGGCAAGACAAGCCCTTTTTGTTTTGCGATTTCAATTGCAGCTGCAATCGGCACAATCAAATGCGTCGGCGTAACAAGATTTATGTTACTGCACCCTCTCGCTTGCAATCCCGTCATAAAGTCGGCTAATTGCTCAATTGAAACAGTGCTTCCCCTTCTTAAGTGGCTGATGTCATAATTCTGGCAGAAGATACAGCCTAAGTTGCACCCAGCAAAAAATATCGTCCCGGACCCGCCGGTACCAACCAGAACCGACTCCTCTCCAAAATGTGGACCGACAGAGCTGATTAAAATGTTGTCTGCAACACCACAAAAACCAATCTGTCCCTGCAAGCGGTTTACCCTGCATCTGCGCGGACAAATAGTGCAGGGATTTAACATTTCAGCCAACTGCCTTACCTGCACGCTGAACCTGCTATAAGAATCGTTATTCACCATTCGAGCTCCTTCGGTCCCTTCTGGAAATTATAAGGCGATTCCAACGGGATATAAACCGAAAATTTATGCCATCTGAAATTCCTGATTTGACATCTTCGGCTTTAGCAGTTAGTATTACCGTTTCAAATTTTCAGGCTAATTCATTGAGGATTTAAAAAATGACCGACGTAACATTGATTACTGGCGACGGCGTAGGCCCGGAACTGGCAGAAGCTGCAAAAAGATGCATCGACGCGACAGGAGCCGATATTAAATGGGATACAGTCGAGGCCGGCACCGAGATAATGAAAAAGGAAGGTACACCTCTGCCGCAGCGTACCATTGAGTCTATAAACAAAAACCGAATCGCACTAAAAGCCCCCATTACTACACCCGTCGGGAAAGGATACAGAAGCCTGAACGTCCACATGCGACAGATGTTTGATTTATATGCCTGCCTTAGACCTTGTAAAAGCTACCCGGGCGTACGCAGTAAATACACAAATATCGACCTCGTGGTCGTGCGTGAAAACACCGAGGACTGCTATGCGGGCGTGGAATTTGAAAAAGGAAAAGACAACACCGCTGAAATCATCAACTGGATAAACTATCACAGCGACAAAAAAATC
>CAYXGT010000097.1:0-9615 GCA_964464635.1 uncultured Pirellulales bacterium | reverse complement strand
TGTATAAATACCAGATTGGCACCCAGCCGATGGTCCCGTGTTCTCCGTTGATTCTCCCCACGAGCGATTCGAGCCGCTGTCTCAAGTCTATATAATGTTCTACTCCGGTCCTCGAAGGAACGGCAAGAACTATCAACGTCACCTTCTCCCTATACTGAGGGTTCTGCGACAGAAACAGGTCAAAAGCTTCTATCCGCTGTACAATCCCCTTGGTATAGTCCAGCCTGTCTATGGATATGATTATTTTTCTATTACCCACTTTTTTCCGAATCATATTCAGGTTTCTCAATACTTTTGGGTCCTCGGGAGAAGTTGAGAACTTTTCGTAATCGATGCCCATGGGAAACGCATCGACCCTTAAAATTCTGTTATCCACGGTAACCATGCCCATAGAATGTTCGACTCCTATGATTCTGGCTGTGCTGCTGAGAAAGTGCCGGACATAATCATACGTGTGAAAACCTATAAGGTCTGCACCCAAAAGGCCTTTGAGAATCTCTTCACGCCAGGGCAGAATACGAAACAACTCAAAGGATGGAAAAGGTATATGAAGAAAAAAACCTATCTTGGCATCAGGCAGCTTTTCGCGTATCAGAGCTGGTAAAAGCATAAGCTGATAGTCATGAATCCAGATGCAATCACCGCTTTTTGCCTTTTTTAATACAGCCTGGCAAAAACCTTGATTCACACGTTTGTACTCCTGCCAGTAGCGGTCCTCGTATATCGTATAAAACGGGAAATAATGAAAAAGAGGCCAAATCGTCTTGTTACTGAAACCCTGATAATAATTGCGGACCTCCTTCGCAGAAAGTAAAACAGGAAAACAATTCTGTTTTTCAAGACTTCGAGTAATTTGCAATCTTTGCTCTTCTGAGAGCGTATCTTTCGATATCCCGGGCCAGCCGAACCAAAGGCTGTCGTGTGAACCGCAAAAAGACGAAAGTCCCGTCGCCAAACCGCCTACGCTGGGCTGAAAAGAAAGACTCCTGCCCCGCTTGGTAACACTTACCGGCAGACGGTTGGAGACTATTAGCAATCTACCCATTATTCCTATATCTATTCATATGTTTTTACTTTATATAGCAGCCTCTGAAATGCGGCTGAAAAACACAAACGAGTCTAAGGCTCAAAATGAACACCATCACCGCAACGATAATTAAAAAAAAGCTTCCGATGTCTATTACCCCCTTTGTAACAGGATTTATCCGACAGTTCATACAGGCAGTATAGTTGATATAAATTTAGCTGTCAATAAAGGAAAATTACACTCTCTTCAACACCGAATTCGCCGAATGGATGCGTAATAAGCCAAATGTTATTGACTTTTTAAAATCTCAAGTATAAAATCTACTATCAAAAGAAACCTAACATTAAGCTAAATATCTAAAACAACATTTTGAAAGGCGACAAAAATGTGCCAGACCTGTGGATGCAGTTCAGGAAAAAAGAAAACAAAAGCAAAAAAACAGCCAAAGGTAAATCCAGAGCTAAAAAGAAATAACATATCTCTTTGATTCTGCAATCATCTAATGTATTAACCGGCTGATACGCTTTAAATGAGCAGTTATCGCATAGAGCAATACAGAAAACCAACAGGCGAATTTACAGCCCTACAACCCTAAAAATGATAAGGATACCCAAAAGCCCTGTAAGCAGAAGTGCCGCTCTGCATACACGCATAAATTGGCTGCGGGGTACTACGAGCCGCCATATAAACACCCAAAAAGTGGCTATGATAGACAAGCGTAAAATAAACGATATAAAGTCAGCTAACATAAAATTATTATAGCCTATTTTAACAAACAAAGTCAAGTTAAAACTTGCCTATATTAACAATGTTATAAATGATATTATCGGTGCTCTTATTCATTGCAGTTCGTAATAACCGCTTGACGAGTTTATAAAACGGATAAGGTAAGCCTGACCTCGTGAAAAATTTACACTTGTTTATCCCCACCAAAAAAATACTGTCTATTCAATTTCATACTCTTTTTTGTATCCGAATATTATTCTATTTCACTGATTTCAATACTGATAACGCCTTTTTGCCTTATTTTTACCAACAAATAGTTAAGCGGGAAAAGGTTCTTTTAGGGGAAAAATATTAACATTTTAGGGAACAATTTATTGAAGTAACCTAAAAAGATAAGCCGAAAGAATTGCAGGAAGTTTGAAACTTCCAACTTTTTATTACTTGAAAGTAGGAGAGCAAAGTATGAATTTTTTACAGGAAATTAAAAAATGGCTGGGCGAGGTCACCGAAATCTTTTTACTGCTGATCGCACTCGGAATCACAGTAGAAATCCTCTTCGGCCAGGCCGTGCCCTTCACCAGCGGAATTGTCACCAACCTGACATCTTTAATTAGCACTCTTGGCGAAAACGGACTGGTAGGTCTAATAGCTCTGGGTATTATCCTCTACCTGTTCCGCAAAAGAAAAGCTGTCACATAGTACAAAACAAACAGCCGGGCTTACTTTAAGTCTGCTCCGGCAAAATATTTGTTAAAAGATATATCAGTCAACATGATACAATAACACACGGTTCATAGAATCGCCAGGTCTTACCCTGGCGATTCTATGCCTTTTAAAATCAGCCATAGTTCACCGCACATATATTGTTACGGAGCAGATCAGGGCCTCTTTCCTACCTCATAAAGTTGCTTACAAACGGGGAAGTGTCACCCCTTCGCAGGAAGTGACCAGACGGACCCTCACCAAGAAACTCCGAGAACCAGGATTCGTGCTCGATTTCCTCATTCAGAATTGCCTGGGCCAGCGCATAGGTGCGGTGGTCTTTGCCGGCTGTCAGATTGCAGATATTAGTGTACCCGCGCACCGCACATCTTTCCGCATTAACCAGAACAGTCAATATCGCCTTGACGTCAGTCGGGTCTTTCGGCAGTGACGCAGGCGGACAGGCGGATATATCATGGAAGGCCTTCATATCAGCGGGCAATTCACCGCCAAGCTCGTAGATGCGGGGAACCAGAGCTTCAAAATGGTTGCGGTCCTCAATCCTGGCTGTTTCAGCAATCTCCTTAATACCTTCACCTTCCAGGCCGATTAGATTGGCCCGAAGGATTGTATAGTAGTAAAAGGTTGTTAACTCGGCCGCTGCATTGCTGATAAGCAGTTTTAACAAATCGTCAACATTAATTCCGGTTTTTTCAACCACCTCTCTTGCTACTTGTGCCATTTTATTATCTCCTTTCTTTTTAGTTCTACTAAATTTGCTAAATAAGCACCTGAAAAAATAATTCTTTTGCCTCGCCTAATCCTTCCGACTTTCTACGCCGCTCTAAAAAACTTGCTTTTTGCTTATAATCTCTATATATTAATCGTTCTTGTTGTTCGGTAAAAAATTAGAAATCTCATTTTTCGCCAATATTAACAGAAAGCTCTACCTCGATCGTATTATATATAGGCCGGCTGCGATCGTTTTTCAGTTGTCAAAATGCTCAACTTCGTTAACTATATCAAGGTATTCTATGGTGCTGTTTATATCAGCTAAACTCAGGTTTTGCCGTTCACCAAAGGAAAAGCTTGGAAACAATGGAACCCAAAAACGTTCTGATTGCGTTCGGATTAACCTTATTTGCCGGCCTATCCACGGGAATCGGCAGTGCTCTTGCGTTTTTTGCCAAACGCACTAATACAAAGTTCCTTTCTGCCTCCCTTGGTTTTTCAGCCGGCGTGATGATATACGTATCATTTGTTGAGATATTTCCCAGGGCAAAAGATTGTCTATCTGCTCAGTTAGGCGAGGTCGGCGGTTTTTGGATTACCGTCCTGTCGTTCTTCGCTGGAATTATCTTTATCGGCGTTATAGACAGGCTCGTACCATCCTTCGAAAATCCTCATGAAGTACACAAGGTTGAAGAAATGGGTGACGCTTCCCGAGTGTCCAACTTTAAGAATTTATACAGGATGGGTCTTTTCGCAGCAATTGCGATTGCAATTCATAATTTCCCGGAAGGACTTGCCACTTTTGCCAGCGCATTAAAAGATATCAAAATCGGAATACCAATCGCTATCGCCATAGCAATACATAACATCCCCGAAGGCATTGCCGTCTCAGTTCCGATATTTTATGCAACGGGCAATAGAAATAAGGCTTTTGCCTATTCATTTCTTTCAGGACTATCGGAACCGGTCGGGGCACTAATCGGATATGCTTTTTTGTTTTCATTTTTTAATGATATTGTCTTTGGAATCCTGTTCGCTTCGGTAGCAGGGATAATGGTATTCATCTCACTTGATGAGCTGCTCCCTACCGCCAGGGCATACGGAGAGCACCACTTAGCAGCTTACGGACTGGTAGCAGGCATGGCAGTTATGGCTGTAAGTTTGCTGATGTTCTTATAAAAAGCTTTCATTCCTATGTATTGGCCGGTTAACACTTTAGAAACTGAACGCATAAATCATACAGCCATCCTAAAATCAGTTCAAAATTTCTATTATCCTTTATTGGTGAGCTATATTGTGGTACGAAGCACATTTCTTCCGCGTTCTTTATGTTAGATCATCAGGCAATTAGTTATACTGCTTAATCCGGGTCTGAGGTAAGCCAAGGGTCAAAATCAACTGTCCCAGCAAAACGCCCTGGATTGGGCGACGCCAAGCCCCACCAGTTATTTTCTGCCTTGATACCCACTCCCGTATCATTATCGATGTCAAAACCCGAGCCATTGGCAAATATTGAATTAAAGCCTGCAGAGCCCAATGTTCCACCTCCGAAATCGTAGTCAAAAATACCCCCACCTGCATTATCTAATTCGAGACCGTCGCCTGCATTAATCGCGATCGTATTATTTTCAAACAATGCATTTAGAGTTCCGGCGCTATTACTAAGCCATACGCCCCTGTCGGTATTTCCAGTGATAATGTTATTGTAAAAATCGGCTGTAAGAACACCGGTAGTACGATTAACTATGTAAACACCATTAAGCCCATTATCAACGATTGAGTTACCTTGAAGTGATGCATTGAATATCCCGTCCGTATTATCAAGCAATATGCCTGTATAGCCATTGTCATCAATCAGATTATTTCTTAATGTTACCGTAAGTGTATTAGCTGCGCCGGTATCCTGATCAATGGCAATGCCGACATCATTCGTAATTGAGCCGCCGATGTTGCTGCCGATAGTGTTGTCCTCAATCGTTAGAATAGTTGTCCCAGAGTCAGTATCATAATCGATTCCCCCAGCCTGGTTACCGGTGATGGTGTTATTTTGGGCCGTCAACGAAAAACTGTCTCCCGAGTTAAACAAACGTAATCCTTGATCAATATTACCAGTGATTCTGTTACCAGTTATGCTTCCTGAAAAGATACTGCCAGCCAAAGTACTGCTAATGTTAATCCCTGCATCCGTAGTGCTATTTGTGATATCATTATTATTAAGAGCCAAGTTCAAAGAACCCGCACTATTCTGGAAATATATGTTATCATCGCCGCTCCCTGAGATAAGATTATCCTGAACTGTGGCTGTCAGAGTGCTGCCGGTAAGATTACTTACGAGCAGTCCTTCATCTGTATTTCCCACAATCTGATTATTAATGACATTAACAGTAGCAACGCTGCTACCGGAATTTTCTATATGTATCCCCTGGTCGCCATTGCTCAAGATACCATTATCATATACATCGATAGAAACAGTCCCTCCCGCAGTATTTCTCAGGTATACTGCGTCCCTGGTGCTGTTTTGTATTACACTATCCGAAATCGTTACGGTCCCGGAGCTGTTGTTAAGGTAGACTCCATGTCTGCCCGTGTTCTGGATTGCTACATCACTGATGGTAGGATTATTGACATTCAAACCGTAAACTCCGTAATTCCCCCCAGAGATTGTGACGCCATCGAGCGTATTACCCCAGAGCAGCGTAACAACATTGTTGCCAATTGGACGCGTCAGAACCGGTCGACCGGTAACTGAGTTTACCGTGAGTGTAAGATCTTTCGGCAATAACACGTCCTTGGTTGTATTATCCCCAATACCGAGAAGCTGCTGATACTGTTTGAGGCTGAGAGTTCCACCAGAGGCGCTGCTGACATCGATATTATCGTCATCATTCAAAAGGAAAACTACATCGCTCATCCCAGAAGCACCCTCTGCCTGCACAATGGTCATGGGGTCGTCCTGTGTACCCGCGCCAGTAGCACCGCCATTGGCAGTCACAAAATAGACATCAACCTGCTGGTCGGTAGCAGGATCTATCAATGGCGCCTCGGTATCAGAGACAATTTCCGGCCCTCCTGTAGACCCAGGGGCCTTACGTATGTCATCGGTCAAGGTCACCACGTCAATATCCCGTATGATGGGCCGCATCATTCGGCTATCGATGCTGCGCCATTTACCTGAATCCTTCGGGGATTTATGCGGCGCGCCAATAGGTATGGAAAAAGTAACGCCGGCAAAAACATCAGTTTTCCTCACATTGTCGTGCCGAACCTCTGCCCCAAAGGCAAGTGTGCTGCCGGACAATCCGAAGGCGTCATTACATTCGTACTGGAGACGTAACCGTGGGCCTGCGATCCGCGGCGTTTCGCTGTGGTCAAAAGAAAAGTATCCTCCATAAATCCATAGTTTGTCCTTCTCGCCGATGTCGAAGCCGTAACCAACTTCAGCATCGAATCCCGACAGGGCTCGCTCACGAGCCACGAGTGACAGAGTGCGTTCCATTACCGTTGTACCGCTAAGACTAACACTGCCAACCGTATCGCTTCCTACAACGTAACTTGTGCTTTCAGGAATGTAAAGGTTACCGCGCAGCTCGAAATTCATCTTCAGAAGTTCGGCCCCGAACGTGGCTTGATTGAACCGGTTATTTTGCGAGCTGATAAGTCGGTCGTAAAATCCATAAATACCCCATATCCAATCGTCTTCGCTGTGGTCACCTCGCATGATGCGACGAAAACCCAGCCCTATGTTGCCCTCAGTACTGTTGTCACCATCAAAGGCGGCCCGGACATCGGTGTAAATCATCGAGTCCGGTGATTGCGATAACGGGTACACAAAATTGAACCTGCCGACCTGGCGGTCGCCGCTGGCTTTGGTAGTCAGATGAAAGTAGGGATGCCACTTTGGAGTTATTGACTGTTCACTATCTTGATTTACAAAAAACACCGGCCGCTCATCTTCAGGGTTTCCTTCAGGAATAACTGTCTTTACGCCTCCGTCCTTTGCTAATCCCCGCAAGGAAACAAGCTCATTCTTGTCTTTCTGTTCACCGGATTCGGCAACAAACTGTTTTATTTGTTCTCTGAGAGCGTTTATTTCGGAATCATGCTTTTTCTGCATTTCAATAATCTGCTGCTGAAGCTCAAGAATCTTGTCATTTTGCTGCTGAAGCTCTAAAATATCGTCTTTCAGTTGTTCAATCGATGTATCCGCAACGGCTGGCTGCACCAGAAAACGTATACCTAGGATCGAAAGCAATATCACAAGAAAGATTGGCAGCTTGCCTGAGCTCCTGAGCATAAGTTTCTTTCTTTTTAAATATAGTCCATAAAATACCCCCAACATTCTACACGGAAAAAAGCAGATTTATTTTCTTACATAAGACAATAGTGCCATCAAACTCCCTATTGGATACTAGCTAAGAAAAACCGGTGTTACCGCTGTATCTCATATATGTCACTACTCAACAATCATAAGACGAAGATTATTGCAATTGATGGATTTCGACCCTTTCCAAGATTGACTTTAAGGAACTAGTTAGTCGATTATAAGGATTTTCTTCTTCGAGCTTACCCGTTTTGAGGCTGGTAGTTAGAATCGGGTGTTTTTCAACTGTTTTTACAACCAAAAAAGAATTAGGATTGCATTTATCCATTTATTATAGGACCCAGTTACTCACAAAACTCTCCGATTAGAGCTCTGCTTCACCTTCAATAAAGCTTCGGTGGGCTATAACCTGTCGCTCACTATCGTTCGCTCGCCAAAGTGTTCCCCTTCGGCTTCGCTCAGGCTCACTGTCATCCCCGACGACTCGGGAAAAGATTTTTCCCGCACCTTTTAAGGTTCGAGTCCTACTGAAAAGTGAGCTAATAAAAAAGCCGCCATTAAGGCGGCCAATTTATTACACCTCCCCGAGTAGGACTCGAACCTACAACCTAGCGGTTAACAGCCGCTCGCTCTACCAATTGAGCTATCGGGGAATAATAATTCAAAGTCTCTTAAAAGCTCTCTGGTCTTACAAAGAGCTTTAATCGCCATATTCTCAGCTCAATAACCAGCTATATATCTTCAAAAATATAACTTCGTCAAAACCAAGCTGTGATATTATCCAAATTTCTACTACCTTGTCAAGCTCTGCTCTACCAAAGCCGATATATAAAAAATAAACCAAATACTGGACAATTACGTAATAATTATGTAAGTTGCTGAGCCTGCATAAAGTAAGCTGAAAGCAGGAAAAGCTGTTTTAATACCATAATAAGTGCATAACAACAGGTTTTCAAGGATATGGCAAAAGATATACTCAATGTCGGCGGTTTTAAAATAATAAAGCGCATCGGCAGCGGTGCACGCAGCACGATTTATGAAGCTATCGACGAGCAGGACAACACAAAAATTGCCCTCAAAAGAGTCATTTACGAAAGGCCCGAAGATGCCAGAGTCTTCGAGCAGGTGCAAAATGAATTCAAAACCGCCCAGCGGATAGACCATCCATACCTAAGAAAATGCTACAAGCTCAAAAAAATCCGCAGTATGTTCCAGATTAAAGAGCTGCTTCTTTCGATGGAGCTGTTTGACGGCGTCACACTAGAGGAGCATCCAAACCTGAGCCTGCTTGACGTGCTGCTCGTATTCAGAATGGTCGCAAACGGCCTCAATGCTATGCACCAGCACGGCTACTTACACTGTGACATAAAACCGAACAATATTTTGCTGAACAAAAGCGGCTCTATCAGGATTATAGATCTCGGACAGAGCTGTAAAATAGGTACCATTAAAAGGCGAATCCAGGGCACACCCGATTATATAGCTCCCGAGCAAGTCAGACGTGCGCCACTCGGGCCGAAGACCGATATCTTCAATCTCGGTGCAACAATGTATTGGGCTCTTACGGGTAAAAACGTACCTACTCTGATACCCAAAAAGGAAACAATCGACGTCTTGCTAAAACAGCCTTTAAGAACACCGCACGAGATTAAAAGCCAGATATCAGAACCCATCTCGAACCTTGTAATGGACTGTGTAAAAGAAGACCCTGCTCAAAGACCCCGGAATATGATGGAAATTATCTCAAGGCTCGATATGCTCATTCACGGCATATTAGGGGGCAGCCTTAAAAATAAAAATTCCCGGGAAAAACAACAGAATGAAAAAAACTGATACCGTATGAATAAAACTCAACCAATATTATACTTTTTAATTTACCGCTGAAAAATGCCTGAAAATATAATCAACTTGCTAAAAAAAGGTACCTATGCCAATTACGCCGACAAATACAGGCAGGCAAACTTAGTCTTTTTGCCGCCCGATGCCGAGCTGGTTGCAACAGGTGACATACACGGCCATCAGCACAATTTTGAAAAAATTATCAGGTTCGCCGACCTGCAGAACAATCCAAACAGACATCTGCTGCTGCAGGAAATCATACATGGCG
>CAYXGT010000096.1:0-9615 GCA_964464635.1 uncultured Pirellulales bacterium | reverse complement strand
CTGCTTGATTGTCGAAATCATCTGATTTTCAAGTACAGGCTCAAGAGTAATCGCAAAAATTTTTCTATTTTCGTCGCTATACTGCTGTGTAATGGTCCTGCTTAAGGATTTTCTTACCAGTTCCGTCAAAACCGAGCTGTTCTTCGTTTTGCCGGCATGCTCAGCCAGCGTCTCAAGTATGGTTGTCATCTCTCTTATAGGTATCTGATCACGTAAAAGATTCCTGAGCACCCTGTGCAGCACCCCAATGGGAACTAATTCCCCGACCACATCTCCGACAAGTGACGGCTGTTTACCGCGCAGCCGCTCGAGCAAAAGCTGAACGTCTTCCCGCGTCAGCAGCTCACTGGCATATTTCTTCAAAGTCTCGGATAAATGAGTGATAAAAACCGACTCCGTGTCGATAACAGTATATCCGTTTAATTCCGCCGTCTCCTTGTCGTCCCGCTTTATCCATAATGCCGGCAGACCATAAACCGGCTCTTTCGTCTCAATTCCCTTAACCTTGTTCTGAACGGACCCAGAATCCATAGCAAGAAACATATCAGGCTCAAGATGTCCGCGGGCCACAGGCAAATCAGCAAGCTTAATCTCATAAGCACCGGCCTCGATGGTAATATTATCCCGCACGCGAACTAAAGGAATAATAATCCCGAACTGCTGGGCGAAGCGCCTCCGCAAAGCGCCGATGCGCTCGAAAATAGTGCTGTTCCTGCGGGGGTCAACCATCGATATCAATTTCACTCCAACGTTAACCGAAATGCGGTCGATATCGAGCAGATTTTCAATAGGCTCTTTTTCGGCTTTAGCCTCGGGACCAAGCTCTTTGTTTTTCTTCTCAATCTTCTGGGCCGATTGACTAACGACTCTTCCGGTAATAAACGCCCCGGCACCCAAAAGCAAAAAAGGCAGTGCCGGCAGACCCGGAACAAACGCAAGCGAGGCAACCAGCAAAGAAGTCATCATCAAAGGCTTTGAAGTCCTCAGGAACTGTTTCGAAAGGTCCTGACCTATATCATAATGTGAAGAAATCTTGGTAACCAGAAAACCGGAGCTGATTGAAATAATCAGGGAAGGTACCTGGCTTACAAGACCGTCACCGATTGAAAGAATCGAATATGTTTTAATTGCATTGCCAACAGTCATCCCGTGTGAATAGCCCATAGCTATACCGCCGACTATATTGACTGCCGTTATTATTAAGCCGGCCTTGGCATCGCCGCGTATGAATTTGCTGGCACCATCCATAGCACCGTAAAACTCGCTTTCCTTGACGATTTTGCCCCTGCGCTCGTTCGCCTCAACCTCGGTTATAGTGCCCGCATTGAGGTCCGCGTCAATAGCCATTTGTTTGCCCGGCATAGCATCCAGAGTAAACCTCGCCGCGACCTCACTTATACGCTCAGCGCCTTTTGTGATGACTATGAACTGCACAATTACCAGAATAAGGAATATCACAAGGCCGACCACGATACTATTGCCCGCAACAAGGGAGCCGAAAGTCTGGATAACCTTGCCCGCATTCGCATTCAGCAGAATCAGCCTCGTCGAAGCAACATTAAGCGAAAGCCGAAACAAAGTCACAAAAAGCAGCAGTGACGGAAACGAGGACAGCTCCAGCGCCTCTTTTGCCGAAAGCGTCACAATCAAAACCGCCAGTGACAAGGAAATACTGCAGGCGAGAAGCATATCAAGTATCGCCGTGGGAAGAGGAATTAAAAGTGTGGCAAGAATGGTTGCCATCCCGCCCACAAGGATAACATTGCTGTGAGACAGTATCGCCGGACTTTTCGTATTTGCTCTTAAATCCTGCATTCTGTTTTATGCCTTATCTTTTTTTGCTTCGGAGCCGCCGGTTGACAAAATCTGCTTTATTCTCACGGCGAATCTGTCATTGACGACAACGACATCACCGGTAGCAAACCTGGCATCTTTAAGGTATAAATCCACCGGTGCGTCAACAGGCTTATCAAGTTTAAGCACAGCTCCCGGCCCTAATTGTAAAAGCCGGCGAACCGTCACATCCGTCCGGCCGATAGTTACCGACACCGGAACACTCATATCAAGCAATATGTCAATGCTGCCGCCGCCCGCAGCGCCGCCGGCCTCAGTTGCCTCGGAAAGCTCAACAGACTGTGCCTCGGTTTTTGTCTCCTGCTTCTCCTGCTGTGCAGCCCCATCCTGCTGTTGTTCTTCTACAACCTGCTCTGTTTCTGCCATTTTTTATTCCCTCTTAATTACCAATCCTCTGCAATCCAATAACAATATTGATTTACTTAAAAGGCGAACCTGTAATCACAACGGACTTGCTGCCTCGCGTCTTTGCAAGACTGCCGTAAAAAAGCCTTCGTCCCTGCAGAAGCAGCTCGGCACCTTCGTTCAACTTTTTATCAAGCAGCAATATGTCACCTGCCTGAAGACCGATCGCCTCTTCAAAGCTCAGCATCGATGAATCAAGCTGCGCCGTTACGGTAAATGAAACCTGATTAAGACTTTCAATAATCGACTTTCGATTCTCCTCCGCCGAAAGGATAGCCTCCCTGCCGCTCCTGCCCGCAACCTCATTAAGATTACCGCTCAAAATAAAAATAAAAGCCTTGTCCGTATCTTCAGATTCAGCCTTTTTAATCTCGAGTGCAATCTCACAAAACTCACTCGAAGTATCAACCTCGACTGCCAGGTTCGCCTTGATGAGCTCTTCAGCCGGCTTGAAATCACAGCTTTTATGCGCAATAAAAAGAGCCCTTACAAAACTCGATGCCACGTCAAGCAAAAGAGATTCTTCAAGCTGTGACAATGCCCTCTCGGATTCACCCTGAGATTCAGAGTCTCCGAGCAGACCTGTCGCCCACTTCAGGGCCGACTGATATGGTATCCTTACAAATCCGCAGAACTGCTTTGCTCCATTATTGAAAACAAGATAATAGTCGTTCTCATCTGAATCGTCTGTTCGATTGGTAATCACAGTCGCGTAGTGCTCGGCTGTCGAGGGTATTGTCACTTTAAAATCAGCGTTATAGAAAGCTCTGAATTTCTCGGCTACGGCCACAGCCGTTTTTTTCGCAAAACCCTCAATCTTCTCAAGCTGCTCATTGCTGAAATAGTGCGGCCGGGACCAATCATATTCCTCAGCTTCTATTTTCTCCTCCTGCGGCACGGGCCTGCTGCCGACAGAAGCCAAAAGCTGCTGCATTCTCTCCTTCGTCAGATTGTTGCCGACTTTATCACTCATTGCACGGCGAACTCCTTAAATAGAATACTCTTAATCTGAGGCTTCGAATCGGGAAACAGCTTTTCATTAAAAGCATCGAGAATCTGCGCCTGGATGCGTCTCAAATTTCTGTCACCGCGTATATCCTCAAGAGTCTGACCGGCAAGGTAGATTGTCAGCCAGTTGGTAAGCATCGGCTTTTTCTCATTAATAAAAACCTCACCCTTTTTGGCGTCAATCGTACCTGCCAGCTCCAGAGTCAGCGTCGCACGAACATAACGTGTCACTGACGGCTCATTAAGATTGGCGATAACCGGGTCCAGGTCATAGTACCAGCTCTTTTGCGAACTACCGCTGCTTTTCAGGTCGGCTGTTTCCGCAGATTCCGGCTGCTCCTGCTGGGCGGTCTCCGGCTGTTTAGAGCCGGCAAAGAGTCTGCCGAGTGTCAGGCCCCCGCCGGCAAAAACCACTATCACCACCGCCATTATTATCCAGGGCAAAAAACGGCCTATGAAACTTTGCTCGCTTGTCTGCTCGCTTTCCTTCCCGGCTGCATTGCCGGCTGCCTCGCCCTCTTTTGTTTCTTCTTTTTTTATCTCATCTGCTTCTGCCATTTTCTAATTTCCCAGTACTTCTGTCCCCTGCTTTCATTACTTAAACACAAACTGCACTAAACAGCCGCAAGGCTCTCCTGCTCCCTGTACTTGCGCACTTTCTCTCGAAGTGTCCTGTCGCTTATTCCCAGAATTTTTGCCGCTCTCGTCTGGTTGCCCGCCGTCTTGCGCAAAGTATCGAGAATCGCCTGTCTTTCAATCTTAACCAGCGGCACACCCCCGAGCTGCGGCAGCTTATCAGCTTCCGGCTCTAAAGACCTCTGCCGTTCCGGCACACTGCTTTTTTCCTCCTGGGCCAGCGGCTCAAGCTCATCAAAAAGCCACGACACATCTGCCAGAGACAAAGTCTTGCCGCTGCCGAGAATCAAAGATGTAAGAACCACGTTTCGCAGCTGCCTTACATTGCCAGGCCAGTAGTAATTGACAAAAATATCCATCATCACGGGGTCGAGCTTAGTAATTACCCTTTTCGCCTGATGGGCATAAAGATTGACAAAATGCCATACAAGCTCTTCCAAATCCTCAACCCGCTCCCTCAGCGGCGGGATGACAAGCCTCAATCCGCTCAACCGGTAATAAAGGTCAGCGCGGAACTGCCCCTGCTGAACCTGCTGACCCAAATCCTTATTCGTCGTACTGATTATCCTTACGTCAACCTTGACATTGTCACTGCCCCCTACACGCTCGAAATTCTGCTGCTCCAGAACCCGCAAAAGCGTTGACTGAAACTTTATCGGTGTCTCGGTAATCTCATCCAGCAGCAATGTCCCCCCGTGTGCCATCTCGAATCGGCCCTTGCGCTGTATGTATGCGCCGGTAAAAGCACCCTTTTCATGACCGAACAGCTCGCTCTCGATGAGCGTCTCGGTTAACGCCGCACAACTAACCCTGACCATCGGCCCCTCAGAGCGGTTACTTTCCTTATGAATAAGATAAGATATCAGCTCCTTTCCCGTCCCGCTTTCACCGCTTATCAGGACCGGCGCAGAAGTCGGCGCCATCCGCCTGGCCAGATTCACAGTCTGCAAAATCCGCGAGCTTCGGCCGACTATTGTGTAAATATTATGCCCGTCCTCCGCCGCCCAGGCGCAGCCGTGAACATTATGCCCGGGTAAATACATCTCCAGCAAGCTCTCAACTTTTTCCTGCTCAGCCGGCTGCGTCAAAAAATCACAGCAGCCCGCCTGAACAGCCTTAACAGCAAGCCCGACAACCTCACCGTTCACGCTGTCACTATGCCCGTTACGTGCTTCTGTCATAACAACCGGCATCTGCGGTGAACCTGCCCGAATCTGACCGAGCAAATCGAAGCTTACCTGCACTTCAGCCTCCGTCCCCGCCCTGCGGCTTATTCGCTCGCTCAAAAAAACAAGGCCGTAACCACTCTTCTCTAAAAAATTCCCTGCTGTGCTTTTATCTCCGGCAAGGTCCCCGTGAATTCCTTTCCTGGCCAGAATCTTAAGTATAAATCCCGCCAGCTCGGAGTCTTCTCCAATTATAAGAACACCTGCACTTTGGTTCCTGCTGTAAATCCCGTTATCATTTTTATTTTCAATTTTCGTCACAAAAAAACTCCGTCTATTTATTATTCACAACAAAATTACCACTTCGGTCTCGTAACAAATTCTCATTCTACTCTTTGCGCTCCAGTTCCTTCTTCGAGCAGAGCCTTCGGCTTTTCCTTTTCAAACCAGCCGAGTAACTCATCCTCAGCCTTCGCTAAATCCACCCAGGGACATTCCGGACACTGTGAAATCATTTCCCTGTAGAATTTCCTGGCCTCCGCCGGGTCCTCATCACGAAGGCAATTTCCCAACTGAAACAAAATCCAGGCCTTCTCACCGAAAGCATCAGCCCCCTCACTGTCTATTCGATTAAGCGCTTCCCGGTAAACAATCCCTGCCTCTTTCAGCCGGCCGCCAAGATATAAAATCTCCGCCAATTCAACCGGATTCTCCAGCCGACTCAGGTCCCCGGATACGTCATTAAAAATTTGCAATATCTGTTCACTTAGCACTTCCGCTCGGGATTGCTCTATTTGTGGCTCAAGCTTCTCAGAAACCTGTGTTTCCAGTCCCTGTTGTGCCGACTTCGCTTCATCGGGCTTGTCAGCAGTCGCTTTTTCAGTTGCTGTAACAGAATCAGCCGGCCTTTCCGCCGTCCTGAACTCTACTAAGCGTATCTGCTCAAGCACTTTTCGAAGCTCAATTTTACTTACCCCGTCAGTATCCTGCCCCAACGAAGTGATTCTGTCCTGCAATATCCGACGCTTGGCTTCTTCGGTTTGCCCTGTAGCCTCGAAGAGCAAATTAACTATAAACAATTTTTCATCAAAGCTCAGGCCGACATCGGCACTGGCAGGCTCAATCTTACCCAACAGCTTCACATCAACCGGCTCAGCAACACCACCTTCCTTCACTGCTTGTTTGACAAAATTCAAATCCTTACAATCCCCTTCCAAATGCGGTTCAAGCAATTCCGTCGCATCGAGACCGCCGGATAAATCCCCGGCATACGCATTGCCCGCGGCCTCGCCGCGAGGCGGGCCTGCCGGCAGCATTAAAGCTAAAAAGAAAAAAGCCAAAAACCAAAAATCTCCGGCATTCAGACACAAACCTTTGTGTAAATCCTTTTTATTTTTCATTTTGCTATCAGAAAATCATCCTATTCAGTTTTAATATTTTTCTCAAAACCATTCAGAAGAGCCAGCGCCGCCTTCTCGTATTCCTTCTGCTGCTTATAAGCCTCTGCAAGCAGCAGCCGTGCCCTTTTCTTTATCCGCTCTTCCGGCTCAAACTCCAGAATCTTCGTACATAACTCTACCGTTTTTTCACCCTGGCCCATCCTCAGACACACATCCGCCAGCTCAACAGCAGCCTCATCTGAAAAACTGCCGCGTTCGACGAGAACAAGCACCTGCGCCAGATTCCTGCGGGCAAGCTCAAGCCGACCTTCCTCTATATAGCAGCCGGCCAGTTCGAATAACATACGAGCTTTCAGTTTCGGCTCGGAAACATACTCAGCCCTGTCGCCAAGTGAAGCTATCACCTTGTTAACAAAACCCATCTGCCGAAAAATCCGGCTCTTAAGCAGTAACATCTCGACATTTTCAACCTGTGACAACCGGCTGCTCTGAACATTCTCTAAAACTCCAAGTGCCTCTATAAAATGCTCCTGCTTAATAAAAGAATCCACCAAACCTGAAACCGCCTGTATGTATTGCTGAGATGACAGTTGACCTCCCATCAATGCAGCAAAAGCCTCACCCGCCTTCTCATATCTGCCTAAAGCCATATCGGCCTTGCCCAATAGAAAATACGCATCGTAAATTTCCCTATTCGCCTTGCTCTTGACCTCTTCGATATATCTTGCCAGCCAATCAGCAGCACTCTCATAATCTTCCTGACTGTAAGCACACCTGCCCGCACCAAGTGCGGCAGCCGCCCGCGACTCTTTTGAAAAACCAAGGTTGTAAACCTTCTTGTAATCTCGAAACGCTTCATCTAAAAAACCGGCTTTCATCGTCGCATCGGCAAGATATAAACAGGCTTTATCGGCTACCGCTGCATCCGGATACTGTTCCACAAGATGGCACAAAAGCTCACGCGCACTTAAATAATCCTTTAGATTGGTCTTGATTCTGCTCGAATTCAATAATGCGTATGGCGCTAAAGCCGACGTAGAGAACTGATTCGTCACCAGCTTATACTCCGCCAGCGCCTCGGCATATTTACCTTTTTGACTCTTCAGTAAGCCAAGAGCAAAATGAACATTTGCAATCCGCTTATCATCGCCGAATCTGAGCAAAAATCCCTGCCAAAGGCTGATAGCCTCGTCGGTTAATAAAGTTATATGTTCTGAAACAGATATATAATCCGAAGGCTCATATATCGTTATATCGCCTTTCTCACCAACGACCGCCATCAAACCAACAGAACCCGCTGCCGTTTCAACAATTCTTTCCGCACTCGCCTCTCGAAGATAAAGATTCACCGCTCTTTTGCGGACACCGCCTGTCCTCAGCCGCTGCTCATCTTTTACTGCCCTCGGCTCGAAGGCCCGCTTCGACGAATCGAGGCGAGCCGCGAGGCCTGCGGCCTGCTCCCAATTGACGTCAAAACCACAGCCCAGGGCAAATCTGCTCATCAGCTCCTCGATGGAGGCTCCGCAGCATACCACAGACCACCGTCGCTGCTGCTCGCCCAACTCCGTATGCTCTTTAATCTGTGGGCTAAGCAGTCCACTGGCCGATAATTCCGCTCCCGATTTCAACATAAAACGAACCTGCTGCTCATCTAAACCATCAAACAGCTCGATTTCCAGCCCGCCGGGCCACAACTCATCACAAACCTCGTTATCCTTATCAGCAAACAGCAAAATCCTCTCCGTCAGGCATTGAGCGGCAATGAAATGACAATTGTGATAAATCAGAAAACTCAGCTCATCATCAAGCTCAATCGCATCAATTAACGCAAGACACTTGTATGCACAGCTCCTTGCATTCAGGTATTGTTTGTTCCTCAGCTCTAACAGGCTTCGGTTATAGGCGGCAAACGCCCGTATTGCCGGTGAATCGCTGCCGGAAAGATTCTTGTATAAACGCACTGCCTCATCAAAATAGCCCCTCTTGCCGGCACAAACCGCCATCCTGAATCCAAGAAAGTCAGCAAGCAACTCATCATCCTTTTCCACAATGATAAGCCTTTGCCCGAGACTCTTGTAGGCTTCATAAGCCATCTCGTAATTTTTCTGCTTATAAAAATCCTGAGCAACCTGCAGTGAAAGCGGCTCTTGTGAAGAAGGTACTGATTCTTCTTGCTCTTTTTCGTCCGGCCGCTCCTCCGTGTGAATCTCGGTTTCAACCTCCTCGGCATATTCTTTAAGTCTCTGTTGTTCTGCCGTATCAGCCGGCTTCTCATAGTCCGAAACGGATACCGGCCCGCCTCGACCCGCCGGTCTCGGCGAGGCTGGCCTGGACCTTAAAAATACATAAACCAGTGACCCTGATACAAAGACAATAAACAAAACGAGTATCTTCTGAAAAGCCGTAAACCTACGAGGATTATTCTGCAAAGTACCAAGCAGCTCCTTGTACAATTGCTCCTCTGATTCCGGCGCTTTATCCACTTTGTTCTGATAGTTGGTGACCTGCTGCGGCAAAATTTCTTGCCTTTCGCCGCCGCCGGCAACTTCAGAATCGTTCTCACGTGTATCTTTCTGCTCTTCTTCAGCCATTATTCTTTACACGCCCTAAAACTTGCTTTTTAAAAATCAACCATCATCCAAATACAAAATATATCTCGAGCAGGTACTTTCCTTGTCCTGCTGCAAACAGTCAGTTCTCAACTTAAACAAAATAGCAGCAATAATTGTGCCAGATTAAATAAAAGCCGCCTTACATCCGCTTCAAACCGCTTTGAATGCAAACAACACCCAAAAAAAGGAAAACATACAGCCTCATTTTCCTGTGAAATTCAATCCTGACGTCGGGATTCTGAACAAATCGATAGATTTTCCGACATGAACCGGTTCGCCTTAATACTGCAGCTTCTAAAAAGAAACTCTAGCTTTTGTGTCATTCCCGCGTAGGCGTGAACCCAGTTTTTAGACGATGGATTCCGCATCAAGTGCGGAATGACAAGTTAGAAAAGTGAAACTTAATTTAATAGAAATGGCACTACCCCGATTTGATATGGCTATAAGCGCGTAGTCCCCCTCCTTTCCTCCGGCGACAGTTATTGATGTTTGAAAAATAAAAGGAACAAACAGGTTGTCACTCCCGCGCAGGCA
>CAYXGT010000095.1:0-9929 GCA_964464635.1 uncultured Pirellulales bacterium | reverse complement strand
CCGTTGTAAAGGTATTGAAGTCTTGCGAAATCGAGACGCTTAACGATAAGATTCAAAACTAAAAAACCGATGATTAAAATGAATATTACGCTGCGGAATAACCTTTCACCACGAGTCCCTTCTAAAAAATCCACCACCCAGTAAACTACCAGCCCGATAAGAAAAAGCTCGATTGCAACTATCCATAAGTTGTATTCCATCACCCGTCTGAGGTAATCGGTGAGCATTTCCAAAAATCAAGTCCCTTTGATGATAACCTGCAATCTGCTTATGTTTTAACCGTGAATCAAAAGTGTTTCAGGGTATCCTTCTGTCGCTCAATTTGCTGGGCTTGTCCATCATCAGAACCTTGTCTATGTCGCCTATCAGCTCCTGCTGGTTAATACGGGCTGCTCGTGTATGCCTTCTCTTTCCTTCAGCAGAGGTCTCTCCAAGCTGTTCCAGGCAGCCTGTCAGCCAGAACGCCATAAAGCACAGAATTAACCCCAAAACAATTTTTCTTTTCATCATTTTTCCCCTCAATGCAACTTAAAGTGCCGGCCCTGAAATCGGCTTTTAGAACCGGCTTTCGCTCAATAGCTGTAACATTCTCAATTTTCGAAGGCTGATTTTATTATATCAGTTGTTAAAGATGATGTCAATGCAAAAAAGTCCGAGATTATCCTTTTCGACCGGCAGATTCTTTATTGAATGACAATCGCCGAATTCAGATGACTTTGCCTGATTATATAGGACCTTATCGGCGGCAGTTGTTCTCGAACAGCTAAGGATTGGCGGTTTGGATACTTATTTCTATATGTTTTTTGAAGTTTTTTTCGTCCGTGTCGGGAAAATCACCCCTGAAGTGAACGCCCCTGCTTTCACGGCGAAGCTGGGCGCATCGGGCCATAAGAAGGCTCACGCTTAGCATATTCTGGCATTCCCAACCCGCAGGTGAATCGAATGTCTTGTCCATTACATAACGTTGCCAGAACCGGATGATTTCCTGTGCCTCTATCAGAGGCCTCGCTTTTCTGGTTATTCCCACGTTCCGCCACATCAGAGCCCTCAAAGAATTTCTTACGTCGTCAGTATCGAGCAGCGTCCTGTTTGAATGAGGAATTTTTTGTTCAATCGCAAAAGCCCTGGCGCGGATTTTCTTGGCTCTTATTTTTTCGCAGGCGTCTATTCCCGCTGCCCTGCCGAAGACAAGTCCTTCCAGAAGCGAGTTGCTCGCAAGCCTGTTTGCACCATGCAGACCCGTGGCGGCGGCTTCGCCGCAGGCGTAGAGATTTTTAATGCTCGTTTTTGCTGACCGGTCGGTTTTCACTCCCCCGATTATGTAGTGTGCGCTAGGCCGGACAGGAATGAGGTCACTGCCGATGTTTATATCGAAGCTTTCACACAGCTCGAAAATATGCGGAAATCTTTTGGCGACATATTTCTTGTCTAAGTGCCGAACATCAAGGTAAATATGTGTTGATTTGGTTTTCAGCATCTGCATAAGGCATGCTCTGCTCACCACATCGCGCGGTGCCAGCTCCGCATCTTTATGGTACTCCTTCATAAACGCTCTGCCTTTGGCATCTCGAAGAATAGCGCCTTCGCCGCGAAGAGCTTCGGTAATCAAAGCCCTTGATGCGCCGGCGACATACAAAGTCGTGGGGTGAAACTGTAAAAATTCCAAATCCTGAAGAACCGCCCCCGCACGCCAGGCCATTGCAATGCCGTCAGCCGTCGCAACATCCGGGTTAGTCGTTTCCCTGTACAGCTTGCCCGCTCCGCCAGTTGCCAGTATCGTCTTCGCCGCCCAGATTATTTGTCTGCCCCGCTTGTCCTGGCCGATTATACCTGAGCATTTGTTTTCGTCGTTGCACAGCAAGTCTATGGCAAAGAAATTTTCCACTATCTTTATGTTCTGACGCTGTTTTGCGATTTTTATCAGGGTTTCTGCTATTATTCGACCCGTCTCGTCTCCGTGTGCATGAATTATTCGATTGTGTGAATGTCCTCCTTCAATCGTCGCCGTCAAATGGCCTGCGGATTTGTCGAATCCGGCGCCCCAGCGAATCAATTGCTCTATCAGCTCCGGCCCCTGGCGGATAACCATATCGACCACCCCTTCGTCAGCGAGACCACAGCCGGTCTTTATCGTATCCGATATGTGGGATTCGAAAGAGTCTTTCTTTTCAATCACCGAGGCTACCCCCCCCTGTGCCTTCCAGGTATTGCTTTCGTCGAGTTTGCCTTTACAGACAACAATGACTTTGCAGTTCTCCGCCGCCTCAATTGCCGCCCGAAGCCCCGCAATCCCTGCACCCACAACTAAGCAATCCGTGAAAATCTGCTGAGTAGAGCTTGTATCGACTTCTACTAAGTAACGCCTGCTTTGTCCGAACGGACCTTGCCGGCCACTCTGACGCCACGTTGTTTGTTTATCTGCTGACATTTTTATTTGTTTTATATCAATCCTTCTTTTTACCAGCCTCGTTCGGGTCTTTTGCTTTTTTGCGAACCAGTTCAATTTCTTCTGAGAAAAGTCGTTCGTCATCGGCATATTTTAGCACAAATTTCTGAAGCTCTTTCGGCGAAGCTGTCAATATCACTCCGTCATCGACCGATTCGAATTTGACGGCATTCGGGTCGGCTTCGAGCAGCTCTTTCATCTTCTCGTCGTCGGTTAACGTCAGCTTCAGCTTCGGTTCTTTATAATCAACTTTAGCGAAAGTGTGTGCCGGTATGAAAAAGAAAGCATTATAAAACCATTCTGCTTTATTCGCATCTTCTATATCGCAGGCAAACTCCTCGGGGTAAATATCGAGAAAGAGCTTGTCTTCCAGCTTCACTAACTGTGCCTCGAATTGACCTTTTTGTCCCTCTTTGTCGGTGAAGATGAGCTGGTATCTTTTTGGCGATTCTTCGGAGCGTGAGAATTCAAAAATATTGCCCTCCTCTTCACCAAACCACCTGCCTAATATCTTTTCCTCGAAGACAACGTCTTTATCCGTGTATAGCGGATGCAGTGACATAACCGGCACGCATGCGCCTAACATTCCCGCTAACAGATAGAAAAGAATTTTTTTAATCTTCATTTTTTTCGCTCCTGAGAATTTTTTATAAATATTATATTTAACGGTTATTGCTATTTTATCATTTACCCTGTCAATGGCAATCAAATATGTTCAGAATTGGTTTGCAAAAAGCCCCTGACAATGGAATATTATATATATGGACGCCAGGGAAGATAAATTCACGCTCGCTCGTGAGCAGATGGTTAGATTCGACCTCAAAGGCCGCGACATTACCGACCCAAGTGTGTTAAAGGTTATGGCTGAGCTGCCGAGACACCAGTTCGTGCCCGCCACCTCCAAATCGCAGGCGTATGCTGACGGCCCGCTGCCTGTCGGTTTGGGTCAGACTATTTCTCAGCCTTATATAGTTGCTCTTATGACACAGGAATTGAAACTCAAACCTTCTTTTGAAGTTCTCGAAGTGGGCACCGGCAGCGGATACCAGTCAGCAGTCCTTGCCTGCCTCGTCAAAAAAGTCTATACCGTAGAGAGGTTCAACCAGCTATCTGAATCCGCACAGGCTGTTCTTGGCAGACTCAAATTTAGCAACATAGAATTTTGCATCGGTGATGGCAGTAGCGGCTGGCCTGAAAAAAAGGAGTTCGACCGCATTATGATAACTGCTGCTGTCCCCAAAATACCTGAGCCTCTTTTAGAGCAGCTTGTCACCGGCGGCCTGATTATCGCGCCCGTCGGCAGCAGCTCGGTACAAAGACTTATACTATGTCAAAAGAAACTCATCGGCTGCGCCGAGCAGGCCGTCTGCGACGTCAGGTTCGTAAAACTAATTGGTGAGTATGGATTCAAAGAATAAAAGGTGTGTTCTCTTAAAATAGTGTGTCATTCCCGCGAAAGCGGGAATCCAGAAAATATGAAACAGTATTTTGTTTACATTCTTGCAAGTAAAAGGAATGGAACACTTTACACTGGACTAACAAATAATTTAATCAAGAGGGTGTACGAGCATAAAAATGATTTAGTCGATGGTTTCACGAAAAAGTATCGAGTGCATAATCTTGTTTATTATGAGGTATATAATAACATTGACGACGCAATATCAAGAGAAAAGAGAATCAAAAAATGGAAGAGACAGTGGAAAATTAAATTGATTGAAAAGGAAAATCCATTATGGACTGACCTTTATAATCAATTGTCAAGATAAATGGATACCTGCCTTCGCAGGTATGACATGTTGTATGATTTTGGCTTTTATTACCTTGTCATTCATGAGTAAGGTTGTCACCACTGTGGAAACAGGTGCAGGAATGACATTAATATATTTCTTTGAAAAATAGGAATAAGAGATGACACGGAAAGAAATTAAGAAAAAACGGGACGAATTGATTTCTATTTTGGGAGAGGAAAACGCAGGTTTTAGATTAGAAAAAATTCAAAAATTAGCTAAAGAAGTTGGGGCGAGTGTTACAAGAATGGCAATAGCTGGGAAATATTTAGCTAATAATGAAATTACGGAAACAGAAATTGCACATAACATCCAAGAATCGCTGCAAACGGAGACAATGATTGAAATGTGCAGGATTTCTACCAGAAATTTCTGGGTTGCATTAATAGCAACGGTAATTGCTATGCTGGCAATGATAGCAGCGTGGGTTGCTGCGACAGCAAAGTGAAAACACTGTGTCATTCCCGCGTAAGCGGGAATCCAAAAAATATTGGTATCTCATTTCTTTTTTTTATCCTTGTGATATAATACTACACTGTTTCAAGAATCACAGAAAACCGGAATAACAGCCGTGGCAAATGATATAACTAACCAAAACGCAGAAGTTCGATATTCAAAAAGCTCGGGGCAGAAAAGACTGATAGAAGTTGAAAAGCTGACTATTAAGCCTTTCGAGCTTTCAACACCGGTGCAGTTCTTAAAAGGTGTCGGACCAGCCAGGGCCGGCATCTTTGCTCAACTGGGTGTCAAAACCGCGGGAGAGCTGCTCGAATATTTCCCAAGAGACTGGCACTTTATCCCGCCGGCAATAAAAATAGCGCAAATGCGCAAAAATTGCAATGTCACCGTCATCGGACAGGTCGAATCAACTGACTTTCAATCCTTCAGAAATCCACCAATTTTTGAAGCTCTTATCGCAGACCAGACCGGTGTCTGCAGAATTATCTGGTTTCACGGCTCATTCTTGAGAGATAAGCTTCAGCCGGGACAGCTCATTGCCGTCTCTGGAAAAGTCAGTATCTATAAGCATCAGGTGCAGCTCACCAATCCCAGGTTCGTTGTCCTTGATGGCAAAGACATCGACGTTGAGGCCTCTTTCGGCGGTGCTGTTTATTCAGCCTCTGCAGGATTAACAAGCAGGCAAATCAAGCGGATAATAAAACCTTTACTTAGCTGCCTCGATGAGCTCGTCGACGAATTTTATGATGAGCGGTTTCGTAAAAAAGCAGGCCTTGTTGACAGAAGACAGGCCTTCGAATGGATACATTCACCGCCCGATGAAAAAAAGCTCGCTCAGGCGAAGCGCCGCCTGAAATATGATGAGCTCTTTTTAATGCAGCTCGGCCTGGCACTTCGCAGGTACAGGGCTAAACATTTTTCGTCTGCTGTAAAAATGAAGCTGACCGACAAAATTGACAGCCGAATAAGAAAACGTTTTCCGTTTTTGCTCACCGATGACCAGGATAAGGTAATAAACGAAATCGTAACCGGTATGTCAAAGCCTGAGCCGATGAACCGCCTCCTGCAGGGTGACGTCGGTTCCGGCAAGACCGTTGTCGCCCTTTACGCAGCCTTGCTCGCAGTCGCCAACAAAAAACAGGTCGCAATTATGGCACCGACTGAAATCCTCGCAAGCCAGCACTTTATAAGTATGGAAAGATACCTCAAGGGCAGCGCCGTCAAAAGGCTTTTAATCACCGGCGGGCTTACCGGCAAAAAAAGAAAAGAAATCCTCCAGCAGATAAAATCAGGCCAGATAGATATTGTTGTTGGGACGGTCGCTCTTCTGCAGGCTGACGTCAAGTTTAAATCACTTGCCCTTGTGATTGTTGACGAACAGCACAAATTCGGCGTCCGACAGAGGGCAACCCTGCGAAAGCAGGCAACGCCGCACTATCTTGTTATGACCGCTACACCTATCCCGCGAACGCTCGCAATGACCGCTTTCGGTGACCTTGATGTCTCGGTTATAAACAAGTGCCCGCCAGGCAGAGGCGAGGTCATCACCCGATGGGTCGATAAGACTGACAGGGCAAAAGCGTACGAATTTATTCGCGAAAGAATAAAGGCAAAAAGGCAGGCCTATTTTGTCTATCCGAGAATCACCTCCGTCGAGCCGGACGGCGACATCAAGGCTGCCACCGACCAGTGGCACAAATTATCGAAAGAGGTCTTCCCTGAATTCAAAGTAAGCCTCCTTCACGGCCAGATGCCCTCTGCCAAAAAACAAAATACTATGGCAGATTTCAGAGCCGGCAGAATTAGTATTCTCATCTCGACCATTGTTATCGAGGTCGGCGTCGATGTCCCAAACGCTACCATTATGGTTATCGAGGGTGCCGACCGTTTCGGCCTGGCACAATTGCACCAGCTCAGAGGCCGCATCGGAAGGGGACAGAACAAATCCTACTGCTTCTTATTTTCCGATTCTGCCGACGAAAAAGCCAAAAGCAGGCTCCAGATAATGACAAGGAGCAATGACGGTTTTGAAATCGCCGAGCAGGACCTGCGTCTGCGTGGGCCGGGCGAGTTATTCAGCACTCGCCAGCACGGCCTGCCCGATTTGAAAATCGCGGATATTATTGACGATTATGAGCTGCTCATGATGGCCAGAAAAAATGCCTTTTGTTTAGCTGCCTCCGACCCGATGCTCACAAAAGCAGAGCATAAAAATATCCGCAAGGCATTGCTTGCGAAGTTCGGCGACACGCTCGGCCTCGCCGATGTCGCTTGATGCCTCCCGAGTAATAATTTGAAATACATAACCCCGCAATTACACCTTTGTGTTTATTGCGGGGTTAATTTTTTCGGTTAGCCCTGCCGTCCGGCAGGGGCGTTTATTTAATACCTTCCGCCTCGGCTGTTTCCGAAACCACCTCGGCTTTTACCGCCGAAGCCGCCTCTTTTTCCGCCGCCGCCTCTGCTGCCGCCGCCTCTGCTGCCGCCGCCTCTTCCGCCGCCGCCTCTGCCGCCGCGATCGACCTTAGGCCGGGCTTCGTTAACATTTATAGCACGTCCGTTGAACTCTTTGCCGTTCATTTCAGCGATTGCCTTTTCTGCCTCTTCTTTGGACGTCATCTCGATAAAGCCGAATCCCTTCGATTTGCCGCTGAACTTATCCATTATCAGGCGGACCTCTGTGACTTCGCCGAACTCCTCGAATGTTTTTCTCAGTTCGTCTTCGCTTACGTCAAATGACAAGTTACCTACATAAATATTCATTCTTTTCGTTCCTTAACTTTAAGAAATATCCTGGCGTAAATACTGGCCGTCAATATTTACCACGAACCGGCATATTATCCGCTCCGCCCCGAAAAGGCAACAACCAAATATAAAAAATATAATATAAGTATCCGTCTTTTATTATCCGTCCTCAGCGCTCCGGATTTGCGGATTTTCACTGATTGCCGGCTTCGTTTTTACTTTTTGAAAGACCCATTCAGGGGGCATAAGCTGCCTGAGTTTGCTGCGGAGCCCCGGCTGCAGGTGCTTTAAGCCCAATTGGTAGCCGGCATTCATCCAGCCGAACCCTTCTTGTGTAATATAGGCAAATTTCGTCCCGACATTGCCGTACTCCGCGAAAACACTATGCGAGCGGTTAACAACGTCGAATTTTTCGGGTATAGTACCGTTATAGTTTCTGGCGTTTATGGTTATGGTATAAAGCCACCGGTACATTAACCGCTGGGCCGCATCGTCGAAACCGTAATTTAGGAGCCCTTGCCAGGCAAGCATTTGGTGTGGAGCCCAGCCGTAAGGATAGTCCCACTGCCGCGAAGGCCTATCTTCTGAAATTTCCCCGCGGGCCTTCTCGGTTGAGCCTGCCAGACCTCCGGCCATCTCCAGCCGGCAAAGCGCATTCTCGACAATGGATTTGGCCTGCTCTTTCGTGGCAACACCTGACCATAAAGGATAAAATACTACCGGTGTTACATAAACTTTCCTTCTTTTATTAACCAAATCGTAATCAAAAAACATACCCTGCTCCGCATCCCAGAGATATTTATTTATTAATTCTTTTCTCTTTTTGGCCTGCTCGTACCACTCGGCACTTTTTTCTATTGTGCCGTCTTCGAGTTTAAGATTGTCGGCGAACTCGTTTTCGATTGTTTTCGCCAAATCCATTTCAATCTTGTAGATAAGGCAATTCAGATCCACCGTTACGAAGTCTGCACAGCGGTCCTCCCAGCGGTAAGTGGTATCGTGGCCGGATTCACGCATAGCACGGTCGTGCTTAAAATACTCGTCCATTTCCGCCGCTTCTAAATTTCCCTCCCTATAGGCCTGCTCAAATTTGTCTGGTTCCATATCATATTTTTTTGCATATTTTTTGAACACCGCATCGAAATGGCCGGGCTCAACTTCCGGCGGCACGCCGATGCCTTCGCCGAAGTATCTGCTAAGGCCTGTCTGTGTCAGCCGCTTTTCGCCCATCCATACAATACGGTATTCCTTAATCGCAGCCTCGAGAACCTTTTTCAGCCACTGTTTGCTTTCACTGTCCCTTGGCAGATGTTCATATACAGCCAGGGCCATTGAAGTCAGGAATGGTGGCTGAGAACGGGTGAGATAATAGGAGCGGTTGGCATTTAGAATTTTGCCGTAATGGTTGATTTCATAAACGAAGTTGTCCACCATCGCCTTCGCTAATTCCACCCGCTCGTCCACCAGCAAACCCAGCGATTCGAAATAGCTGTCCCAGCCGTACATCTCGTTGAACCTGCCGCCGGGCACGACAAACGGCACACCCTGCAAGTCTCCATCCGAAGTTCGTTTCAGGGCGAGACTTAACAGGCCGTGGTAGCCGTCCCTGCTCTTGACCCATTCTGCCGTTACAACTTCGGGCAGACGCACAACCTTGATTTTTAATTCAGGGTGCCTGCCGGCAACCTTTGAAAAATACTCGTAGGCAATATTATCTGTATGCGGCACGTAGATATATCGAAATCCATCAACAGTAGTAGTTTTGCTGTCTGTAAATAAAGGCACTATATTTTCTTCATCGATACTTCTGGTAAGGCCGTCCCAGTAGAGCTCGCGGATACAGCGGCTGATGCGGCCGACGGGATTTTCGAAAATTCTTTCTGTCTGAAGCGCCGTAATCTTCTGATGCTTTTGCTCGCTGAGCTTCAGCTCCTGCAACAGGTTGGACAAGTAGTACGTTCCGGTTATCTCGCAGGACTGGTCATTTACATCTATGAGAAGGAATTTTTTATCGCCCCGATTGCCTTCAATGAAGCGGTCATCCATTGTGATTTTTTTGTCACCGTCCGTATCCTCCTCACTTATCAGCCAATGCAAGTTTTTCTCTACATCGACCCGAATCGACGCCCGGGAGCGGATATTTTTCTGCCCGCAGCAAGAGGAGATTACGCAAGCTGTTAAGAGCAGCAGTTTCAAACTACGCCGACCAAATCTGTTTTTGCTTTGATTTTTCATAATATTCTCTAATTCTGCCACAATAGATCACACTCCTGAAGCTGTCAATCCGATAGGCAGGTAACAAAGCCAATATTGGGAAAAACAAAGCCAATTTTGGGCTAAAATTGGGTTCGTTTTGGGTTCGTTTGGCTTTGTTTTTGGGAGTGCTTTTAAGCACATATTTTTTGTATGTCCTTGTAGAATAAGAATTAATGTCATATTGGACACCTGGTGAATTGGGTTTGTTTTGCATAAAAAGGTTTGATTTGTAGAGC
>CAYXGT010000094.1:0-10057 GCA_964464635.1 uncultured Pirellulales bacterium | reverse complement strand
GCTTTTGCCTCTATTGTTTCAATGTAGCCTGCGCCGCTGTCCGGCGGTGAGTCTCGGCCGTCGGTGAACGCGTGAATAAAAACTTTTTCGATATTATGTCTTTTTGCAAGCTTGAGCAGGCCGTACAAATGATTCAGCAGCGAATGTACCCCGATATCGCTGCAGAGCCCCAGAAGGTGCATTTTGCCGTTATGCTCCTTGGTGAATTTAATCATATTGAGAAATTCTTCATTTTCGAAAAAACTGCCCTCTTTGATGAAATTGCTGATTCTGACCGATTCCTGGGGTACCATTCTGCCGGCCCCGATATTCTGATGACCGACTTCGCTGTTTCCCATTGTGCCGGCTGGAAGACCAACATATTGGCCGTAAGTGTGGATTAGGGTATGAGGGTACTCTGACATAAGCATGTCGTCAACAGGCACTTTTGCACATTTTACAGCGTTAATCTTGTCTTCTTCGGCTCTCGGGTTGTACCCCCACCCGTCCCTTATAATTAAAGCAAATGGCTTTTTCTTCAGAAACATCTTTTTTTTAGCCATAGATAAAAACCCTTCAATGATACTAAACAATGGACGAGGTTTAGCCTCGTCCGTAATCCAAAGTTTAACTATATTAACATAATACGATACAAATTCTGCCGCTGTTTGTCAAACATTTACGAAAAAGACTTATCAAAACAAAAATTTTATGTCGATAAAATTTTTGACATAGGTCTTTACTTTGATATAATTTGCAGAAATTTCCGCTTTTTGGCCGATTTTATAGGTAACTGTAGCAAGGAAGGCTTAAATCGAAAGGGAACTGTTCGTGTCTGACAGCTCGTGTGGAAAGTTTATTTGTTTTTTGTCTCTTTTAAGTATAACACTGCTTTCGGGCTGCCATCGCAGTGGAAACAAGGCTCGCGATTTATACATCGACGCCGTAATGCACGCAGAGCTTCAGGAAAATGAGCAGGCTATAGCAAAGCTCAATAGTGCCGTTCAGTTGAATAAAAAGTATTCCCTCGCTTATTCTCTGCTCGGCGATATTTACATGGAAATCAAAGAATATGAAAAAAGCGCCGCTGCTTATGAAAGGGCAACGAAATTATTTCCCTGGTCTTTTGACGATTATTATAATCTCGGCAGGGTATATCAGATTATGGAAAAATTCGCTCGTGCCATCAAAGCTTACAGCAGGGCGTGCGAATTGAATCCCGACCATCTCGAGGCTCACGTAAACAATGCTCAATGCGCCTATATGATTGAGGACTATGACAACGCCTTGAAATACGGCCTCCGCGCAGAGCAAATCGACCCCAATGTCCCCAAAATTTACAAGATGCTCGGTAATATTTACGATGAAAAAGCCGATTATGAGCAGGCCATTAGATATTATAAGAGAGTCCTCGAAAGAGAAACTCGCAACACTGATATTATGATTTCTCTTGCTATGGCTTATGCCAGAACCAATCGTAAGGAGCCTGCAAAGGAGCTTCTTTTGAGCGTCGTTGAGCTTGAGCCGGACAATTCTCTTGCTTATAGAAACCTCGGCTATTGTTATTTGAAGCTCGACAGTGCCGACAAAGCCGTGGAAAGTTACACTCGAGCACTCAGGATAGACGATATGGACTGGGAGTCCTATAACGGCCTCGGTGTCGCTTATATCTTCCAGGGAAGACAGCCCGATGGCTCGATTGACGAGGCCCACAGGTCAAAGGCGGTTGAGCAGTGGAATATGTCCTTGAGAATAAGGCCCGACCAGCCGAGTGCGGAAAAACTCGAAAGGTGGATAAAAGGATATTCGCAATAACAGCATTGCCGTGTTTTTTGTTTTGGCTTTTTTTATTTGGGCAAACGCGTTTTAAGTAATGGCAGAACCGCAGGAGAAAGAATTAGATGCCCGACCCAGGTGTCGGGTTTTTTTGTCTGGATTCGGAAAAAATCACCTGCCGGATTTGTGGGCTCATATCATCTTTTGGTCTCTTGCAGCAGGAGGGCTGATAGCGGACTTGCTGACTAAAAAGGAAGTTTTTGATTTCCTGAGACAACAGCCTGATTTAAGGTTTCCGGTTATCAAAGGATTTATCACGCTCGTGATGGCTGTGAATCAGGGTGCCGCCTTCGGCTTGTTGGAGGGCGCACGTGTGCTCTTAACGGCCATTTCTTTTATCGCTTTGTTTGTTGTTTTATTTGTCTTTTTTTTCGCGGGTATCAAAAGTAAATTACTTTATGTAGTGCTTGGTTTGTTTACTGCGGGTATCTGTGGGAATCTTTTCGATAGGTTGTTTAATGCCGGCCGCGTCCGTGACTTTATTGAGGTGGTTTACTGGCCAGGATTAAAGCCCTGGCCGGCTTTTAACGTTGCTGACAGCCTACTTTGCATCGCTGTGGCTGTTGCCCTGATTATTACTTTTACTCAGAGGCCTTGCGAAAAACATGCTCCGAAACATAAATAGGGGTGTTTGAAGCAACACCGAGTGCGATTGCGTCCGAAGGGCGCGAATCAATCTCGATTTTCTTGCCGTTCATACCCAGCGTAATTTTTGCAAAAAAAGTATGGTGACGCAAATCGTTAATCACTATTTTTTCGATTCTTGCGCCCAGGTTTTTAATCACGCTGTCTAATAAATCGTGTGTCATCGGCCGGGGCGGAGTGATGCCCTTGAGCCGGCGGTCGATTGCGAAAATTTCTGAAATCCCGATAACTATAGGAAAACTCCGCTCGCCCGTACATTCCTTCAGAACAATAATCTGCTGGTCGGACATCTCGTTAATGATTATACGTGATAATTCCGCCTGCACGTCCATTTTATTCACCCTGAATATATCTTAACTGTCAACGCTATTATATAAGACGCTTTCACTTTAAATATTTTACACTATTTTTCCAGCTCGTGTAGGTGTTTTTCCACCGTTTGTAACTGCTCGTTTGTCTCAGCCAGCTTTTCTCTTGTTTTTGCAACGATTTCGGGCTTTGCCTTCGTAACAAAATCCTGATTGGCCAGCTTTTCATCGAGATTTTTTTTGGCCTCTTCCAGTTGCTGTTTTTGCTTTTCAAGCTTTGCTCTTTCAGCCACGACGTCGATTGCATCGTGAACATAAAACTCGGTTGTATCACAGATTGCTACCGCCGCATTTGCAGGTTTTTCTGTCTCGATACCTGCCTCGAAGTTTTTCGCGCCGGCCAACTGTTCAATGAGCTTCGCGTTTCGATTCAGTATATCTGCATTTTCCTGCTGTGCTCTTGCCGATACCGTCAACAGTTCCTTCGGTGCGATATCCCTGCCGCTTCGAATGTCCCTTATAGTGCGAATTGCTTGCTGTACAAGCTCGATTTCTTTTTCCGCTTTTTCATCGACGAAATTGTCAATTTGTTCAGGCCATTGTGCAACTGAAAGACTCTTTGAATTCTCAGCTTCTGCCAAACCGGCCAGCTTTCTTTCGGGTGCAGTTTCAACCAGATTCTGAAAGATTCCTTCGGTAATGAACGGCGCGAACGGATGCAGCAACCGCAGAATCTCATCCAGCACAAATGCCAGTACATTCTGTGCAACACCCTTTTCCTGCTCATCCCGTATCCGTGACTTTATCCACTCGAGGTACCAGTCGCAAAAATCGTTCCAGAAAAATTTATAAAGCACAGAAGCCGGCTCGCTGTATTTATACCCCTCCAGCGATTTTGTAACCTCGCTTATAGTTCGCGCCAGCCTCGAAAGAATCCATCTGTCGGTTATTGTCAGTTTCTCTTTGTCGAAATTTTCAGTATCGATTCCCTCCAGGTTCGTCAGTGCAAAACGCGAGGCGTTCCAGAGCTTATTGCAGAAGTTTCTGCCGATATCGAATTTCGGCGATGTGTTCGCTTCCCGACCGTCGGGAAGCGTCATTCGCACCACCGGCATTCGCACATCCTGCGTTTCGGTAGTCATCGAAGCAATGGTAAAACGCATCGCGTCTGCGCCGTGGCTGTCGATTACTACTAAGGGGTCAATCCCGTTGCCCAGGCTCTTCGACATCTTCCTGCCCTCACCGTCCTGTATCATCGCGTGAATATAAACGTCACTGAACGGAATCTCGCCCCTGCAGTACTGGCCCATCATCACCATTCTCGATACCCACAGTGTTATAATCTCGCGCGCGGTGCACAGAACATCCGTCGGGTAAAATTCTTCCAATTCGCCCGTTTCTTCAGGCCAGCCCATCGTACTAAAAGGCCACAACGCTGACGAAAACCACGTATCAAGAACGTCAGTGTCTCTCTCAAATCCTTGATCCTTAAGGTCTTTTTCGATTTCGTCATTGTCATTAAGAAGGCAAGCGCAAATATCGTATGGTTCTTCCACGCTCCCTTTTTTTGTTGTTTTTAAGCTTATTTCTGTTTGTGTTAATAAACCCCAGCTTCTAAAATGAACACTCTTGTTTTTGATATTTTTCGCAAATAACTGGAGTACTTGTTTTAGAATATTATACTGGCTGTCATCTGAAACAGATTTTCGCCAAATCGGTATCCTGTGTCCCCACCACAACTGTCTGCTGATAGGCCAGTCACGCAGGTTCTCGAGCCAGCTTTGGTATGTTTTAGCGTATCTTTCAGGGATAAAACGCAACCTGCCGTCAAGAAGAGGTTTTAATGCTAATCCCGCAAGTGAATTCACCGGCACATCGGTTCCTTCGATTAAACCGCTGCCGAATTTTTCTGCCAAATGCTCAATCGGTTTTTTAACTGCGATATACCACTGGTCGGAAAGATAAGGCTCGATTGGAACATGGCTTCGGTAGCTGTGGCCGACCTCGTGTGTATATTCACGCACATCTTCTAAGAGCTTTTCCTGCCGGAACCATTCGACAACAGCCTCTCTCGCCTCGAATCGGTCCATTCCAATAAGGTTCTCGACATCGGGATTTTTAATCTTCTCCCAGTCTGACCAGCCGTGTTTGTCACTGATACTGCCGTCCGGTGCAAGTACGTTTATGACTTCGAGATTATTTCGTTGGCCGATTTCCCAGTCATCCGGGTCGTGAGCAGGCGTTACTTTCAAAAAGCCGGTGGAAAATTTCGCCTTCTCGTCTGTGGCACGGGCATCTTGCCCGTGTTTGCCGCGCAGAACGACGTGCTCATCGGCGATGATGGGTATAATCCTGCCGACTATCGGCAGTCTAACTTTTTTGCCGACAAGCTCTTTTGCCCGCGGGTCCGCCGGGTTCATCGCAACTGCTGTGTCACCGAGCATCGTTTCAGGCCGTGTCGTCGCAACCGTTATGTGCTCGATAATTTTTCCTTCAATCTCAACAGGTTCTTCAAGCGGATACTTCATATACCAGAAGTGTCCCTTTATTGTTTCATGCTCGACCTCGTCGTCTGCCAGCACCGTCTGCGTTGCCGGGTCCCAGTTTACCAAGCGTTTGCCGCGGTAGATAAGCCCTTCCTTGAACAGCTTGAAGAACGCTGCCCGGACGGCCTTGGCGCAAATGTCATCCATTGTAAACCGCGTCCGCTGCCAGTCGCACGAGCACCCCATTGCCTTTAGCTGCTCGATTATCGTCGCCTCGTATTCGTCCTTCCACGCCTGCACACGCGCGACGAATTCCTCCCTTTCGAAATCTGTTCGCCGTTTGCCTTCTTCAGCAAGTATTCTTTTTTCGACAACCGTCTGCGTTGCTATACCTGCGTGGTCCGTCCCCGGAAGCCACAGCGTATTAAAGCCCTGCATCCGCCGAAAGCGAATCAGGATATCCTGCAGCGTATTATTAAGCGCATGGCCGAGATGAAGCGGGGCCGTAACGTTCGGCGGCGGTATCACAATACAGTAATTTTTAGACTTCTCAGATTTGCCCTCGGCTTTGGTTAAAGCGTGAAAATATTTGCCCTTGACCCAGATTGCCTCAGCCTGCTTTTCGATTTCTTTCGGCTTATAAACTTTCGACAATTTTTCTTTCATAATTGTCCTTCGAATGCCGTTTCCAGGTTACCTTGTAGAAAACACTTCTATTGTCATTCCTGCGCAAGCAGGAATCTATCTTTTCAATGGTCTGGATTCCGCATCAAGTGCGGAATGACAGCTTAACCAGTTTTTTTTCTACAAAGCATTTCCGGATAACAAAAATTCCGGCTGTGGTGGTCATAGTCGAACCGCTCAATGCGGCCTCTACCCCACCCGCAAACCGGAATTACATATTAGTAAAAAAGGCTTTTGTTGTAAAGACAACAATTAACAGCAATGCTGTTGTTTTTTACCCTGGCACCGAATACAAATTGCCGCCCGCCTCGAATTTATATAGCTGTTTTTAATCTATGTTCATCGTCATCAAAAACTCGGCGTTTGAACGGCACTTGGCGAGTCTGCCTTTTAGCAGCTCTACCGCTTCGATTGGATTCAGGTCACTCAGCACTCTTCTCAGCCGATAAACCAGCTCGAGCTCCTTTTTATCAAGCAGCAGCTCTTCTCTTCTCGTTCCGCTTCTGCTTATATCGATGGAAGGCCAGACACGCTTATCCACAAGCCGCCTGTCTAAGTGAAGCTCCATATTGCCGGTCGCCTTGAACTCCTCGAAGATGACCTCGTCCATTTTCGAGCCTGTATCGATAAGTGCAGTTGCAAAGATTGTCAGAGACCCGCCGTGTTCGACGTTTCTCGCCGCTCCGAAGAATTTCTTCGGCATCTGCATAGCGCCTGCATCGACACCGCCGGTAAGTATTTTACCCGAATGCGGCATCTCCGTATTATACGCACGGGCAAGACGCGTTATCGAGTCCAGCAGGATAACGACATTCTCGCCGTATTCCACCAGGCGCTTGGCCTTTTCGATTACCACCTCTGCCACCTGGCAGTGACGGGCTGCGGGCTCGTCGAAAGTCGAGCTTATGACCTCGACGTCGGCGGCCGTTTTGCGTTCCATCTCTGTAACCTCTTCGGGACGCTCGTCAATAAGCAGGACGATAAGTCTGACGTCGGGATAATTTGTGCTTATTGCGTTAGCGATTTTTTGCAGCAGGATGGTCTTTCCGGTTCTCGGCGGTGCGACAATCAGCCCGCGCTGCCCCATACCGACCGGTGTTATCAAATCGATTATACGCATATTAAGCTCTTCAGCCGATGTTTCGAGAATTATCCTTTGTTCCGGGTGCAGCGGCGTCAGGTCGCTGAATACCACTTTTTCTGCGAGGTTGTCGGGGTTCTCATAGTTGATTGCCTCGACTCGAAGCAGGGCAAAGTATTTTTCCGAATCTTTTGGAGGCCGAATTTGGCCCGAAACTATATTGCCCGTCCGCAGACCGAAACGCTTGATTTGCGATGGAGAGACGTATATATCGTCCGGGCTCGAAAGGTAATTGTAATCGGGATTACGCAAAAAACCATAGCCGTCCGGCAGCACTTCAAGAACGCCTTCACCGTACAGCAGGCCGTTCTGCTGGATACGCTCCTTGAGAATCCTGAAGATGAGGTCCTGCTTTTTAAGTGCGCTGTAGTCGGTGATTTTCTCTTTTTTCGCAAGGTCGTGCAGTTCAGCGACGTCGAGCTTTTGCAAATCGGTCAGGTACAGGTTTCCCTTTTTAATCCGCTCGTACTTGGCGTGCGTCGATTCTTCAAGCTCTTTTTTCGTCATTTCTTCCTTGGTTTTTTCTGAAGGTTCTGTTTTTGCCTCTTCGGCCGCAACCGCACCTTCGGCGAGCTCTTTTTCAGCTACGCTGCTTTTCCTCGGTTTCTTTCGTTTTCTGCTTTTTGTGGCTGTCTTAGCCATATCTGCTCCTTTGTAAATTTGAAAAATTGTTAAGTTATCAAGAAAGTTTCTTATATTAATTCAACTGGATTTGAATTTCCGAATAGCTGAGATAAAATTAAATTCTTTTAAGAGTCTTAACAGTAAGAGCGTTCTATAATAAACCCCAATTACTTTTCCACAATATTTGAGAAGATTTCAGCGACTTGTCTTTTCAGCGATGAAAGCTCTGAGTTATTATCAATTGTATTTTCGGCTATGGCCTGCTTTTTGTCCAGAGAAATCTGTAAATTTTCTCGAATTTTTAACTGGTTTTCGTCAAAATAGTGCGTTTTTTGGCTTCTTTCAGCCCTTTTTTCCGCTTTGCAGTCGATAAAAATTAGCCTTTCGCACCATTTTTTCCAGCCGATTTCTAACAATAGCGGCATATCGAGCACGATTGCCTTCACCTCAGGCTTACTGTTAAATTGCTCGATTAGCTCTTCTGCTTTTTGTAAAACAGCAGGGTGAATAATATTGTTAAGCTGCGTAAGTTTACTCCTTTCGGCGAAGACAATATCAGCTAATTTCTTTCTGCCGATTTTATTATCCTTATTAAGAATAGAGCTGCCGAACGCCTCGATTACCTTTTTCTTTATTTGAGGCTCATCGAGCAGTTGATGTGCGATTTTGTCGGCGTCTATTAGGCCGCAGCCGAGCCTTTCGAATTCCGCTGCTGCTGTACTCTTACCCGAGCCGATTCCGCCCAATATGCCGATAACAGGTTTTTTATTTTCTCTTTCCACGCCCGCAAGTCTATCCCCAACCCCCACCCCCGTCAAGTTCCGAACTAATCTATATTTAGCCGCAGAGACCGATGAGAACGCTGAGATTTCAGACAAGATTACGGGATTTATAAAATTATATTTAACCGCGGATTTCACGGATTTACACGGATTTATATCGCTGACATTGGTGTTCTCAGGATTTTTTGCTTTGAAAAGCAAGCTGTTCACAAAAAAAGTCCTTCGTCCACAAGAATGCTCTGCATTCTTACTTTGTAAGTCAGCGAAGAAGTTAAACTTATTCGCAAAAGCGAAGATATCCTTCGGATTCAAAGCCAATTTGGGGGAAAACAAAGCCAATATTAGGCCAAAATTGGGTTTGAATTGGCTTTGTTTGGCTTTGTTTTTTCGGCGGGAAAATCGGAATAAAATGCCATATCCCCTTATATAATAAGCAGTTATGTAAATTTGGTCATTTTTAAAATTGGCTTTGTTTTGCACAAAAAGGATTGATTTGTAGAGCTCTCTCGACAAATGTAGAGGTGCGTTTTTGACAGGATTTACAGGAAAATACAACGAAATCCTGGTTAATTGTTGAATTAGTTAACTGGTTATTGGTTAATTTCATTGGCAAATCCTTTGTAATAAAGAATTTACAATTGAATTTTGATTCCCTCGACAGTGCTCGGGACTAACGTTGGCCGATGGGCCTATTCGTGCGGAGCTCCGCAGCCCCGTAATGGGGCCTCCCCCAGTTAAGTATATTATACCAAACCAAAATGCGTAGTTCAATAAAATTCAACAAAAAGAAAAAAACTATCTCCCCATCTTGTTGAAGGATTAAGGTAAGGTTTCCGTTGTCTTTACTCAGTTTTATCCTTCGAATTATTCGCTGGTATATTTACTGATTCTTTAAGTTTGTCGGGATCAGACAAAAACAATTTTATAAGATCACCACTATGTATACCTCGATTGCTATGACCAAGGTCTTGCCGTATTGCACGAAGCATATCATCTACTTTAAACAGTATATAAGGACTATTTGGGGACTTTCGGTACTCCTTATATGCACGAATAACTTGAGGGGATCCCCAAGCGATCAAATCAGCCGTAAACTGGAGAAAAAAATTCTTAAGATGCTGCTGAAGCTCTTTATCATAGATTGACTTACCATCTTCCTTTTCAGCTAAGCGCAACGCTCCTACTATGGCTTCATCCATAAAACGCTTGTAGAGTTTAATCTTCTTCGGTCGGTGTGATTCGGCTATTTCTCGTTCTTTGGTCTGGCGTTGATTGTAAATAAGACTGAACACAGACACCAGAACGGTGGCGGCTGAAGCAATTATGGCAGCAACAACACCTGTATCAAGCGATAGCACACCAGAAACAAGGAAATAAAAAAACCGGTAAAGTGCATATACAGCTACGAAGATTAGGGAGAGAGTGACCACAAATAAGATCCCTGTTTTTAGTTTTTTCATTTCAGATTCCTATGCATTTAAATCCTTATATAATAATATAAAACACGATACCTATGGCACAGATTCCAGATGATTTTATTATAAAATTATACTAATATCAACAGGGAATTTA
>CAYXGT010000093.1:0-10445 GCA_964464635.1 uncultured Pirellulales bacterium | reverse complement strand
GTCCACAATACGCTTAAAAAAACGAACTTAAGCCTCACTTAAACAAATACTGGTGCATACCACCCAAGGCAAACGCTGCGTTTGTTGCGGCGATGGAAGATGTTTTAGAAGTGTATCTAAGGCCTCGTAACAGTAAAAAGCCGTTAGTGTGCCTTGACGAAGCGTCCAAGCAACTTATTGCTGAAACCCGTAAGTCGCTTCCTGTTGAGCCGGGCCATAAGAAGATAACAATTTATCGACAGTGTGAATTGCTGTCTCTTGGCCGAAGCAGTCTGTATTATAAATCTAAAGGTCAAACGGAATATAACGAGCGGTTAATGAAGCTGATAGATGAACAATATATCGAGACACCGTTTTATGGCATCGACAAGATGACCAGATGGCATTTGGCGGTTTAACAATAGCACAGGTTTTAAGTATAATTATATTTTCCTGCGCTGTTTTTGTTCTTCTAATATTTCACTTTAGAAAGGAGGCGACGAAAGATTAACTTTTGAATTAGGCAGGAGGGTCGAGAAGAAAGACTGCGTAACCGCTGCTAATACGAGAAGGTACTACTACAGCTACAAATGGCAGGTGCTGGAGGAGCGGGACAGTTCCGACGAATTCATAAAACTGTTCGCTTATGGTAATTATATAGACGAATTGCTGCTTAGCCTGGAAGTGCCGAGCCCCGGCTATCCGCTAAGTCCAACGTATCTGCGAACTTACGTGCACGACCATTTATATAGCCCTGTGGCGTTTTTGCATGGTATTACGGGAAGCTGTTACGAACGCTACGAGTATGATGTTTATGGCAATCCGCATATAATGAGCGCCAGCTACGAGCCGCGGGAAACGAGTAATTATAACAATTTCTACTTGTTTACCGGCCGGCGTGTCGATATACTTGATAACGGCTCTTTGAAAATCCAATATAACAGAAACAGATACCTGGACTACTACACCGGCCGATGGCTGAGCCACGATCCGTTGGGCTATGTAGATGGGATGAGTTTGTATGAATACGCTAAGAGTAATCCAATTTTATTAACTGATGCGCTAGGAGGTTGCTCAAAACCTAAACCAAAATACGGAACTTGTAAATGTTTCTGCATCACTAATTTTTCCTTTACGGGAAAACAATCAAAGCCATATGAACAACCTTTTATAGGAGCTCATCTAACATTATCAATTCAAGGTAAATGGGTTGATTGGCCGGAGCCGGTAGATCAGGAGGGTAAGGGTAAACCTTCTGAGGGTGCTACCGTAGAATGGTGGGAGTGGTATGATCCAGAACCAACTTTGAATCCGGAATTGTATGTGGATACAAATCCAAGAGAATGGAACAGGATTATTCCACCAAAAGACAGTGAAGAAACTTGGCAAATACCCGACTCAATCAAAGATACCAGTTGGTCTTACAAAGACCACCCACATATAGAACCAGGAATAGGAAAATTTTATGTAGAAGACAAGTTTGGTGTAAGAGCCAAAAACCCGGAGGGTTGTCCTTGTGCTCAGAAAGAATGGTTTAAGGCTTATGGCTATTTATATATAAAAGGCGAAAGACATTATGGGGGCATAGAGGTCGAGAAACACATATTTAGACATAGTATACCTGATGGAGATTATCCACCATGGTGAAAAATAAATTACAGGTATGAATCAGGGGTATGTAATGAAATTTAAAACTTGCATCATTTTTATAATTTGTGCATGTCTTTGTCTTTGTTTGTTTCTAAATCTACCTTCGTGCAAAAATAAGAGTAAAAGACAACAAGTTATAGAATGGCTTTTAAATTATCCTCACAAAAAAACATTCAGAGACCCGGAATGGGCCCAACCTTATGAGGACTATGAACAGTGGCAGGAAGCGGGTCTGAAAATTAAAGACGTTGAAAAAATCTTGCTCGAATTATATCATGATGAAGATTCCCCAGTTTTTGACTTTGGCATTTTAATGGCACTTGGTTATGTGGGGACAGAGAAAAGCATTCCTTTTTTGACAGAGGTTATAAAAGATAAAACATTATATTGGTATGACAGACGAAACGCTGCATTGTCATTGGGCTATATGGCAGATAGAGGATTTAATGTGTCAGATGCCATAGAGCCATTATCCCAAATAGCTCTCGACCCTGAGGAATATCATAATCTAAGAATTAATTCGATAATCTCTTTAGGGTTAATAGGTGATTCTAACACCATTCCGGTTTTTCAAAAGGCTCTTGATGACCCGAATTTTTCTGAATTTGAAAAAGAGAAAACGATTCCAAGATATTTAAGACCATTACAAGATAATAATATTATTTCTGATGTTAATGAATCAATATAAGTACCATATATTTAGAAGTGTCTATGTTCGTTAAATGCGTAAAGGTATTTCAATATTTTTCTTATCTATTACTTTAGCATCCGGTGTTTTTATTTCTTCAATTACATTTTTTAAGGGCAATCTTCTAATCCTTTCAGGTCCTTTGGCTTTATGGGCAGGCATAGTAAGTTTCCCACAAGAGACGAAAGAAAAGCTTGTGAAACAACATAAAAAATCTCGGAGAATTAGGAAAAATTCAAATCCGCAACAAAATATATTATCTCTAAGACTTTTAATAACAATTCTTGTATGGGCATTGGCTGTGGCTGCGTTATGGGCCAGAATCGACCAGCCGGCAGACGCGATTAGTGATGCTCAAATAGATAAGGCGATGCAAGAAGCAGCAGGTCTTTTTAAAGAAGGTAAATATGATGAAGCTCTGGCCCGCTTTTGGTCGATTCAAATACCTGAATTTTTTCCAAATCGGCTGGCCCAAAAATACCACAACATCGGTTTAATTCAGCTCAAGCTTAATAAAACTGAACAAGCGGAAGCTGCCTTACAAAAAGCAATTTATTATGACCACAAAGACTTCGACGCTTATTATCTTCTGATTCATTTAGCATATGAATCTGAGCAGTATTCTGAAGCATTAAAATATCTGAATCAGGCTAAATTACAACTGAGAGAAAGCGAAAGCTTGCCTGATAAATTCCGTTTTTTTAAGGATAATCTGGAAAATCTGAGTAAGTAACTATAACCTTTTTGAATACACGTATGTACCCTTATTTAATCAGATACGGTGGTTTATCGGTTCCAGCATACCCAGTTATATATGGCTTGGGCATTGCACTCGGGGGGATAGTGTTATTGTTTCTTGCAGGTCGTGAGGGTCTTAACGTTCGCAGAGTTGTTCACATCATTTTGATTGTCGCGTTGTCATCGCTTCTGGGTGGGCGTTTATTTTATGTCCTTCATCACATAGGTGAATTCCGTGGCAATTGGGACAGAGCCTTTATATTATCTGATGCTGGTCAGGTTTTTTTTGGCGGCCTGGTTTTGGCAATCCCGGCTATATTTATCTACTGCAGATTAACAAGATTGCCTGTAAATCGCATATTTGACCTCACAGCCGTTTCCGCCCCTGCAGGTCTTGCTCTCGGCCGTTGGGCGTGTTTTTGCAGAGGCTGCTGCTACGGCAGAATAACCGATGGTTCCTTTGCTGTAGAGTTCCCCAAGCATATTGATGTTTATGGCAACGTTGCTGGAAGCCTTCCCTTTTTAAGGCATGTAGAGCAGGGTTTTATAAATGAAACAGCGATACACAGCTTACCTGTCCATCCTGCACAGATTTATTCTTCGCTTTTATCTGTTGGAGTATTTTTAATTATGCTCTGGTTCTGGAAAACCGGCAGGGTCAAAGGAAAGCTTTTATTGGTGTATCTTGTTCTCTATGCCTTATCAAGATTCTTTGTTGAATTCTTCAGGGACAACCAAATGGCATTTGCCGGTTTAACAATAGCACAGGTTTTCAGTATAATTATATTTTCCTGCGCTGTTTTTGTACTTCTGATATTTCACTTTAAAAAGAAGGCGATAAAAAAACAATCTTTGAATTAAGCAGGAGGGTTGAGAAAAAAGACTGCGTAACCGCTGCTAATACGAGAAGGTACTACTACAGCTACAAATGGCAGGTATTGAATGAATATGACGGTTCGGATAGTTATAAGAGCTGGTATATTTACGGCAATTACATCGATGAGGTCCTGTCAATGCTGAGCGGCAGCGGCACTTATAATTATATCCACGACCACCTTTACAGCACCGCCGCTTTGATACGCACCAACGGTGCAATCCAGGAACGCTACGAGTACGATGTTTACGGCAATCCGTATATAATGAGCGGCAGCTACATACCGCGGGATACGAGCAGTTGCGGGAATTTCTACTTGTTTACCGGCCGGAGAGTAGATATATTAGACGATAGCTCTCTTAAAATTCAATACAGCCGTTTCCGGTATTATGATTATTACACAGGTCGTTGGTTAGAACATGATCCATTCGGTATAATAACAGATTCTTCCTGGCCAAATAACTTTAGTATAACGGGGCAATATATAGATGGTCTTAACCTATACGAATATGTCCAAAGCAAACCTGTAGGAAAAACAGATCCTTTTGGGCTGGCATGGAAAATCGAAAGAAATAATGGACAATTCGCTAATGCTGAAGTTGAATTATCTTTTGATACCATAGAAAATTTGGCACCGAAGATTGGTCTTGAGGTTGGTCAGTTCAGAAAGTGGCTAACCTTTGTAAATAGCGAGATTAAAACTGAAAAAGGGAAAAAAACTTTGGTACAATTAAAGTCATCAGATAAAATTTGTCCTAAAGAAAAAGTGAAAATACCTAATTTAGTTTTGGCCTACTGGGGTGGTTGGGGAGGTGGTATTGGTCAAATGTTCGTAGATTGGCCTTATGATATGGGAGATTTAAAACAAAGAGGATTCTTTGTTCTTGAAGACGAAGATCAAACAGCAAAAGCGTTTGAATTTACTATTGAGCTGTTCCAAGCTACGAAAAAACTACACGGGATTTATGCCTGGGGCCACGGAAGCATAGATGGTTTTGTAACGTATGAAAAGTATAATGGAAAGTCAGCATACCACTCTTTTTATAGTAACTGGGCGCCGAAATACAAAATGGCTCTTGGTATTATATGGGCTTGTTACAGTGGCAATGGGGGAGCGAGCCCTTATTTTTCCAGCAACGGTATATTTAGGGGCCATGCGGGTAAACTTATTCCATTGCCATTTCACGCTTATGGTCCGAGAGTAAAATCAATTGTACCACCGGGCGCTCAGGGGACAAAAAAATAAGAGCATCTTAAAATAATGGAAACAATAAAATGAAAAAACAGAAAATAATTGCAAGCATTATATTATTTGCACTTTTTTGTTTGTATGGTTGTTGCCGCATACCTCCAGAACAAGAAGAATGGCATAGGAGAAGGTTAAAAGCTAATGGTATTGTGCAAAGGTCTCTTGATAAACGCGCTGCATTGACATCTGAGCAATTGATTGCAATAGTTGGAGAACCTGATCTTATAGTTGACTTTGATGAATTACAGGCAATACTATCTGATGATTCTAATTATAGAAATAGAGTTATGAGCGACATATGTTATTTTTACTGTAGAGTTGAAAAATATCATGACGAGTGTAATTACCTGAGGAAAGATGAAAAATGGACTGATTATAAAGAAGTCCAGAACTGCGACCTTTGGTTGTATGATGAATCCCAACATTTTAGAAAACCACCTGATTCTTGCTGCCCATTTTGTGCTAAGGTCGGTTTTACATGTATAATTTTCTTTGTTGAAGATTCTCAGGTCATCGGCAGTTCTCTTGTAGAACCTTGGAAGCCTTTGGACAAAAAGTAATTTTAAGATGTTTGTTAAGAAAACATGTTGAAATTTATAATAATAAGCTTTAGGAAGTGTTTTGAAATAACGGCTCTTTGAAAATCCAATATAACAGAAACAGATACCTGGACTACTACACCGGCCGATGGCTAACACATGATCCGTTAGGCTATGTCGATGGGATGAGTCTGTATGAGAACATAGTGAGTAACCCGCTGATATATTTGGATCCTTACGGATTAAAAAGTGAGTGCAAAGAAGGCGATATTGATGTAAAAATTAAAAATCTTAATTATGCCTATATGTCCGGTATAAGACTAGTAACATTCTCAGAAAATCCGATTCTTACTATCTATATAAGCAAGAGTGGAAAAGTATCGATTGAAAACGAGCCTAAACCGATAACATGGAAAGAACTTATAGATTTGTTAATCAATGAGGATAAATATATATTATTACCAAAATGTATTTCTACAGAACATATTTACTTTTGGCAGTTGAGATATAATTTTGGACTTGATTTAGATATTAGGGAATGCGAATGTAAATGCTATGTACGAGAGTGGATCTTTTGGAAGAAATGTATACAATGGGGATGGGAAGATTGGAGAAGTGAAACAGTATCAGTTCAAACAGACTGGCTGGGAGATGCAGGAGCTTATTTAGAAAGAGCTTTTACTTTTATAGTAAAAAACAAGTTGCCTATAGAGGGTAAAGAATCGCTTGAAAAACAGATTAAGTATATCGAGAAAGAAGGTCAGCATATAAACAATGTGATTAAAAAATTGTTCGAAGGGGACTTCTAAACTTTAGGGTTAAAACCAATGCTAAATGTTTATTAAATACATGAAAGGATGATTTATTTGAGGAAAGAACTTACTTATATTGTTTGCTTTCTCTCAATCTTCTGCATATTCGGGTGCAGTAAAAAATCAAAAACCAATAAAGATTTAACCGAAGCTGCTGAGAATTTTCTTGGTAATATAAATAAAGCGCCTATCGTTATAGTAGAAAACGGACAGTCCGCTGTTGTCAAAATCCGGGAAGGATACCTCTTTATAATCCCTAACAAAAAAGATTTCAACAAGGGCTCTTACTTAGTTCTGTTTTCAGAAAGCGGAGATTTTCATAAAGATTCTATGGAAGTTTTAAGAAAAAGCTTTGATGCTTTTTTACCTCCTCCTATTGAGGTAATGGACCATATGATCAGAATAGTAGGTAATTCTAGCACATGGATCAAACTTCAATTGCATGCTTTTGATGAATCGCAAATTGCTATATCAAAGTTTGATGGCACAGATCCGAACACCCTTAAAATTGATGAGTTAGTTTTTATGAAAAACACAGTTATAACAGATGAAGCTTCAGAAAAATTTTTCTTAGAATTGGGAAAAGAATTAGAAAAAAGATAGTGTAAGTTTACAAGCTTTACAAATACTTTATCTTGTTATAGATACGATCATAATTTTGTCAATTCCCGTAATACATTCAGCTATGACTGGCTGGATAGGCTAATAGAAGCTGAATACGGTGCAGATGATACCAATGAGATTTTCTATATTGATAAATTGGGTAACAGAACAGGTGTTAATCTTAGAGATACAAATGATATCGAATATATAGTGGATAATCTTACCAACCGCTATGAAAGTGTCGATGGAAACAGCCTTGAATACGATGCAGCAGGTAATTTGACTAAAGACAAGGACGGCTACGAGTATGAATACGATTACGAGAACCGCATCGTAAAGATTACAAAAGGCGGCAACGATATAGCAGAGTTCTCGTACGATTGTCTCGGCAGGAGGATCGAGAAAAAAGACTGCGTAACCGCTGCTAATACGAGAAGGTACTACTACAGCTACAAATGGCAGGTATTGAATGAATATGACGGCTCGGATATTTATAAAGCCATATATGTTTACAGTAATTATATAGATGATTTTAGAATCCAATACTACGTTGCTTTTTAGACATAAAAAAACGCGTACAGATAGATGTTACTTTCGAAGACCACTCCCCCCTATTCGGGAACATACCCCTGCCCTTACAAATTCTTACAATCTTGCCAGCTCCGCAAGGCAGATAAGTACAAACGGCAGATGGGGCTCAGAGAGCGAGAGCAGCCAGTCTTAATACAATACTTGCAGCCCATTTTTATGTTTATTAGCCCAAAATCAAAACTCCTCTCTTCAAAACCCTCTGTAGGAAAAGCCAAATTCAGACTATCTTAACCAGAGAGGGAGAATTTAATAAAATCAGTGTTTTTTTGAAATTTCGCAGTTATTCATCTCAGCCCGACTTTGTCCTACATCATCCAATATAGTATTTTCGCAGCAATATAAACTTTCAATGTTAAGTTTTGCTAAGTTATACTCCTCCCCCCCCACGCTAACCCGTGCAAAAAAAAGCCGCTTAGACATACGGTCTATATTCTCAAAATTTGTAGCTTTTTATCCCCCTACCCCATTCTTTTTTTATAGAGTCGAAAAACTCCCTCGCGCGCACACGCGCGTGTGCGCGCGTAAAGGTGGGAAAAAATTCATTTTCAGCCCAAAAACGCCATTGTTATTTCATTGTTAAGCAATGATTATTTAATTTTATGCAGTGTTTTCTATAGCCTTTACCTTCGGCTCTTTTTTGCCTACAGCTTTCGGAAAAATGCTTTTAAAAGTTTTATCATCAATGCCTAAAGCTTCAGATATTGTATAGTCTCGTGCTTGTGCCAAAACGTTTTCGTCAATTTTTGCTATGGTCCCAGTATTAAATTCTTCTTTACGACCGCCAGGATTCCCTGATTGTCCTTTTTTCCAAGCCATTGCTATTTATTGCTCTGAATTAACTATTTTCGATTATCTTCCTTAATTCGTAGATTTCGTTTTTCTTAAGGTCTGTTATTTACCTGATAAACAGGCTTTTTAAGTGGCGACACTTCGAGTCTAACAATATCCCCTACGCTGCCAAAATTCCCGTCTTTTTCTGCGCCTTTCAGCCCAGCCATAAACCCAATTTGGACAACGCCTGACATACACACCATAGCCTCTGCACCATCTTTGTAATGTTCTGCGTGGTACTAGTATCCTTGCTGTTGCTCTTATGCCATACTCATCTATCAATTCAAGGGCGTAGTCTTTTTGTCTTTTTGTGTAATGCCCACCATTGCCAAAAGCCCTGAAAAGACAACATTTTTCTTCATTGAACTGTTCTGCGAACATTCTTAAGTAAACTCTTGGAATATGAGTCATAGTCTTATCCCTTTTGTTCCTTGTAAGTTTTAATCATAGCAAGCATAGCTGCCTTAATATGCTCCGGTAGCTCAGGCCAGACAGCTACAATTTCAACAAGTTCATCAGGTAGGCTTTGGGTGTCAATTTTGCCCTGTTTTGGTGTTTTAGGTGTCAACTGGGGTGTCAACTGAGTTTCGGCGGATTCGTAAGTATTTGTTTTTGCAAGACTTGAATTTTCAGAGCATCGGTTTCCTAAACCGGAGGTCGCAGGTTCGAATCCTGTCGGGCGTAGTTGAGCAAATTGTGAAGGCTGGCATAAAAAAACCCCCTCGTCGTTGAGGGGGTTTTAAATCTTAAATTTGCCGCTAAATAAAAATTATCCCTCACTGCTGTCATCTGCCGAGACCGACGAATGTTGATGTGTTTGATTTTCGCGAGGATGAGCGCCGTCGTAAACATCTTTTAACTTTTTCGTGTTCAGGTGTGTGTAAATCTGAGTTGTCGAAAGTGATTGGTGGCCGAGCAGCTCCTGTACACTTCGCAGGTCCGCACCATTATTCAACATATGCGTTGCAAAGCTGTGCCTTAAAGTATGCGGGCTGATGTTGGGGTCGAGGCCGGCCATCTTTAAGTATTTGTCCATTTTGCGCCGAACACTTCTTGTGCTGAGTCGGCCGCCGTGCTTGTTGACAAAAAGGACCTTCGCGTCGAAATCGGGATTGCTCTGCGAGCGTTTGTTTCGAAACTCCATATAGTGCTGAATAGCCTGCAGAGCAGAAGTGCCGATTGGAGCGATTCTTTCCTTTTTGCCCTTTCCCCTGACATGTATAACTTCGCCGAGGAAATCGATATCACCCATATTCAACGCCACGAGCTCGCTAACTCTTATTCCAGTACTGTAAAGTGTTTCCATAATAGCTCTGTCCCTTGCGCCGAGCCAACTGTCGGCCGGCGGAGTTTCGAGCAGCCGTTTCACTTCTTCGTATTCAAGGATACGAGGCAGCTTTCTTTCCTGTTTCGGCGTCCTGACGAGCATAACGGGATTGGATTCGACAAGCCCTCTTTTAACCAGGAACTTATAGAAGCTTCGCAAAGTAGCAAGCTTGCGAGCCAGGGTTGCCTTTGAGTGCTGCTTTTCATTCAGGAAAGCGAGATAGCTTCTGATTGAATCGACGTCGACCGTTACAAACAACTCATCCAAATCGGTATCGGTATACTCCTTTACTGCTGTAACGCTGCCGCCCTGCTGATGAGCAGACGAGGTGCTCTTTGCGTTCGAGAAGGTTCCTTCAGGAGCACCGGCAAGAAACTCGCAAAATTGTCTAAGGTCAGCACCATAACATTTTGCGGTATGCTCGGAAAATCTTTTTTCGAAACTCAGGTAGTTTAGAAAGTCCTGTACAATATGACTGTTTTCCATAATAGTGTATCCTAATAAAAATTGTTAACCTGCCTCAATTCGCATATCTGAATTTTCAGATTCACGTAAAATTTCGTC
>CAYXGT010000092.1:0-10451 GCA_964464635.1 uncultured Pirellulales bacterium | reverse complement strand
CTTTGTTTCTCAACCGCTTAGGCAGGGGAAAAGAAATAAAGGAAGAAATAAGCTTTATCTGTGCGCCTATTTCGATTGACAAGGAAACAATAGGAACGATATCAATAGACAGGGTCTTTAATCAAAAAATTCCTCTCGAAGACGACCTGCGGGTATTGAGTATTGTAGCAAGTATGATAGCAAATAGTGTAAGGACCCAGCGGGAGGAAGAAGCGCTGCGCCGAACGCTCGAAGATGAAAACATAAGACTCCGCAGCGAGCTTGAGGACCGCTTCAGGCCGGAAAACATCATCGGCAACTCCAATGCTATGCGAGACGTTTACAAACAAATACACCAGGTCGCAGCAAGTGATACCACGGTATTGATACGAGGTGAATCGGGCACAGGAAAGGAATTAGCAGCTCACGCTATCCACTACTCAAGTCCGCGGGCAAACGGGCCTTTTATAAAAGTCAATTGTGCGGCCCTCAACGAAAACCTGCTGGAAAGCGAGCTTTTCGGCCACGAGAAAGGGGCCTTCACAGGAGCTATTCAGAGCCGGAAAGGTCGGCTTGAAGAGTCTGACGGCGGAACAATCTTTCTCGATGAAATCGGAGATTTCTCAAAGGTCATACAGGTAAAACTGCTACGAGTTCTTCAGGAGCGTCAATTCGAACGCGTCGGCAGCAATAAAACTATCGAGACAAATGCAAGAATAATAGCTGCGACAAACCGTGACCTCGAAAAAGCCGTTGAGAACAACGGTTTTCGCCAGGACCTTTATTACCGGATAAACGTGTTCCCGATTTTCCTGCCGCCATTGCGAGACCGCAAGGATGATATCCTTCTACTGGCAGATTACTTTGTTGAAAAGCACTCGAAGAAAATGAACAAAGACGTCAGGCGGATAAGCACGCCGGCAATCAATATGATGGTTGCCTATCACTGGCCGGGCAACGTCAGAGAGCTGGAGAACTGCATCGAAAGGGCAATACTTTTAAGCACCGACAGTGTTATTCACGGCCATCATTTGCCGCCGACACTGCAGACATCGGAAGCTTCAGACACTATCGGCATCGGCTCATTGAAGGATAGAGTGGCGCTTTTTGAACGAGACGTAATTATCGATGCCTTGAAACGAAATAACGGCAGTATTGCCTCGGCAGCGCGCGACCTGAATTCGACTGCAAGGATTATAGGGTACAAAATCAAAGAATTAAACATTGACTATAAAAAATATCGCAGGAAAAGAGGCTGATTATGACAGCGTGGGCAAGCACGGGCATTCACGGCCTGGACAGGATACTCGGTGACCTGAACAAAGGTGACAACATCGTATGGCAGGTTGACAGCATAGAAGATTATGCGCATTTTGTGAATCCATACATCGCGAAGGCACTGCAGGACAAACGCAACATCGTTTATATGCGTTTCGCACAGCATAAAGCTCTGATAGAACAGCAGTCCGGTGTCACCATCTACAGGCTCAATGCTGACAGCGGATTCGAGACCTTTACGAAACAGGTGCACAACATAATTGCAGAGCATGGATTAGAGACTTATTACCTGTTCGACTGTTTATCGGATTTGCTCAGCGCCTGGGCCACGGATTTGATGATTGGCAATTTTTTTATGGTCACCTGCCCTTATTTATTCGAGCTGGAGACAATAACTTATTTTGCAATATTACGAAACCGTCACTCTTTCAAAACCATCGCACGAATTCGCGATACAACTCAATTGCTGCTGGACGTATATAATTTCGAAGGCAATTTTTACGTACACCCCTTAAAGGTCTGGAACCGTCACTCACCCACTATGTTCCTTCCACACCAGATGAAAGGACAGGATTTTATTCCAATTATAAGCAGCATGGATGCGGCAAAACTTTTCTCTCATATCTCCCAAAAAGGCCTGGATGGTTCCGCAAGAATACTCGACCACTGGGACAGGCTGTTTATGGACTCAGAGAAATTATTAACACAGCCTTCGGACACAGAAGAAGTCACAAAGAATATCGAGAAGATTTGTAAAATAATTATCGGCAGGGAGAAGAGAATTTCATTGTTGGCACAGAAATACTTTACACTTGAAAATCTTATGAACATCAAATCCAGACTTCTCGGCAGCGGATTCATAGGCGGAAAAGCCGTCGGGATGCTTTTGGCACAAAAAATTCTATTAAACGACAACTCTGTGGATTGGGAAGAGTATCTCGAGCCGCACGATTCGTTTTATATCGGCTCGGATGTCTTCTATACCTACATTGTGGAGAACGGTTTGTGGAAACTTTTTATGAAACAAAAAACGCCGGAAGATTACTTTACAGCCGCCGAACAGCTAAAAGAACAAATTCTTACCGGTAAATTCCCCGAGCAGATACGTGAGCGATTCCAGGAGATGATAGAATATTTCGGTCAGTCTCCCATTATCGTACGTTCGAGCTCGCTTCTGGAAGACTCTTTCGGCAACGCTTTTGCGGGCAAATACGAGAGTATTTTTCTTGCCAACCAGGGCAGCCCGCAGCAGCGGCACGCTCAATTTGAATAGGCGGTCAGGAAGATATATGCAAGCACAATGGACGAAAATGCGCTAACCTACCGATTGCAAAGAGGATTGGCTCAGCGGGATGAACAGATGGCTTTGCTGGTCCAGAGAGTTTCCGGCTCTTACCACAATCATCATTTTTTTCCCGACCTTGCCGGTGTGGGAATTTCTTATAACACTTTTACCTGGCATCCGAGTCTCGACCCGAAAGCAGGTATGCTCAGATTGGTAATCGGCCTTGGAACCCGTGCGGTGGACCGGGTCGAAGACGACTATCCTCAAATCATCGCCCTTGATAAACCCCTGCTCAGACCTTATGCAGACTCTGAGGATATTAAAAGATTCTCACAGCATCGCGCTGAAATTATTGATACCAATCAAAACAGTCTGACAACTTTGAGCTCACCGGAGCTTATCGATGAGCTGACCTTTGATATTGATTTGATAGCAACGCCGGACCATCAAACAGAGCAAAGAATGAAAGAACTCGGAATGAAAGAGAAACGGGCCTGGATACTTACGTTCAAAAAATTACTATCAGAAACAGATTTCCCGAAAATTATGCAGAGGATGTTAAAGACACTTGAGAGCCACTATCAATATCCTGTCGATGTGGAATTTACCACCAATTTTACAAAGAGCAGCGAATTTAAAATTAATCTCCTTCAGTGTCGGCCGCTACAAACAAAGGGCTTGAGGGCAAACGTGCAAATCCCGGACAATATCGAAAAAAATAAAATACTGATTAAATCCCGCGGCTACACTATGGGAGGAAGCATTTCGCAGCCCATTAAAAGAATGATTTACATTGAGCCCAAAAATTATATTGAAAAAACCATTTCAGAAAAATACGAAATCGCACGGATTGTTGGGAAATTAAACAGACAAATAACCAATAAAGAGACAACGCCGACCATGCTAATAGGACCGGGCAGATGGGGTACAACAACACCCTCTCTTGGTGTTCCTGTAAGCTTCGCAGAAATAAACAATATATCCGTAATCGTGGAAATAGCATACGAAGGCGGTAACCTGATGCCGGAGCTTTCCTTCGGAACACACTTTTTCAATGACCTTGTTGAAAGTGATATTTTTTATATAGCTTTGTTCCCTCAGAAACAAGATGTTATCTTTAATGAAAAATTCCTTTCAGAAATGCAAAATCTTCTGTCTAATTTTGTGCCAGAGGCAGAAAAGTTCAAAGACGTGATTAAAGTATATGAAAACAGCGAAAAAAACCTTCAACTTATCTGTGATGTTGTATCTCAAAAAATTATTTGTTTTCTCCCTTAAAACACTGTGATATCAGCTCACAATCCGGTTCTGCCGGAGATACATCTCCACCCGAAGGTTTAGAAAACTTATTATCGGAAACAAAATCTGCCTTGCCGTTATAAGACCAAGTGACAATATTAAGTAATATGAAAATTAAAAACAAGCTGCGATACAGCCGATAATATACACCTAACAGGTACGTAAACACATTCAACACGTTCCTTCCGTGTTTGCTCCATCAGCTAACCGTTAAGCGGCAGTATAATATCACCGAAAATAATAGAAAATTGCAGGCTAACCGTATGAATATTATTATTTTCGGGGTTAAAATGTTGTTTTATGAAAAGAACAACCTCGACGATTTATTTTTTATCTTCAGCAGTTCGCCCTTTTTCGTACTTGTACGTTAAAGCCTTAAAAAGAGGTGACAAGAGGAAAAACCCGAGATAAAAAGCGGCATAGGTGACCTTGATACCAAAAAGATAAATGAGACTCAAAACTCACATACTATTGTTTTTTGTTTTAAGCCTTCTGGCATCGGGGCAAGCCCAGCAGGTGCAGGCCGCTGAAAGTAAGGAGTACCAAATCAAGGCTGCTTTTTTATATAACTTTATACAATTCGTTGACTGGCCTAAGGAGAAAGCGGCTGACAGTAATACACCGATAATCATCGGTATCCTCGGCAAAGACCCTTTCGGTACTATCTTAGACTCCATCAAGAACAAAAAGATTAAAGGAAAAAGCGTCGTCATAAGAAGAGTAAAGACTTTAGAAGAATTGGAAAAAAGTGAAGAGTCGAACGATAAAATAAACGAACTTAAACAATGCCATGTGCTGTTTATCTGTTCTTCGGAGAATAAAAATCTCAGGCAGATAATCGACCTTATCAAGACTGATAACATTCTCACGGTCGGCGAAGCCGATAATTTTCTTGAAAACGGCGGAATTATCAATTTTATGCTTGAAGAGAAAAAGGTCCGTTTTGAAATCAACCTCGATGCCGCAAATACCTCAAACCTGAAAATCAGCTCTCAGTTATTGCGACTGGCAGAAAAAGTAGTGCCCAAGAAGGAGGGGACAAAAAAAGCCGATAAATAGCAACAGGATTGAAATATGATTTTTACCAGATTCCATGACATCACAATAAAAAACAAGCTTACAGCAATAATAATGCTGACGAGTGCCACTGCGCTGCTTATGGGACTAAGTGCCTTTATCACATGGGAATACTTCGATATCAAGAAAAAAATGGTAGCAAATCTTTCAACGCATGCAGCCATAATAGCGGACAATACCAAAGCGGCTGTGGTTTATGAGAACGCTGACGATGCCCGAGAGATGTTAAGCGCTCTGCGGGCAGCTCCTTCCATTATTCACGCTCGAATTTGTACCGAAGACAGTAACACCCTGGCAATTTTTAATAAGGACCCAAACGACACAAGTACACACGTATTACAATTTAAGGATGAGGGATATTATTTCACCCACAATTCCCTGAATCTGCAAAAAAACATCGTACTCAACAATGAAAAAATCGGTACGATTTACTTAAAGAGCAACCTTAATGAAATAAAGCAGGGGGCAACAAGAACTGCAACAATCGGGGCAATTATTGCGGCAATCATAACATTCGTAACCTTTCTTGTCTCGTCAAAACTTCAGAAGATTATTTCCGGGCCAATCCTGAGCTTGGCTATGGTTGCAAAGGATGTTTCAGAAAACAAGGACTATTCCACACGAGCGCTAAAGCACAGCAAGGATGAAGTAGGTCAGCTCATCGATGCCTTCAATGAAATGTTGTATGAGATACAGGAACGTGACCTGGAGCTGACTAATCTTAATGAAAAGCTGGAACTACGAGTCAAAGAACGCACCGCCGATTTAGTGAACGCCAACACCAAGCTGGCAAAATTAAACAAAGAACTGGAAGAAACAGTAGTAAAACTGACGGCAGCCAACATTGAACTTGCCGATTTTGCCCATATAGCAGCTCATGACTTAAAGGCCCCGTTACGTGCCATTGGCAGTCTGGCTGGTATGATTGTAGAAGATTATACAGACAGGCTGGATGAACAGGGCCAAAAGCAACTTAATCTTCTCATACAAAGAACGGAGCGGATGAGTGAACTTATTAACGGAATTCTCAGATACTCTGAAATTGGCCGACTCAGCAACGAGAAGAGACAAGTTGACATCAATCAAATTATAGAAGAGGTAATATCAAACATTGCCCCGCCTGAGAATATTGAAATAAAAGTAGAAAACAAATTACCAAGTATCAATTCTGATAAGACATCTTTAATACAGCTTTTCCAGAACCTGCTGAGCAATGCCATAAAATATATGGACAAGCCGCAGGGCCTTATCAAAGTCGGCTGCATCGAAGAGGACGACTTCTGGAAATTTTATGTCTCCGACAACGGCCCCGGCATAGACAAAAAATACCATGAAAAAATCTATACCATTTTTCAGACACTGAAAAGACGTGATGAAGTAGAAAGCACAGGCATAGGTCTTGCTATGGTGAAAAAAATTATCACACTATACAACGGGAAAACATGGGTGGAATCTGAAGTAGGGCATGGAAGCACATTCTTTTTTACTCTGCCAAAAGAAAAAAGGGAGGTAAAAAAACATGAGAAACTCCAAACCAATATTGTTGGTTGAAGACGACGACGTGGACGCGATGACAACCAAACGTGCCCTCAATGAAATCAATGTGACAAACGAATTAATACACAGAGTTGACGGCGAAGACGGGCTGGATTATTTAAGGCAAAACATTGCTCATAAACCCTGCGTAATACTTCTGGACCTGAATATGCCCCGGATGAACGGTTTTGAATTTTTGAAACACATAAAGGAGAACGAAACATTCAAAAAGATACCTGTAGTGGTATTAACCACATCCGATGCCGACCAGAACATAGTCGAAAGCTTTGAACTGGGGGTTGCGGGCTATATCACAAAACCGGTCGATTATAAGCAGTTCGTTGATGCAATAAGAACGGTAAATATGTACTGGACACTAAGTATGCTGCCAAACGGAGATTGATGCGAGCGTTTCTTACAACCTGTTCTTTGGAATAAAAAATAAATAGTGTAATGTCAAAACATTATTATCTTTTAACAGGCTGGGGTAAATCGACCCGGAGTTTCGGCAGTGACTGAGGATAGTTTTGCCGAATAAACTCAACCAGCTTTTCTCGAACGTGGCAGCGAAGAGTCCAGCCGGCAGACGCATCAGGAGCACTCATAAGAGCACGCAGCTCAACCGTCTTATCGGAGGTATTGGTAACCTGCAGCACACATACCTTTCCATCCCATAGCTCAGATTCCTTTAAAACACTTTGCAGCTGCTGCCTGACAGCCTCGATGGGCACTGTATAATCAACATGGATGAACACTGTGCCAAGCAAATCCGCGGTCTTTCGAGTCCAGTTCTGGAACGGCTTTTCTATAAAATAGGTTATGGGCACTATCAGACGCCTTAAATCCCATATTCTGACAACAACATAGGTCAAGGTTATCTCTTCTATTCGACCCCATTCGTTTTCAACAATGACAACGTCATCTATGCGAATCGGCTGGGTAAAAGCTATCTGAATACCGGCTATAAAGGTCCCTATGGTCTTCTGAGCCGCCATACCGACTATAAGGCCAATGATACCCGCTGATGCCAGAATAGTAGTGCCAAGCTGACGTACTTTATCGAAGGTCATTAACATTGTGCCCAGCGCCAAAATAATAACAACTACAATCACTATTCTTTTTAAAACACCCAATTGCGTATGAATTTTCCTGGCCCTGAGATTGTCTTTGCTGTCAACCTGAAAACGATTCAGAATGTAATCATCCAGAACATAAGTGCTTTTAATTATCAGCCAGCAAACAACAGCTATAATAGCAAGGCTGAAAATGTGTCTGGCAGTCTCGAGGGCACTACCGCCAAGCGAATAGGGCAAAAGCAACCTGACAACAACCAAAACTATCATCCACATTAAAGGCCGATAGCAATGATTAACGAATGAATTATCCACAGGACTTGACGTCCGCCCGCTAATTTTCAGCAATATCTTAAAAACAAGGTAATGGCCGATAAGACCGAATGCCAGAGTAAGCCCGAACAACCAGATAAGTCCCTGCCAGCTTCTGATTAATCCCAACATTAAAGCCTCCTTTCAATCCTCCAATCGCCTATGTCAATAACAGTGAGCCAATAAAGCTATTCGCTCAATATGGCGTTCAGCATATACAGATAATCCGACAGTAATCTCGTTATAAGAAATTTCTGTCTCACTGTTTCTTTGGCTTTTAGCCCAATATCTCTTGCTTCATTAGGATTTTTAAGAAGATGCACAATCTTATCGGCAAATCCCTTTGTGTCATTCGGCTTGAACAAAAAGCCGTTCTTTCCATCCTCAATCTGGACCGGTATTCCACCGACATTTGAGGCCACAATAGCCTTTGCTTTCCACATCGCCTCGGTGACAGCCAGGCAGAATCCCTCCCTCGTAGATTTCTGTATTATTACGCTGGAAAATCTCTGGACGGCATTTACCAGCGCCTCAGTATTACCAATGACAAAAAGTATGTCACCTTTCCTGACAAGCTTGCCGGCCTTGCGATAAACCTTTTCATACATCCTCAGCCCCTCAGGGTCATCACTTGCCACGTTGTAGCAGAAAAGCAATCGACAGTCGATTTTCTCTTTAACCAGCTTAAATACGTCGATTACACCTTCAGGGTCCTTCCAGGGGTCAAGTCTTGATACCTGCGTTATAACAGGTTTGTCCGTCGGAACACCGACTTTCTTCATCTGCTCTAAAATAATCTCATCGCTGATTTCTTTGTTTTTCTGACTTAGCGGATTGATCGCCGGAAACATAAGTCTCTGGTCTATAGGGAAATCCTTTTTGAAATACCTTTCACTTGAGAAAACAATCTGGTCATATTTCAGCAAAAAGCCCTTAAGAAAATCCCACAGCTCTTTATTTGGGTCGGTCAAATCGATGTGGCAGCGCCATATCCAAGGCTGACTTTTCCTGTACGAGCGGATTAAAGCAAGCGGCTGAGGGTCGTGAATAATCACACAATCGTGGTCCAGATGAGTAAACCTGGAAAAATTTTCGTTAACCTGCAGATACAAACGTCTTTTCCTCTCAGATAAATTCAGTTTTGCACCCTGCAGTGCATTGTGGAAGCTTTTTGTTATCTCAAAGAATTCCTGGCTGCCGTGGAGGATTCTCCAGCCTGCATTTATACCAACATCATTCATCAGCATAACAAGAGAGTAAAGAATCTCTGCCACCCCGCCTCCCTGATAGGTAGCATTAAGATGGACAATATGCCTGCCGTACAGCCCTCTTGCTCTTGCGTAAATCTCTGCCAACGTCTCATCAGGTACTATATGACGAAAATTTTCAAGACTTAACATAACAGCTCCTAAACGAATTTTTCATTTTACCAACTTCTCAAGTAATAACCTCAGCTCATAAACCGAACCAAGACTGAACCGTGCCTTCGAAATACCATATCCGATTTTAATTGAAAATGCTTTTTCCGGCAAAACAGAAAATAAATCCTCGTCGGTATAATCATCGCCTGCCGCAAGGATAAAACTGTTCCTCCGTTTTTCAAGCCACTGTTTTGCGACCCTTCCCTTGCCCACACCCATATTCTTTACCTCAAGAATTTTGCTGCCCTCAAAAACACCTACACCCATATTGGCGGTAAGGCTCAATATGGCATCTCGCAACTCCTGAGTCCTGGCATAAGCCAGTTCAGGATCTGCCCTGCGAAAATGCCAGACAAGAGAAAAATCCTTCTCCTCAAGAAAAGAGCCCGGCGTCCTGTCAGTGTACAGCTCAATGATAGGCTTTATAATCTTTTTCCAGTCGTTTCGCAAAGGCTCTATTACTCGCCATTCTCCGCGGCGTTCTTTAATCCAGGCGCCATGCTCGGCAACCAGGGAAACATCGAGCTTCCCAATCCACGTCTCCAAGGTTATCTTGTCCCTTCCGCTTACTATTACGACTTCATTTTTTCCGTCGCTGCTGATGGCCCCCAACAACTTTAACAGTTTGGCGTCAGGCCCTGCCTGTTTCGGCCTTCCCGTAAAACCCACCAATGTGCCGTCATAATCAAGTAAAAACAATCTTTTGGAGCTTTTTGTAAACTTTCTAATTAACTGCCCTTTGAGGGTCTCATTAAGGTAACGTACAGATAGTTTATGCTGAACTTTCTTCACATCTGCTAAAGTCTGTGCAAAATCATCGGCCCAACGGGTCACGTTATAACGTGAAAGTCTGGACTGCATTAATCTGTTACGCTCAATTTGCTCTTCGGCCGGCATTTCGAGAGCTTTTTTGATAGCTTCGGTTATGGCTGCCTTATTATGAGCATTGACAATAACCGCCTCTCCGAGCTCACTGACAGCACCAGCCATTTCGCTGAGAATAAGAACACCTTTGCCGTCTTTCTTGGTCGCTACAAACTCCTTCGCAATCAGATTCATACCGTCACGCAGAGGAGTAACGAGAGCAACATCCGCGATATTATATAGCGCGACAAGTCTCTCAAAAGGAACAAACCTGTATAAATACCAGATTGGCACCCAGCCGATGGTCCCGTGTTCTCCGTTGATTCT
>CAYXGT010000091.1:0-10713 GCA_964464635.1 uncultured Pirellulales bacterium | reverse complement strand
TTCTTTACCACCGATACCTGTGCTGCACTGCGGGCGTCCGAGCTCGAGGCGGACCTGCTTATAAAAGCAACAAAGGTCCAAGGCGTTTACAGCGGCGACCCCAATAAAGAGCCCGACGCAAAATTCTTCGAAAAGCTGACCTACGACGATGTCCTCAGACAGAACCTTAGAATAATGGACCATTCCGCCATCAGCCTGTGCAGGGACAATCATATTCCGATTATTGTCCTGAATATCTTTGAACAGGGTAATATGACGAAAGCGATATGCGGCGAGAAGGTCGGAACATTAATTTCCTGATGCGGAGTGAATATATGCCTGTAAAGCAAATCATCTCGGAACATAAGGAAAAAATGCAGAAATGCGTCGAGCACCTCAGCGACGAGTTAAAGGCAACCAGGACGGGCAGGGCGTCCACGGGCCTGGTTGAAAACATAAAAATCGATTATTACGGCACAGCTACGCCCTTAAAACACCTCGCTACCCTGGCCGTGCCGCAGGCTGATATGATTGTCATAAAACCGTTCGACCCCGCCGCTGCCAAAGAAATCGAAAAGGCAATTAAAAACAGCGACCTCAGCATCTCACCCGTAATGGACGGAAAAATCATACGCCTGAATTTACCTGCCTTGAGCGAGGAAAGAAGAAAACAGCTTGTCTCCGGTGTCAAACAGACGGGCGAGCAAACAAAGGTGATTATCCGCAATATAAGAAGAGACGCCAACAAACAGCTCGAAAAAGAAGAAAAGGAAAAGCTCATCACGGAGGACGACCAAGAGCTCGGCAAAAAACAGATTGACGAGTTAACAAAGGAATATTCCGACAAGGTTGACTCGGTTATCAAGTCCAAGTCGGAAGAAATAATGCTCAATTAATTTTTTAAGTGTCTTGTCTTTGACAAATAAGGTTACCATCTTCGATACTACCAAAAGACCAGTTTTTTTGCGGGGGTAATATTATGCAAACTCCAAAAAACCAAAATGAGAAAAAGATTCACCCTAAAAAAAAGAAAATCGCAAGACGTCTGCTCTTCTGGCTTCTCTTTGCAATATTTATCCTGATAGTTTTTGTGATCTTGTTTTTGCCCGCCTTTGTTTCCTCTCAGAGGGGCAATAAAATGATACTTGCCAAAATCAACGGCGCCATCGACGGCACGCTCGATTTTTCCTCGCTTGATATGAGCTGGCGACGGGGCATCGGTATAAAAGAGCTCAGATTCAGTGACGGCACAGGCGGCTTCCTGGTTAATGTAAAAAAGATTCAGACAAGACCGCATTATCTGTCTTTGCTCTCAGCAGCTCCTTCATTCGGCAGGACAGTTGTTGATGAGCCGGACGTCGATATAAATCTTCAAAAAGCTTTTCCTGAAAAAGCCGAAACAGATGTGCAGGCAGGCGAGCAAAAAAAAGTTTCTCTGCCTGTAAAACAAATAGACCTTGCCGTCAATAACGGCAGCCTGAGGGTGACCGACCAGTCAGGAGAGAAAGCAGAGCTTGGCAGTATAAACTCGAAGCTGGACCTCAAGCAACCAGGCCGACAGACAAGCTTTGATATAAAATTTAGTTTATCGAATCAGGATAAACAAGCAGAGGTTATTACTCAGGGTCAGCTCACGCCCCAGAAACAGGCCGGCTGGTCTTTGGAAGGAGCGAAGGGCAGTGTTACTGTTGAATTTAATGACCTCGATATCGAATCCCTGGGACCGTTTTTTGCCCTGGCAGGTGTGGATGTTCAGGCAGAAGGGACAACATCGGCAAAGCTCTACACTGAAATCAAAAACGGCCGGGTTGAAAAATTTGACGGCTCTGTCAGGGCTGAAAATCTCAACATAGAAGGACCCGTGCTTAAGGGTGACAGAATACAGACCAATACTTTGGATGTAGATGTAAAGCTCGCACGACAGCGGGAAATGATAAATATCGAAAGCTGTGACATCGATGCCGATTGGTTAAAGGCTCAGGTGACGGGAACTGTCCCCACAACATTCGCCTCTCTCGAAGAGTTTCTCAATTCCGACTCTGTCTTACAGGCAGATTTCGATTGTCAGGCAGGAGCCGTTCTTTCACAGATGCCCGCCACATTCGGTATCAAAAAGGGGATGCAGATAACTTCCGGCTCGCTTGAAGGTAACATCAAAACTTCGACACAGCAGGGCAAAAGGAGTATTGCAGGGCAGGCAGAGCTTGTCGGCCTGGCTGGAATCGTCGATGGCAAAAATGTGTCACTGTCTCAGCCTGTCACGTTATCTGCTAATGTCTCCGCTGATGGGAAGATGGTCAGATTTGATAACATGGATGTATCGGCTGCTTTCGCAAAAATAAATTGCAGCGGAACGGGAAAACGTCTCGAATACACCGCTTCCGCCGATTTATCGAAGCTGCAGGCCGAGCTCGGACAGTTCTTCGATTTCAAAGATTACAAAATTGCAGGCGATATCTCTGAACAGGGAATTGTTACCATTGAAAAAGAAAAAATCGGCTTTGCCGGTTCTTCACAGGTTAATCAATTTGCCCTCACCTCACAAAAAGCAACTGCCCTCGAGCCTAAAGCGGATATTATCTTTGATTTGGAATACAATAAAACTGACGGCACCCTTGCAATAACCAAACTAAATACTACTGCTGCTCTCGGTACAATAAACATCAAGGATTCAGTTGTTGCCATAAATAAAGATTCCGGTAAACAGTCGAAGATAAATGCTTCTGCCAGGTCGCTTGACCTGCAAAAGCTTCGGCCTTTCGCCGTAATGTTTGCCTCTCTGCCTGATGAGACCCAACTGGCAGGGCTCGCCGATACCGATATTCTTATAACAGGCAGGGGCTCTGCCTATGAGCTTAAAACAGATAACGGAAAAATCAGGCAATTTAAGCTCGGCTATCCCGGCCGAAAGGACTTCGTACGGGAACAGGTACTGCTCTTTGCCGACGCAAAAGCCGACTTTGATAAGAAGACCTATGATATAAATGCGCGGTTGACCGGCCCGGAAATAGTCGCCGACGTCGATTACCAGGATAGACTGGACGGCAATACCAGAATCGTAAAAGGACAGGCTGATATCCAGTATGACTGGGCCGAGGTGACAACACTGGCTTCCGGCTTTTTACCAAAAGATATGAAGCTTGAAGGAAAGAGAAAAGATTCCATCACATTTTCTTCAAAATACCCCGCCGATAAACCGGATTTACTTTTTGCCAACTTAAACGCTGACGTCAGATCGGGTTTTGAAAAGCTGCAATACAATGGAGTTAATCTCGGCAAAACCGAACCGAAAATCAATGTTGAGAAAGGATTTCTGAAAATCGAGCCTTTATCGACGACGGCTAATAACGGCAAACTTAATTTCGCCGGTCAGGCAGATATGAAAACTAAGCCGGTCCTTCTCACAACGACGAAGCCTATGAAAATAATCGAGAACTTTGAAATCAACGACGAGATAGCAAAAAAGTATTTGCTTTTTTTCAACCCGATTTTTGCAGACGCTTTTAATGTCAGTGGAAAGACAAACCTGAGCTGCGAAACACTCATTGTCCCTCTTTATGCCGGCAAAGACAAAGATATTGATTCTGCCGATATCGATATTGCCGGAACATTCTCGGTGGAACAGCTTAGACTGCAAACCTCGCAAACCGGACTTCTCGGCCGGTTGTATTCTCTTATAGGAAAGACAGGTCCCGGCCAGACTATCACTGTCAGGCCGACAAAGTTCACAATCAAGGACGGATTTGTGCATTATGACGATATGCAGGTCGATATAGGCGATAATCCCGTCAATTTCAGCGGCACTATCGGCCTGGACAGAACTCTGGATATGAAGGTGACTTTGCCTTATACTCTTGCCGGAACAACCGTAAGGATTGATAAACAAACCGGTGCGAAAAGAATTACGCTCCCTCTTAAAGGTACCATCGACCATCCGGAGCTTGATGTCGAAAAGTTTCTTGAAACACAGCTAAGGGACACTGTAGAGGATATAATAAGAGACCAGTTGGAAGAGCTGCTTAAGAACAAGTTGTAAAAATCTGAAAGGCAGAACGATGAAGATATTTGATAAACTGAAAAAAATATTGTTAACACCTATATCCACGTCGAGTCTCAGTCTCGGCAGGGCTGGCCGCTTTGCCGTATTTCAAATTAAGATGTGGACATATTGTGCAAGGCTGCTGAGGAAAAACCGCGCAGGCCAGCAGGCCGCTGCTCTTTCATATCATACGGTCTTCGGCCTTGTACCCCTGGCAATCGTTACTCTGTTAATCTTCCAGTCGTTCCCTGCTTATTCGGAGTTCGGCGACAAGATGAAGAGCTTCGTGTACGACCAGTTCAATTTTACCCAGTTTGAAAGTTTCGACCCGTACGATTACTATTTTTATGGCGAGACCGAGACAGAGAGCCTTACTGACCATCTCGACAAGCTTATTTCCGGCTTCTTCGAGGGCACAAACACCGGTGCGGTGAAACTGTTCAGTATCGTTATAGTAATATGGGCGGCGCTGGCGCTTCTTTCCACGATAGAGAAGGCTTTTAACCGGATTTGGCACGTCGGCAAAATCAGGGGATTCCTGCAGCGAACAATAAATTACTGGGCCCTTTTGACCCTGGGGCCTCTCTTAATCGCACTTGGAATTTATATGACAACAAAATATTCCTATCTTGGAAGTTTGCTCAGAACCTTCACGTTTGTCACGCCCGCCATCCTGTCTTTTCTTATTACAACTCTCGCGCTGTTCCTTTTGTATTTTATCTTGCCGAATACGAAAGTCAAAGCCAGGCCGGCAATCTGGGGCGCAGCCATCGCGGCAATCGTCTGGGTAATTGCAAAAAATTTATTCGGTTATTCTGTTACCGAAATGAAACTCTATAGCTCTGTTTACGGCGTCCTGGCACTGATACCGATAACCGTGTTGTGGATTTACATAACCTGGCTGATTGTCCTTTTCGGCCTGCAGCTTACCTTCACAACTCAGCACCTTCAGTCTCTCGATGCTGCCGAAATCGCCGCAGCGAAAGGAGCGGAAGATTACTTTATTGCTGATGAATTTGTAATTATTAATATAGTCAGGGAAATCGCAGATGCCTTCGAGAAAAATAAGGCTCCCGTCGAAGGGCAGGTCATCTCAAGCAAGCTGAACATCCCCGCCGAGTTCTGCAATAAAATCTTAAACCACCTCGTCACAGGCGGTATCCTGATAAAAAGCTCCGAGCCAAGAACCGGTTTTGTCCCCGCAAGGGACCCTGAAAACATAAAGCTTTCGGACATAGCCGAGGTCGCCGGCTCCGTCGGCTTTAGCTCGCCGTCTCTGGAGCAGCCTGCGATTATATCACAGCTTGCCGCTGCTCAGAAAAACAGTCTCGCTCAGTATAACGTTAAACAAACCATAAGTTGACAGGTGAACTTAATGAAGTAGTTTCGCCAAACCGGGCAGGTCTATAAAGGTTTTGATGATTTCCCCTATCTCTTCTTTCTCCTGCCATTCTTTTCTGTTCACATCAAAGTAAACAAGAAAATTGCCTGCCCAGACCCAAATAAAATTATAACTGCTGCCGCCGTCACTGATATAGTAAACACCGTCAAGCATCCGCGCATCTTCCGGTATGACAGGCCTGTTACGTAAACGTAATCGAGCTGAACACAGCTTGTTACCGTTACTGTCTTTCCAGATGCAATTAATCGTTGCTCTTGTGAACCTTGCTCTTGCAGTTATTTCATTAACATCTTTATAAGCATCTGTACCTTTAAGAAAATATGGCTTAATAGCATCATTTAACAACGAATTCCTGGCTCTAAGGCCGCTCGTTAATTCCCTGATTTTGTCATCGTAAGGGCCGGCTATTTTTTTCTTTCCAGCATTAAGTTTTTGCTTCTCGGCTTCCAGGTTCGACAACATCGCCGCCCGCTCATTGACATCCGTAATTGTTCCTATATGGAAGTACTCCTGACTTCTTTTCATTTCATTCGTGTAATATTCAATCATGTCTTTATCTTTTTGTAACTGCTCGCTGTCGGCAGGTGGTTTTAGTAATCTTGATTTCAATTGTTTCACTTTGACCCGCTCAGCCGTTAAAGGCTGAACAACTTCTCTCTTCTCATCGGCAATAATACGGTATCTTTTTGTACAAGCCAGACTGCCTGCTGCCAAAGCGTCTAAACTATTATCACTTTTAAAAGGGTCAATCTTTGCCAGGCCTTCAAGGTCAACAAAATCTTTTACATACCCGGCAATCTTCTCTCTTCCCCACCAGTCGGTCTCTGCCATAGCAAAATTCACTAAAAAGTGTCCCGCCCAAACCTTAATCGAGTTTGGAAAATATGAGCTTATATAAAACTTATCATCAAGCATAGGAGCATCATCTAAAATCAAAGGTTTATTTTTCAGATTAATACGTGCCGAGCAAAACTGCTTATTGTTCGGGTCCATCCATTGGTATGTTATACGCCCATTGTGATATTGAGCCGTTGCAACAACAGCGACAGCCGGATATTTACTCCGGGGCAAAAGACAATATTTCTTCATCGCATCCTCAAAAGTTGCCTGTTCATTTTTGACCTTCTCTTTTAGTTCATCAATTCTTTTATCAAACGGCTTATTAGCTTCCAGCTCTTCTTTAAGGATTCTTTCTCTTTCTTGCTCGTACTTTTGTGCCAGTTTTGCCCGTTCATTCGGGTCCGTAATTTGTGAAATCTCAATATAGGCTTTATTTTTAGCGATTTCATTTTTATAGAATGTTATGTTTTCATTGCAACGGCGTATTTTTTCTTCGTCGTAAACAGGCTGCTTCAGAAGTATTATCCTTAGGGAAACTGCCTGTAGCCTTTTATCCAAATCCTCGGTGGCTGAATCTCTTTCGCTACTTATCTTTTCACACTTGTTATAAATATCCAGACACTCAGACAGAAGCTCCTTGATATCCGAACCTTCAACAGCAGATATGTTTACTATGATTAAAAAGGCAATAACTGTTTTAGCGGTAATTTTTCGCATCATTATAGTATCTCTTTTTTGTTTATGATATATTTCCCTGCTGGCTTCTCCAAACTTTCACACCTGCGTTTGCCAGAGGTTAACCGCATCAAAAATAAATTTGATGCCGAACAGAAACATCGCTGCCGAACAGATTGCCGGTACTATTTTTTGACTGCCCGAGCCGACCAGCCTTGTCCCCTTAAAGCTCGCCCACGACAGGGCCTGGCACCAGATTAAATCGCACAGCCAGTGAACTAATGCAAAAGCTGCGAACGCCCATATACCGAGCCCCTTCGCATCGGTCGCAAGTTTTAAGCCTACTGTCGCCCACCATACGAGAAAATAAGGATTGCCAGCCGTAAGAACAATCCCTGCAAGAATCGGTTTATCTCTTTTAGCGTGCCCTGAATTAATATCAAGTTTTTTTATGCTCCTGAGCATCTGTACCGCCATAAATACCAGCATTGCACCGCCGGCTAAGCCGATTACAATCTTTGAAGAATCATACTGAAAAATCGTCCCCATACCGAGCGTGATTATGATTATAAGCGGAAGTTCGACTATGCCGTGCCCGATGGATACGAGTGTCCCTGCGTAACGATTTCGCGAGCCGATTGCGATGGTCGTTGCTGTCACCGGCCCCGGCGCCATCACACCGGATAAAGATATTAACACAACCTGTGCTAAAAAAATCAATACTGTCATAAAATTATAAACTGATTTATTTAAAAAATTTCTATATCCGGAAGTTTTTGCAAATTTTGCAGTCGTTTAGCTAATTCAAAGCCGGCCTTTTTTTGCAACGTCTCTTTTTAATCATACAGCAAAAAACACAGTAAAAAGATAAGCAGAAAATTAAAATTGTCGCTGCCGCACTTATGAAGTTCCTGGAAATTATAGGCCATATATAAACTGCAAGATTTCGTTCTATGAGCTCGAATGTCTCCAGATGTTTTTTACTCACGACTATTGTTTCTTCTATCAATCCGTTATTCACGGAAATTCTAACCAGATGATGGAACCTGCCGTGTTCTCCGCGAAGCCTGGCTCCGCCTCCGCCTGAGATAGTATAAACCGTGTTGTCTTTTTTAGACTTGATATAACCGTGATGGTCTCCGGCAAAGACATAATCTATATTATATTTTTCTGCAAGCTCCATAAATCGTTCGCTGCCGCCTAATCCGCTGCTCCTTAACGACCCGTCTATGCTAATCACCGGAATATGCATAAACACAAATATCTTCTTTATATTATCTTTCTGACCGGTTATTGCTTCCTGGAGAAAATCAACGTATGCCTCGTCCGCGTCATAAGGCCGAACATCGTTGAGAAAAACAAACAGGTATTCACCTATACAAAAGGAAAATTGTGAAGGCCCGTATAGTTTCTCGAAATCGTTTATGCCGAATGAACTGTTGGGGTCAATGTCGTGATTGCCTAACACAATAAACATAGGAATATCACGCGAGAATTCCTGCATCTCAAGGGCAAAAAGTTTGTGGCTTATGACTGTTGGTGTGCATACCAGGTCGCCGAGAACTACGGCAAACGCAGGCTTGTCATCACGAATTATATCAAGCATTGCCTCAAATGTGGCTGTTCCACCCTTTACATCGCCGACAACAATAAAGGTAAAATCGTTGGCATCGGTGTTTTCACGTACGTGAGAGATGTTTTCATCGCTATTGCCGAAAAATCGAGGCCATTTGCTCTTTTCTATCCGTAAACCTACGAATACCGACGAAGCGATGATAATTATTATCAAAAATGATAAAACCATAAAAGCATTAAACAAAAACAGCTTCAGATGTTTCATAGTTTTCCTTAATATCCATATTCAGACTTTATTTTGAAAATACCTTCCTGAAAAAGCCGGTAAAATCCTATTTTTTAATTACGTCCCGGCGGCGTTGGCAGTTCCACAAAAACAGGCTTTCCACTATATCAAAAAATCAATCTGCAGAGCGCTTAACAATATAGTGCAAAGCCCGCTTGTTTTAAACACTAAACCGTCAAAAAATTCAATGCCCGAAAATCAAATTTTATTTTAGCGGCCAGTCGTATGGGCAGATACACAGCCAGACATTGGCAAATTCCAGCAGGTCGTCATAGTTAATCGTACCATCTTCATACAAATCTGCCGGCAGACCGCTGCCTGTTTGCATCCAGTACAGAGCAAATCTTGCAAAATCTTCAAAGTTAACAATACATAGCGGCCCGCCGACCCAGAACCCGCCTAACAATTCATAGTCACCGCCGCCGTGATAACCTGCATCAGGCTGACCTATTGTCCCTGTCAGAACATAATCGCCGCCGCCGCTCTGCCCGCCGCCGCCATCAATCGTAAACCAATCCAGGACGTAGGTACTTTCGCCGCTAACAATCGGGGCGGCCGATATCACCAACAGCATTAGCCAGACAGCTGAACGAGGCATGCCTGTTTTTATTCTTATCTTCTTCATTATTATCTCCTGCTTCTCTTATGGTTCCATTATGTTCAGGCTTCGTGAATCAATTCATTTCTCCTGTTTAACCGGGTCGTTTTTATTCATTACTGACCGGTCATTAGTGGAATCCGATCCCACGATGACAATTCAGCCTGCGAGATTCCAGTTGTTATTCATATATTTTTATCTGTCCTCCGTTCTTTATCTGAAGCTGACCTGTAAACTCTATTCCCTTGGTGGTGTCATTTTCGGAGACAAAGCGTATCTGGCCGGCTGAGCCATCAGCAGATAAAGTTGAACTGCCGGTAATCTTGGAGTCATTCAGGAATATCAGGTCCACGTTGGGATTTATTGTAAGCCCGTCTCCGATAGCGGTGACGTCACACTGGATGTAATGCGCTCTGCTGCTGTTATAGGTCCACGTACCGGAATACGAGCCACACCGGGCACGAATTACCTTGGGGTTAAAGCGCATAGAGGTATCGCCGGCGATGCGTATGCAGTTATTTGTGCCTGCGCAAGTGGGATACGAGGTCATGGCATGGTTAAAAGCTTCCTGGACGGTATAGCCCTTGTCCATATAGTCGAACAGCGCCGTTTGCCAGCTTATGGAGTAATCCCAGCACGTGTTACATATGGTTTCCGACATGCCGCAATAACCGACCGTTACGGTATCTACGTTTGAGCCTTTGCGAAACTCATAAGAGAAGGTATTGTCACTCGTGTCGCAAAGTCCGGCACAACTGCCGATAAAGGCAAAGGGCATACTGGCGTAATTGGCAATCCAGGTCTCGATTTCCGAGGCATAGGTATTATCATCGCAGGTGTTCTTAAACGATGTGGAGCCCCCGTGGTCCAGCTCATAGAACATAGCGGTGGAGTTGGACTGCACATGGCTCTGGATCTGGGCCTCGGTGGCGTTGCCTATGTTCTGCGTACTATAACCCATCTTATCATCAAACCAGTAGCGGGCGTTTTCGGCCCATTCAGGCCAATAGGGGTCTCCGCAGTTGGGGGGGTGATCAGGTCCGTTGATGGATAAGCCTTCATATGGTGGGGCAATGCCGTAGCCCAGTTTCTCGCCGGTCATTGCATCAATTATGGTCACCAGAACTCTTGCGCCGTCGATGCTCCGGACTATCCAGCACGGATTGTCAGGTGTCGGTTCAATAGGGAAAACATCAGACTCCGGAGATATGATGTATAGCTTGGTAAATTGCACAACACCTTCAACCATAGCTTCTGCCTGTTTCCGGCTAATTACTTCTGTTACCTGTTCAGGCAAACCACTTCGCCATTGTTTCTTC
>CAYXGT010000090.1:0-10930 GCA_964464635.1 uncultured Pirellulales bacterium | reverse complement strand
ATTACCATCATCATACTCTATCCTTAGCTTATTTGGCCGTTTTGCCCATAGCTCTTGCATTTTCCCGGATTGAACTATTCTGGCATGTATACTTTGAACATCACCTATTTTGTTAAATACTTCACCGAACGCAACCCCCGATGATTTAAACTCAAAATTGGCAAACACCAGATAAAAAACTATCACAAACACCGCAGCAGCCGCAAATTTTATAATCGGACTTTTCATAATTATTCTCCCTGCATTGAAAGCTGCTTTACCTTTTTCATTTTCAAAATCCACTAATCTTTCTCTTACCTTTTGTACGGCCTTTTCTGCCGATTGCTCCGATGGCTCGAGCCTGCGAATGTTCTCGAATCCCTTTTCGATTTTTCTTTCATTAAATTCTGTCATCTTTTATGTCCTTATAACACTGAGTTTCCTGTACCTGTTCTGAGCCGCTCCTTGAGCTTCTTTATACCTCGAGAGCATAGCGCCCGCGCCTGGTGAGAGCTTGTCCCCATTGCTTCACCGATTTCTTCATAGCTTTGCTCCTCAATGTAACGCATAACAACTACTTTCCTTAAATTGCCTTTTAATCGACTGACCGCATCAAGAAGTTCCGAAATCTCTTCACTTTTCATCAATTCCGTTACGGGACTGTTTGTCCGGGACAAATTTTCTTCAATTCCGTCAAGCGATACGGTATTCCGTTTGATTCTTCGATAATAGTCAAAGGCCAGATTCACCGCTGTCTTGCGCGCATATGCATAAAGGTTCTCAATATCTGAAATTCTTTTTGATTTGCCAAGCCTGACAAACAGTTCCTGCAAAAGCTCCTCGGCTGCTTCTTCACTGAGCGTAAGCCGAAAAAGCAGCTTATGAAGAGATTTACCTTTCTGCTCAAGGAGTTCTAAAAGCCTTTGATTATGTTTACCCAATAACGGTTCCTTCAATCGCTTTATCGAAGACTCACTATTATAAACGTTGAACACCGGCTTTGCGCAACACCTAATATTTTATTTTTTTTTTACAGCGCATAAAAAAGCCCCCGCTGCTGTCCTGCGACAGCAAAACGCGGGGGCTTTGCCTTCAGTTTCAATTTAATAGCCGGTAGTTATTGCCCTGTCTGACTTTCAAGTTCAGCTAAAACCTGACCGTCAACAGTCTGGGCACTCAAGTCGCCGTAAATCACACGGTACTCGTTTTCGCCGGTCTTATATCGCAGCAGAATCTTATCGGTATCGTCAGGGCCGACCGTCTGGCCGTAATAAACAGGCTCTTTGCCGTTCTGAACGAGTTTCATATAGAACATAGCCAGCGACTGGAAAGGCAGTATCTTCTCAGCTCCGTCCCGTATGCGTTCTTCTTCTGACATCTGCGCTATTTCTTCTATGTTTTTGCGGCCTTCTTCGGTGTTCTCATCCAGCACACTGTCCCTAAAGGCCGTAGCTTCCTGCATAAGGCTCAGCATATTCAGATTTTTCGGGTATCTGTCTGCTGCCTGTGCGAAGTTTCGAAGCCCTACCAAAGCTGCATCTTCGCTGAAACCGGGTATCTTAATTCCGCCGGGCAGTGGATTTTTATAATCTTCGGGTATAATCGGCTCGAACTCGCCTGCATCTATCTGCAGGTCCCATACGAAATCCTCGAGGGTTCCTTCCATCTGCATCTGCTCGCTGACCTTTATATATATTTCCATACGTACAGGCAGCCACGTTTGTGAATCCACCCACAGCGTTATTTTTAAATCTCCATCTGTCGATAGCCCGCCCGCATATGCAGGGTCAGTCGATTCAAAACCTTCGACCTCGATACCGTCGATAGTTGATTTTCCAAGCTCTGTATATTGGCATTTGAGAACCTGCTTGACTACATCCCTTGGGTCTTCCTTATTTATCTCTTCGAGCCAGGATTCGTCGAGCTCCATAGTCATATACATCTTCTGTTCGGGTAAAATCATATATATTGACTTATCTTCCGGCACAACATATATTTGCTGATTCATCTTTAAGCCCATTGCGGCCATCTCAATCTTGTTGTCCATCTTTATCCCGTAATCGTTTGACATCAGGACTGTAGCTTCCATATTCAAAGGGCCGCTAGGCATACCCGGCTGCATATTACCTGTCGTGACCATATTTATATTGTACGTAAACGCATCTACAAGCTGCATCTTTCCTAATACACCCGCCAGGCTAACCGAATGGTTGTTCGTGTTTAGAAACGGCAATCCGAAGAAAATGGCTAATATTATCACCGCAGCAGCCGCAAATTTTATAACCTGACTTCTCATAATCATTCTCCATAAATTCAAATCTTTTGTTGGCGATTTGGCGCTGCTGCTTTCGGTAACTTCCCGCAAAGCCTTTACTGCTTCGGGGTTTTTGCTTTTCCAGCTTTCAAAATCGAATTCGACTTTTCCGCCGTTAATCGACTTTGAAATCTTTTCATCCAGGTTATTATCCTGCTCTTTCATAATTGTCACCGTCTAACTTTTTAATCTTTTCGCAATCAGCTTTTTGGCCCGTCTCAACCTGCCGTTAATCGCCTCTGTCGATATCCCCAGAACCTGTGATATTTTCTCGTAAGTCATTCCGTTATAAAACTTCAGGTAGATAATCTCTCGCATTTTCGGTGGAAGTTGTGTTACCAGCGTTCTTATCCGTTCGACTTCTTCGAGGTTCTCTGTTTTTTGCCCGGCTGATATCGTTGACAAGTCGTTGTCTTCATAATTATCACTTTTTCTCAGCATATCCAAGCAAACGTTTCTGCAGATTGTTCCGAGCCACGATGCGAATTTGCTTTTGTCTCTTAACGACCTGAGCTTAAAACAGGCTTTTGTAAAGGTTTCCTGAGCAATATCCTCTGCAAGGTTTTTGTCGTTAACTTTTGAATGAGCAAGTGCTACCATAGCAGTGTAGTATCGGCTGCAAAGTTCGCCGAAGCTTTCGACATTGCCGTCAAAAGCAGCTTCAATAAGTTCCAAATCTGTTTTCGTTTCCAAATTTCTTTCCAAGACTAAATTCCAATACCAGCTGGCTTCTGCTTATTTGACGCATCTGCTTTTCCAAAATGGGCGCAAGAAATACAGCTTTCTGAAGAATATATCAAAAAATTGTCCTGTTGGCACATAAAAAAGCCCCCGCTGCTGTCGTGCGACAGCAAAATGCGGGGGCAAGCTTTTTGGCTGTAAGTGTTGTTGTTTTATTGTGTAAAATTTGAAGCATCGACGAGCGTGTAATCATCCGGGATATCAGGTTCGAAAATGCTGTCGTCTATTTCGGCACCCCATTCGAGGCTCGTTGTTTCAAATTTCATTTGGGCTCTTGTGAAGCCTGTCAGTGGACCTTCTTCGAATATTAAGTCACCTTCAATTTTTATGGGCAGTTTCGTCTCAACATCAATCCAGAGCCGCCAGGTACTGTCACCGATAGGTATCATTCCGCCGCTAAGCTCGGACAACTTAGCCATTGCTTCGGGATTAACAGCTTCGAAGCCTTCTGCCATCCGGCCATCGATTTTTTTTCGGCCGAGCTTTTTCGGATTCTGCTCTGTTACTATACATTCAACTAAACTTCTGGCATCAATGCCCTCGGGCAACTCGAGAGCAGTACCTTCCAAAGTTATAACAAAATACATTTTGCCTTCATGCATAAGGGTAATAATCTTTTGCTCTTTCTTGAGCAGATAAGTGGTCGTTATGTGGTTGCCCTCCGGGTCATACTGCTCTTCGACTGAGCCGTAATCTGTAGAGACATATTTCGTCGCGTTTGCAATAAAACCCGGCTCCGTTTGTCCGATGGCATAAACGCTTCTCTGTTCACGTTGAATAAGGGTATCGAACTGTCTGACTCTTTCAGCGGCCTGTGCGAGATTTACGGTTGCAGGCTCAACAACAAAGATGAGTATTCCTGCCGCGAGTATTATCGCCGCCGCTGCGGCAAATTTTATAATTGGACTTTTCATAATCATTCTCCAGAAATTAATAGTTTGACCGGCCTGGCCGGCAGTTTTTAGCTTCTCTTTTTGTTCCCGAAGAATCCGGTTGAAAACCTCAGCCTCTAAATCACTTTTTCCAAGAACCTCGCCGTTGCTTATAAGAGATTTGTGAAGCTTCTCGAGTTTTTCAAGCTCTGCGGTGCAGTTGGCACAGCTTTTGACGTGCTCGCTGATTCTCCTCTTTTCGGCCTCATCGACCAGGCCTTCGAGAAAACCGACTAACAATTCTTTACATTTTGCGCAGTTCATTTTGACACCTCATAATTCGAATTTTGCTTTTGCTCCAGATTTTCCCGAAGCATAGCATAGGCCCTCGATAACTGTTTTGTAACCGTCCCCAGGGGCATACCCGACTGTTCTGCTATATCTGTGCAGCTCTGCCCGCCGTAATATCTGAGCAGAACTATGTCACGGTATGTATCAGGCAGCGCTGATATGGCCGCTTCCAGTCCGTAATCGGGCGAAAGCTCCGCCCTTGCTGTCTGCGTCGCGTACGCTTCGATGAATTCACGCTTTTGCTCGATTTGCCTTCTCCTTGTCATCTCTTTTGCGACGCGCTCGCCGATTCCCAGAAGCCACGAAAAAAACGCCTCAGGATTCTTTAGTTTCTCCATCTTAAAATATGCCCTTACAAGCGATTCCTGGGCGGCCTCCTCTGCCATCTCCAGGCTGTAAAGTCTGCCAGCAAGATATGCCAGCAGGGCCTTCTGGTAGCGGCGAACGAGGAACCGAAAATCGTCCGGATGGCCATCCAAACATCTTTCAACATAATATTTATCGCTATCACTCATATCAGCACCTAAAATAGTTTATTTCGGTTACCTTTTCCGTTATATAGTGATACTCAGCCGGTCTTTGCGACAAAAAAAATAAAAAATTTTAGTTATTTATTTTTTCTAACGCCTGTTTGTGCTAATAATCCATAAGCCGATAGCTACCGAAATCGCATAGCAAACCGGTGCAATACCCAAAAGCATCGCCGCCCCCATAAATGTTGAAGCCCCCAGAGCCGCCGCACCGGCAATCGCCCAGGTCCCGCCGACGAGCAATCCCATTCGCTGACCAATCTTCAGCCCCCTGGCCTGCCTCGCCATTGTCACCATCATCACATACGCCCCCACACCGCAAAAACCGACGCCGAAAAGCAGCCCTGCCGCCCAGCTTCTCTCCATCATCAATAAATACAAAATCAGTATCGGAAGATTCAGTACCATCGCAACAAGTGCACAGCGCAACTGTCCCCTCCTGCGTGCGAACCAGCCCCAGAAAAATGAGCCCGCAGCACTTGACAGCGTGAACATCATCAAACTAAATCCACCGAAGCTCAGGCTGAATCCCAACCCCCTCAGTCTTTCAGGCACAAACCACAGCATCATAAATGTCCCCACCGCCGAGACAAGTGTCATCAAAAACACCTGCCAGAACGGATATTGCTCACGCCTGCCGGCAATGTCACCATCATGCTCGTCGTCAACTGCAAGCCGTATCCTGAACAAAAACATCAAAACCAGCGCAAATGCCGGCAGCACCAAAAGCCAGTACAGTCCCGCAAACCCCTGCCTTTCAACCAGCATCGCCGCCGCCCACTGCCCGAACGCTCCGCCCAGGAAACCGCCGGCCATAAAATAAGCAGTACCCATCGATGACGAAATTTTTTCAAGTTTATGCAGCGCACGCAATCCTTCCGTATGCAGCATTGCGATACCCGATGCGCCTACCACAGCACCTGCAAGTATCAATGGATACGCAAAGCCGACACCGCTAAGCAACGAGACAAGGCAAACCACTCCGCAAAGGCAAAGCCCCAGAGGCAGAAACAACGGCTTATCTTTTTCCGTGCGAAGATGGCCGATGAAAACCTGCAGACCGTTATGCACGAAATAAAATACAAAAAGCACACCCGTCCCCATCGTAAGCGTTAATGCAAATCCTTCGCGAACAGCCGGCATTATCGCGGGCAGAAAATTGCCCATCATATCCGCAACGAAATGCACAAACCCCAGCACAGCAAGCTGCTGACGCTGCACCGCCAAATCATCTTTCTCTAATGTCACTTACCCCTCGAATCTTTTGCCTGTCAGCCGCTCGTACGCCTCGACGTATTTTTCGCTGGTCTTTTCCACGATATCTTTCGGCAGCTCGACTCCGGGACCGGATTTATCAAAATTTATATCCTCGAGGTAGTTTCGAACAAACTGCTTATCGAAGCTCTCCTGGTCTCTGCCCGCCTCGTATTTATCTGCAGGCCAGAACCGCGACGAGTCCGGCGTCAGCACCTCGTCAATCAAAATTATCTGCCCGTTAGTAACACCCCACTCGAATTTCGTATCCGCTAAGAGAATTCCTTTACTCTCGGCATAGCTGCTCGCCTCCTCGAATATCCCTAAGCTGCTGTCGCGCGCGAATTCCGCCCGCTCCGCACCTAATATTTCAACGCACCGCTCGAAGCTGATATTCTCATCGTGCTCGCCCAGCTCAGCCTTCGTCGCGGGCGTAAATATAAAGTCCGGCAGTTTATCGCACTGCTTCAGCCCTTCCGGCAGCTTCGTTCCGCAAATCGTACCGTTATCTTTATATTCCTTCCAGCCGGAACCAGCGAGGTATCCGCGAACAACGCACTCGATTGGCAGTACCTCGACTTTTTTAACGAGCATACTCCTGCCCGCTAATTCGTCGGTGTAATCGCAAAATGGTTTCGGATAGCTTGTTACGTCGTCGCTTATAAAATGATGCTCGAACTCGCTGGAGAAAAACTCGAACCAGAACTTCGAAATCTGCGTCAGGACCTTGCCCTTATACGGTATTGCCGTTTTCATAACGACGTCGAACGCGCTCAGTCGGTCCGTTGCGACTATCAGCAGCTTATCGCCCAACTCGTATATATCTCTTACTTTGCCTCTTTTCGGCTCGATTCCCGCGATTTTTGTCTTTAACAGTGTTTCCATAATCAGCCCCTTTCCAAAAAATCCAGTAAGCCGGTTACATTAAACCACACCCCCAAAATTGTCAATCCAATTTAAAAATTCGAAATCTCGGTAAACCGCGGATTAACACAGATTAATCCAGAAGTGGTATAGTGTAATTGGTTTTTCTGTAATTCGACAATGTGTTGATCGATATTCACCAATGTCAGTTGTTCTGATTTCATAGATTTGCTCTTTATGGGTCCACCTGGGCTTTTCATTTTTATCAGAAATTAAAGCCCTTATCCAAGAATTTACTTTTGTAAACCAATGACTAAAGTCATTTTCTTGAACATATCCAAGCATTGCAGCAACATCATGTTCCTTGCCATGTATTTCTTTTTTAAATCTCCCAATACCTGTTTTTACATAATCCTGTGAACTTGTTGAAGGTAAACGTTTGGCTTCGATAAAAAGAAGCGTTAGGCTGTGGACACCGCCGCCCAATTGGCGAGCAAAAATATCCGGCCCCTTTGCTTGGAATCCAAAAAGATAGCCACTCTGTTTCACCTTATTGTTAAGAAAAAATTGCAATTCTTGGGAAATGTAATCTTCGAGATTAATATTGACATCTTGATTCGCTATTAAAGTTTCAAAGTCTTTTGAAAATCCGGAGAGATTGTTTCTTAGAAGAGTCAATATTCTTATTTGATGGAGACCTTTTTTTATGGAGTAATCTAAATCTTTCTGGATATCCGACTGCTCTTGTTTGAAAAACATAATCAATACCCGCTACTCACTAAGTCAGTAAATACTTCGTTTGCATCACGCAGCGCGATTGATTTGAGCCAGTATCGCAGGATTTTAGGCTTAATTAAATAAACCATGTCTTGTTGAGGATACAGCTTTATTATGCGCTTGTATAAAATATTCGTTCCCTGCTTATTATCAATAAGACAATCCAAATTACCCTTTTCTATTTGTTTTTTCCTAGATTCAGGTATTTTCTTAGGGCTATCCGGGTTACCATATACAAACGGCAAACAAATAAATGTTAATGATTCAATATACTCAAGAGGATAAAACTGCTTGGTGTTCTCTTTGTAAATTGAGTTTAAAGAAGTGCAGAAAACCTTAGCAAATGCTGTTATAGCATCTTTCTTCGCCTCTTTAGTATTTATTTTCGCTTCTTCACCTTTTGATAGCTGTTCAATACCATAATTAAGGACATCTTCGCATACTATTTTTTCAGCTTGAGTTAATTTTAAATTTTCTTTCTTTTCAGAAAATGGTAACGCCATGATATCCTTCTTCAATATAGTACCTATGGAGCGGCTGATTCCTGCACGGCCGCTTCCAGACAATAAAAGCATTTTATAAAGCCTTCTGTTATCAATTATATGTTTTCTTAGTTCAATTAATTCTCCTCTTTGTTCCGGTGGTGCATGTATGCCAAGGATCTCATTTTTAAACCCTAAATTATCATCAGTAAAAGCGATATATAATTCGGGCTTTTCTTTTATTAAGATATGAGGCCCCTCAAATATTTTCTTATTTCTTGGTCGATGAAATAGTCTGTCTTTTACAATCTTGGTATCTTCAATATTTATAAAATCAGAAATAAATTTCTCAGTAGGTATCATTTTTCTTCCTGTTAAATAAGGGGCTTCTTGAGGCTTTTCCGTAGATTCAACCACACATTGATAACCTTCACCATATTCCCAGCCATCATTCTTTTTTTTGTCTTTTAGATATTTTCCTAACTTTTTTAAGCCCCACATGCGTTTAACAAGATGATATAAATGACCGCTTCCTAAAATGTTTGCTTTCCATATTAATTGTTCTGTTTTTGCAAGTTCTTTGGGCACATAATAGAGGTCATATTTATCTATTTCAAAATAAAGTTTTTCCTTCGCTGCTATGGTTCGCCTGACAGCTACATGTAATATGTCTTTATCATCAGGAGGAATATTTTGTGCAAAAATGACCGTTACGGGATAATTTCGGCCTTCAAACAGATCTCCGGTTAAAGAACTGAAATCAAATATTCGCACCACATTGTATTTATTCAGGAATTGCCAGCGGTACTCAAGTGTATTATTATACAAAAGAGGGCCGGAAGGTATCACAAGAGAAAGAAATCCATTTTTTTTCAGCAACTTCATTGCTTGTTGCAAAAAAGTCAATGCTATATTTTTATCTGGTATTTCAAAATCTAATTTTACTTTTTCTGTCAATTCCCTCCAATACTTCTTTTTTTCTTCTTTTATTTTCTTTTTATCTGTCTCTTCCTTTATAGGCAAATTAAAAGGTGGATTGCCGATAACCAAATCAAACCTTTCGTCTGTCTTAAGAAAATCAAAAAAATCCTGCGCTATAATGTTATCGCTTAAATCAACAAGTTTCTCTTTTGTTAACTCATCCCACATTATTGTTGGATCAAGCATATCACATAAAGCGACTGTTAGACTAAAAATAGTTAATCTTGCAGCTTCACTCTCAAGGTCAACTCCGTAAATTGAGTTTATAAGAATAGATTCTATTGTTTTTATCGTTGGTTTTTTTATTTTACCTGTTTTTTTATATAGCTCTTTTTGCCACCATTGCACCATGCGCTTAAATGCAGACACAAGAAAGATTCCCGATCCGCAGCTCACGTCAATTAATCTAAAGTTTTTTTGAGGTGCACTGATCGGCATGCATTCATCTACCATAAAATTGGCAAGATGAGCTGGGGTGTAAGTAATATCTTTTCGTTTTGGTATAAATTCCTCGTATATTCGGCTAATAAGCTCAACAGGGACATAATTAAAATCATATAGTTTCCAGAATACAAGCTGATCCTTGTCTCTTTTTGCATCGAGAAATTCTGCTAGTCTGGCCTGGTTAATTTTCTCTATTTCTTCCTTTTCTTGCGGGGTTAATTTGAAGATTTTTCCGTTGATAGCACTCCCCAAACCTTCAAAAAACCTTATACACATCTTTTTGCGAAGGATGTCACAAAAACAAGTTGCACTATCGTACTTATTAAAATATTCTGCAGGTAAAACATATTTACCTTTACTATCTTTTCTTTCCTCAAGGTATTTCACGAGTATGCTCAGAACTAACAGCTTATTGCAAATTTCTTCATTTTGGTTTTTAATAAAAGCTTTCCGAATTCTTTGCAACTCACTAATCAATTTGTTGTATGAACTGCTATCTGCCTTAAAATGCTCCTTGTTTTTTTGAGATTCCCAAAAACTTCCATTATCAAAAAGCTTTGCGGAGTATTCGGAGTGTTTCTTATATTTAATATGAACTTCGGATACCAACTGAAGCGTATCCAAAGGCTCTGCGCAGAGAGTTTTTCCTTTTCTTATCAAAGGCTTACGACAGTTAAAAATCCTTACTTCTGTGTTATCAAAAACATAATACAGATGGACTATTCCGCTACTCCAAAGTTTTCTATGTATATCCGTTAATTTTTCTGTAAACAAATTGCCGTCAGAGTTATCAAAAATAAATAGTTGAGGTATCGAACTCCTGCCTTCAATCCGGCGAAAATATACAGCTTTGGCTTCTAGTCCTTTAGCACGATTAAGAATCAGAATTTCATCGAATAATACATTAGGATTACTTCTGTAATCCACATCAGTAAAGAGTAAACATGAAGTACTTGAAGTAGACGGATCTGCATCGAAGTCTAATAAGAGTAATTTCTCATTTAGTGTTTGCTGTGGCATAGTCTTAAGTATAAAAACACTTATTCTAAAGGCAAAATGTTACAGTCAAAGTATTCTATAGTAACAATGGTGTACTTGCAACAACTCGTTTTAACATAAATATTAATCGTTAAACGATTCTATTTTTCCCATGCAAATCTTTTTGGTCAATTTCTGTAACACTTTTACTCTTCCGGCCTTAAAGTATTAGCATATCATTAAACTGGTAAAGAAGACAAGGTTTTTTTATTTTATAATCCGTGCAAATCCGTGGTTAAGTGATTTTTCTCTGTGGACTCTGTGTTCTTGTATGTTGAATTATAGCATGGTTAATGATAGTCT
>CAYXGT010000089.1:0-10980 GCA_964464635.1 uncultured Pirellulales bacterium | reverse complement strand
GAGCAAGATATAACGGTATTACGCGTGGTTTCTTTAACGGCCTTATTGATGATGTCCGTGTTTATGAGAGGGCCCTGACCGATGAAGAAATCTGGCAAATTTACCAGGAAGGTTTGGGTGACTGAAAATTTACAAGTTTATTTGGTTCAGTGGTTAAAACTACGGGCTTTGGAGATTATCTCCAAAGCCCATTTTTATATCGCTTCTTATAATTCTAAAATTTGAACTGCTCCTTGAAGACCATTTTGAAATCGTAAACATCGTTGAAATCGTCAATCGAATCGGCAGGCTGCGCGCTAATCCAATCATCATCCACCATCAGATAAACCAGCTCGCCGAAATCTCGCGTCGTTTTTACACCCCAGTCATTCAATACGAGCACAGCCAGCCTGCCCCATCTTTTTAAAGCCATCTGGCGTAAAGCCTCGCAAAGGCTCTGGCCGTCCACATGCTGAGGCTCATCAAGGCCCTCTTTCTTCACATAGACAAGTCCTTCGTACACGAATTTCAAAGCACCGGCGTTGTATCGGCCGTCCTCGGCAGCTAATTGTGAAAGCTTCTTTTTCATTTGCCCAAAAAATCTTTCAGCTTACTCTTTGTCCGGGTTTCGCGCCTTCATCCACAGAAAGCATAAATACATCCTTTCCACCCGTACCGGCGGCAAGAATCATTCCTTCGGACATACCGAACTTCATCTGCCTGGGTTTGAGATTAGCCAGGTATATGACAATTTTACCGTCCAGCTCCTCCGGACTGTAGGCCTGTGCGATACCCGCCAGTACTTCTCGCTGCAGGCCTCCGATATCGAGCCTTAATCTCAGCAGCTTGTCGGCACCATCGACTTTTTCGGCCTTCGCCACCTTTGCAATTCTCATATCTATTTTTGCAAAGTCCTCAATCGAGCACTGCGCTGCTATCGGCTCAATGTCAATCTTTGTTTGTTCGGCGTTTTGTGTTTCCTTACTTTCTTCAATCATTGCTTGCACCTTTTTATCTTCTATTCTGTCAAATAATTTTTCAAACCTTTTTATCTTATGATTTTCAAGAACCTTTTCAACATCGGCAAAGCTCAAGCCGCTGATATCAAGAAACTTTTCAACTTTGCCGGCGAATTTCGGTACAATCGGTTTTAAATAAATCGTCAGAATTCGCACGGCATTTATCGTCGCCGTAAGGCTCTTTTTCGTTAGCTCCGCATCGCTCTTGATTGTTACCCACGGCTGATTCTGCTCGACGTACCGATTCGCCTCGTCAGCCAATGCCATTACTGCTCGCGCCACGCTTGAATACTCAAGGTTTTCATAATCTGAGATAATCTTCTTCTTCGCTGCTGTAAGTTTATTTATCAGCTCTCTGCCCTTTTCATCAAGCAAGCCGAGCTGTGAATCAAGTTTGTTTGTGAGCATCGGTATCGAACGGGACGCAAGGTTCGCAAACTTGCCTACAAGGTCGGCGTTGATTTTATTAATAAAGTCAGTCGTGCTTAAATCTATATCTTCCACTGCACCGGTCAGCTTGCTCGCATAATAATACCTCAGCGCCTCCGGCTCGAGATGTTTAAGATACGTCGCTGCCTTGATAAACGTCCCGCGACTCTTGCTCATTTTTTCGCCGTTGACCGTCAAAAAACCATGTACAAACAGCTTATCAGCCGTCTGAAAACCCGAGCCCATAAGCATAGCAGGCCAGAAAAGGGCATGAAAATACATTATGTCCTTACCGATGAAATGATAAATCTCATAGCCGCTGCCCTTTGTCCCCGGCTCCAGCCCGGGCCAGATTTCATTGAAATCAATATTATTTCTGTCGCAGTAATTTTTCAGCGAAGCCATATAGCCTATCGGGGCATCGAGCCAGACATAGAAAAATTTGTTTTCCTCACCCGGAATCCTGAATCCGAAATAAGGCCCGTCCCTCGAAATATCCCAGTCTTTCAGACCCGCCTTGAACCACTCGTCAAGTTTGTTTGCAACGGACTTGTGAGTATGGCCGGCAGACATAAGCTGCTTTAGCTGCTGCTCATAATCCGACAGCCTGAAAAAATAATGAACACTTTCCCTACGCACAGGAGCCGCCTTGCAGGTCGCACAGTGTGCATCAATAAGCTCCGTCGGCTGATATGTCCCCCCGCATTTGTCACAGGAATCGCCGTACTGGTCTTCGGCCCCGCATCGCGGGCACACGCCGCGGACATATCTGTCCGGAAGAAACATATTACAATTTTCGCAGTAGGTTTGCTCGATATTGCGTTTGACAATCGAGCCTGTTTTCTTGAGACGTTCGAAAATAAGCTCGCTCAAAACCTTGTTTTCCGGCGAATGCGTCGAGTAGTAATTATCGAATTCAATCAAAAACCCGTCGAAATCCGCCTTGTGCTCGCTGTGCATCTTCTCAATCAACTCCTCCGGCTTAATCCCGGCTTGCTTTGCGCTTATCATAACCGGTGTGCCGTGCGTGTCATCGGCACAAAAATACAAACAGTGATTGCCGCACATCTTCTGAAAACGCACCCAGATATCAGTTTGAATATATTCGACAAGGTGGCCGATATGTATCGAGCCGTTCGCATACGGCAGTGCTGAGGTTACAATGATCTTACGCGGCATCATTCGTCCTTAAATCAATTTTCCTGCTCCTGTTTATCATTATCTGCGTCATCTTCCTCGTCTTCTGTGCCGATATCATCACTTTCATCGGCCTCGATTTCACTTTGTTTCATATCGTCATCGCCGCCGTTTGCATCCTGGATGTCCTGCTCTTTGTCAGCCTGCTGTTTCTTTCTGGCCGGCGGCGTTTCGAGTATCTCAATCTCATCGACCCCAACCGCAACTTTCTGTCCGCTTTCCATCTCAACCATTACAAGCTGAGTCAATATCTGAACATCCGCTACTTTGCCGACTCCATATTGGGTTTTTACTTTTGCCCTCTTCTTGGGTAGCCGTTTTTTAAGCTCGGTATAGGTCGCGTCCTCGTATCGCAGGCAGCATTTCAGCCGGCCGCAATAACCGGATATCTTCGACGGGTCGAGAGTCGCCTTCTGCATCTTCGCCATCCGCATATTAACAGGTTTCAGCGCCTGCAAAAACTTAATACAGCAGCATTCCTGGCCGCACGTCTCGATGTCACCGAGCAGCTTTGCCTCGTCTCGTGAGCCTATCTGACGCATCTCTATTCTCGACTGGTACTCATGTGCCAGTTTCTTTACAAGCTCGCGAAAATCAACCCTGCCGTCAGCCATAAAATAAAAAATTATTCGCTCACCGCCAAAAATATGTTCCACATCGATAATATTCATCGGCAGAGACATCTCTCCTGTAAGCTGTTTGCAGAACTTCAGCTCTTCCTTCGCTATCCTCTGCAGATGCTTCTCTTCACTTACATCCTCGTCGGTCGCATAACGTATAAATCTGCCGCTGGCCTCGGCGTTAAAATCTATCATACTATCCTGAAAATATTTTTTGATTTGCTTGTTATCCATCCTGAACTGGCCCGACTTGTAATGGCTGACATGCCCTACGATACAGCCCAGCTCAAGGCCTTTAGCCGTTTTCACCACCACCCGCGCGGCTTTCTTCGATATGTTACTCTCGCTGTGCTCGAATATGCCGAGATTGTGCATCTGGCCGTAGCGAACCAGCATATATTTCTTATGCTTTTCCTGCTTGGATTTTACCTGTGCAGCGTTGGCCATCTCTGTTCATACCTCTTTATTAAATCTTAAAAAGCTTTGTAGAGAACACTTCTACTGTCATTCCCGCGAAAGCCCTCGGCCTCGCCGAGAGGCGGGCGGGAATCCATTCTTCAAAGGCCTGGATTCCGGCACAAGGCCGGAATGACAACTTAACAAGTTTCTTTTCTGCAAAGCAATCTTAAAACGGTAATTACAAAACTTCTATTTTACCAGAACCAACGAGCTTTAACAATAAATGCTCGAAAATAAGTTTCTCATTCACATTCGCATCGAGCCACTGCAGCATCCTGTAAGCCTCGTCTATTTTTTCGCTTATCTGCTCGGCACCGAATTTATCCGCGATTTCTTGTACCTGTTGTTTCTGGTCGAAATTGATTATCGCTCTCGTAGGGGTGACATCCAATTTCATTGCATCGTATAAAACCGATATGACTATTTGAATAATCGTCTTCGAAGCCCTGCGATTGATATCGGCCTTGCTAATCGTCTCCTCCAGCTCGGCCCACGCCGTCGCTATCTGTTTGCTTCCATCTAAAAATGACTGTGCTAAATCCAGACAATCCGCATATTCGCAGCCGGCAAGAGAGTTTATAATCTCTTTCTTTGCCTCATAAAGGTCTGCTCCGCCCAACTCGAGCCGCGCCCATACGACTGCCATACCAAGACTGCCGTCCGCCAGCCGGGCAAAGTATTGCGAGCATTTCTTGTCAAGGCCGGCTTCGACGAGCTTTTCGATAATTTTCTCCTCGTCAACAGGCCCGAAACGTATTGTCTGACATCGTGACCTCGTTGTCGGTAAAAGCCTGTCAAGCCTCGTGCAGATAAGAATAATACAGCAATATGCCGGCGGCTCCTCGAGAACCTTCAAAAGCGCGTTCTGGGATTCGATACTGAGTTTCTCAGCCTCACTTACAACAAAAACCTTCCTCTCCGACTGGACGGGTCTGTTTGACACCTTCTCTATCAGAAACTCCCGAATAACATCTATAGGAACTTTAACAGGTGTCTTTTTGCCTTTGCCTTCTCTTGTATATTCGAGCAGCTCTTTATATATATGATGGAAATCCGGATGCGAACCCGCATCGAAGGCCCTGCACGACGAACACTTCCCACAGCCATCGAAAAAACCTTTTTCCTCTACCGGTTTTTCGCACAGCAATAATTTGGCAAATTCGCAGGCGGTCTTGAATTTGCCCACCCCGTCCTTGCCGGCAAAAATATAGGAATGAGCCGTCTTGCCAGCGGCGAACGACCGCTGCAAAATCTCAACAGCTCTATCCTGACAAAATATCTCTTTCAGTGACATCTACTAAAACTTCGTTTCTAAAATAACCTTTTTTATTTTCTCGTGCACATTCTCAGGATCACCTTCTATATCATCCACTATTTTCACAACTCCCGGGTAATATGTTGCCAATCTGAGGAATTCCTTTCTGACTTTTCTGTGATACTCCAAAGGTCTGGAATCAAACCGATCAGTAACAACATTCTTAAACAAATAGGCTTGATTAGCATCTTTATGGTTTATCTTGGTCTTCTGATACCGCTTTCTACCAGTTCGTTCTAACCCCTGTTCAACCGGTATATCAATTATGATTGTTAAGTCAGGCCAAATATCTCCCACAGCATATTTGCCAACTTCTATTATTTTTTCCACCGGATACCCACTGCTGCCTTGATACGCACACGTCGACGATATAAATCTGTCACACAAAATAGTTTTACCTGCTTCCAAAGCCGGTCTAATTATCTCGGCAACAAGCTGTGCGCGAGACGCCATAAACAACATCATTTCTGTATTTACTTGCATATAACCTTTGGAATCATATTTAAGAATCCGACTAATTTGATTGCCGATGTCAGTTCCACCAGGATCATTCGTCTCGACAATATCAAGACCTCGACTCTTGAGATACTTCGCAAGTAATTCCAATTGGACCGTCTTGCCGCAGCCGTCAGGTCCATCAAGCACAATGAATTTGCCGGCGAGTTTTTTTCGAAATTCCGCAGTCAAACCATAAACCCTTCTCAAAAAATAAAAATAACCGCAGGTATGATAAATAAATATCGACCCGGCGTCAAACGCAAATTGCCTGCCGTGTGCTTTCACAAAAGATTATGTGCTCAGGTATGTTTGATTTTTCTGAAAATACCGTTCAGCAGTACCGCCAGAAGTACAACTGCCGAAACGTACTTGATGGGCTCCGGCAGCATCCATGCAGGCGGCCTTACGACCGACTCGAAGTTGCCGCTGAAAATTACATAGTCCAGCAGGATTCCGCTTGCAAGTGCACAGGCCGCGACCGAAATGATATACGTAACCGCAGTCCTTGCGCCGAGGGTTTTCCATATCGTCACAAAAGCCGCTGCGTTCGTAGCCGGGCCCGTCATCAAAAACACAATCGCCGCTCCGGGCGTTACGCCCTTTGCCATCAGTGCCGCCGCTACCGGCACCGACGCCGTCGCACATACATAAACAGGTATGCCTAAAACCATCATCACCAGCATAGCAAAAATGCCCGTGCCGATGTACTGCGCGAAAAAATCCTTCGGCACGACAGCCGATATGAACGCTGCTATAATCAGGCCGATCAACATCGCCCTGCCGATGTCACGAGGCAGTACCACAAAACCGAACTTCAGGCCCCTGACCAGTTTATTGGTTTTCACCTCGGTACTGCAGCACTCATCGGTGCACTTTTCTTTTTCCTGCTGCTGACCCGGAGCAAAAACATTGACCATCGCGCCGCCAAAAATCCCCGTCGCAAACGCCGCCAAAGGCCGGAATATGGCAAAGACCGGGCCCAAAAGACTCAAAGTCACAAATATGCTGTCCACGCCGGTCTGCGGTGTTGATAACAAAAAAGATACCGTCGCCCCCCTGCTCGCCCCGTGCTTGTGAAGTGACATCGCTACAGGAATCACGCCGCACGAACATAAAGGAAGCGGTACACCGAAAGCAGAGGCCTTCACTAAAGGCCAAAAACCCTTCCCGCCAAGATGCCTTTCCACAATCGCCTGGGAAATAAGCGCCGACAGCAAACCAGCCACAAAAAAACCAAACAATAGATATGGCGACATCTCAGCCAGCACCGCCCAGAACTCGACACCAATCTGCTTTATATATGTTAAAACCGTTTCAAACGGCATATTTAAAACCTCTATGCATAATGAATTAAGGCGGCGTTTTTAAAATCAAAAACAGGCATTTATGCTCTTTTTGTTAGAAGTTTAAAAACACCTTCAAAAAATTATAAGCTCAACTGCTTCTTCAATCCCTTTTTAGAATCAAAGCTGTACTCAACGCCATCCTGCTGAAGTTCTACCCTACTATTATCTACAGTTAATTGTAACTTCTGTTCGGGCACCCTCTTTTTGATGACATTCGCCAGCACAAATGCCTTCTCCAAACCGTCCCCCCTGTTATAGTTAACAACCTCGTCCGGCTGAGCCAGCCTGCCGGCGTCATATATTGATTCGTTGTCAATCTGCTTTAAGTGCTCATAAACCTGTTCGATTGTTTGCTCCTTATATCTTTCAATTGAAACAGGACTTCTCTCAATCGCCGCCTTGACGAAAGGCTGCCAATCACAGCTGGCCATATCACGAAAGGCATAAAAAGCCAGGTCGGCAACCGCATTTTTCTTACGAATCGATTTTAGGTACTCAATAATCTCTTCCCTGCTCATATCAATATCTATTTCTATAGGCTGTGACGGCTGATATTTTTTCTCAGCCGACGGCATTTTCGCCTCCGTATGCAGAAACTCATTCAGCTTTTCTACCATCCGCTCGGCATCCGCAACATTCGGCTTGAAAACTTTTATCAGAGCCTCTTTTCCATCAGCCGTCCGAGGGTCCGGTTTTCGCTTTTGTAAAAATTGCTCGAACTCATCACAGCGAATCCTGCCGGGCAATTCATAGGTCAAAAAATCCTCGTCGGAAACCTCCTCCAGAAGTTTATTGTGCGTGCTCTCCGCTATCCTGTATTTACTGTTGTGCTCATAGTGAAATAACGTCTCCGCCTTCAAGAATTGAGCCTGCCCGTGACAGTCCCGGCAGAGCTGAAAAAATTCCTGGTACTCCGAACAGGTCCGCAGAAAGCTCGCAAAGCTCTGCAGCGTAAGCTCAGCCGTAAGATACCCGTCGAGCCGTTCAATAAAATATTCGTACCTTTCTCTTTCTATCGTCGCACCATTGTAAAGGCAGTGTATGTAACCCGTATTATGAGCAACGATTGTTACATTCTCATTTCGCAGTGCACGCTGAGCCTTGTTGGAAATCTCGGAACCGTTAAACCACATCGTCTTTGTTACCAGCCGCCTGTTATTGGTCAGCACACCGTCGGCTATATCGATAAAATTCTGCGAATGTAAAGGCGTAAGTATCATATAAATATCTTTCAGCGGTATCCCGCACACGATAAAGGCAGCAGCCGCGTACAGCGTGGAAAGCGACACACATTCACCCGCTCCAACAGGATAGTTTTCCTTGTGCCGGAAAGCGTACATCGCCTCGACGGTTTCCGTCTTCCAATAGGGAATCGACTCGGTAGTATATTTGTCCAAGCCGAAATGCTTTCTGATATCGACATCGAAATAATATTTGTCACCCTCATAGCCGAAAAGTGCATTACTTTTTGCAATCTCCTCAGGCGGGATAAAACCCCTGAACCTCGCAATCTCGGTTTTTTGATTAGTAAGACCCCACGTCTCCAAATCGAGATTGAAATCGAAGTTGTCCATAATATACTGGCGAAGCCGCATTAGCTTTTTATAGCTGTCTTTTCCTTCGAGCTTTTTGAAGCACTCTTCATCCCGCCATCGCCAGATAATCGGGCTCATAATATTCGCCAGAACCAGCGCATAAATAAGCTCGCCAAACACGAATATCTCCATATCGGAAAGCGTTATCGCCGAACTGTATTTTTCAATACTTGAGGAATCCATTTCAAAACCCCTTAAGTAACACACAATTACTTTAAAGAATTTCGAAAATGTATGCAAGAAAATAGTAAATTCCGGCAGCGATGAAAATCATCTTAAATTGACAATCAAATTTTTCCTCGATTTTTTCTTTTTCTGCAGATAAGATTAAGTAACACGGGCTTCCAGCCCGTGGCAGCACGGCCAGGCCTGTCCCGAGCGAAGTCGAGGGAACGGCCGTGCTACGTTAAAAAGGAGCAGGTTATGAAATACAGAATTTTCGGCAGGACAGGTTTTAAGAATTCCGAAGTCGGCCTGGGCTGCTGGCAAATAGGCGCCTCCTGGGGTAACGTCCCCGACCAGACCGCAATGAAAATACTTAATGCCGCTTACGAAAACGGCGTCAATTTCTACGATACCGCCGATGTCTATGGTAACGGCAGAAGTGAAAAATTTATCGGCTCCTTCTTAAAAGGCAAAAAGGATATATTCGTCGCAACAAAGGTCGGCAGAAGCGATACAACGTATCCCGACAAATATACAGAGAAAAACATCACAGCCTGTATCGACGGCTCACTGAAAAGACTCGGCCGCGATTGGCTCGATTTGCTTCAGCTCCACTGCGTCCCGCCGGAACTCTTACAGCAGGCTGATATCTTCGAGCTTATGCGAAAATTAAAACAGCAGGGCAAAATCAAAAACTGGGGTGCAAGCGTCGAATCGATAGATGAAGCACGCCTCTGTATACAGCAGGACGATTGCGCATCGCTTCAGATTATATTTAATATCTTCAGGCAGAAACCGATTGACACGATTTTTGAGCAAGCAAAAGAAAAAAATATCGCTCTAATAATCCGCCTGCCCGTAGCTTCCGGCCTTCTGTCGGGCAAATTTACAAAGCAAAGCACATTCGCACAAAACGACCATCGCACATTCAATCGTGACGGCCGGGCCTTCAATGTCGGCGAGACCTTCGCAGGCCTGCCTTTCGAATTAGGCGTCGCTTTGGCAGACGAATTAAAACAATATGTCCCCCCTGAAATGACTATGGCCCAGTTCGCTTTGAGGTGGATTCTGGATTTCGACGCGGTCTCTGTAATTATCCCCGGCGCAAGCCGGCCTCAGCACGCTATTGACAACGCAAACGCTTCTGATTTCCCACCATTGAGTGATGATTTACATAAACAATTGAAAGACTTCTACGAACAAAAAGTGAAAAATTTTATCCGTGGTCCATATTAAAGCTACAATCTATATAGAAAGTAAAAAATGAGCACACGATTACTCGCTGACTTAATTCTCCCGACAATATTTGGACACATATTTTCTTTTGTTTTAGTTATTTGGATTGTAATAGCTATTGAAGCAGCTTTCATCTACAAAATGCTTAAGATTTCCTACGCAAAATCATATTGGATTTGTACACGAGCAAATATTTATTCTACATTGGTAGGAATACCCTTCGCCTGGTTTTTATCCTTTTTTATCTCATTGCCAATCTCCTTTCTTGTTGAAAATTTAGAAAAAAACATACCGGAAGTTATAGATTACACTCGTATTTTTTTTCTTAACACGTTTTCTAACGGCAATATACGATGGTAATAATAGGGGACGTTTACCTATTTTTGTTAATATTTTTCTGCGCAATCCGAGGTTAATAACTCTCGGTGTTATCTTTTCCTCTGTAGCAAATTTTTATCCGCGCAAATCTGCGTTAATCTGTGGTTACAACAAAACTGAAACTGCATTACTCGTCACGCTTCGCGAGAAAGTGGAACAGTTGATCATTTGAGCAGCGTAAATCTGTGTTAATCAGCGTCTAATTGCTTCTTTTTTTGTCTAATATTTTCAGTGAAATCTGTGAAATCAGTGGCTAAATTTTATTCTTGTCAATTCGTGGCTATTCGTGGCTTGATTTTTTCCTCTGCGTTCTCAGCGAACTCGGCGGTTAAATATTTTTTTGCTGACTTAATAAAAGGCTCGTAGTCTTTTTATTTAAACATAAGGACTAGAAAGACTTTCTCGCCGGTTTAAATATTCGAGTAATTCGTGAAAATTAGTGTTAATTCGTGGTTAGATTTCTTTTTTAATTTTGCTTTGTATATTTGAAATTTGATTTTTTATATTTGATTTATCTCCGCGTTCTCGGCGACCTCTGCGGTTATTTTTTTACATTTTATGTGTTTAATATTTTCAGTGAAATCTGTGAAATCAGTGGCTAAATTTTATTCGTGTCAATTCGTGTTTATTCGTGGCTGATATTTTTTGCATTCTCTACGAACTCTGCGGTAAAATTCTTACCTTTTTTTTGTTTTATATTTTCAGTGAAATCTGTGAAATCAGTGGCTAAATTTTATTCGTGTT
>CAYXGT010000088.1:0-10985 GCA_964464635.1 uncultured Pirellulales bacterium | reverse complement strand
ACACTCGATTAACGGATACCGGCCAGACAATAAACACAATCGAGTATGAGGATATCGGAATTATCCTTGAAGTTACTCCGCATATAAATCCGGATGGTTTGGTAATTATGGACGTAAGCCCGGAAATATCTGCGACCACCGCCAAGACCGTACCAATATCGGAAACAGTTAACGCATCTGTATTTGCCAAGCGCTCCTCGGTCAGCCGTGTATCTGTACATGACGGCCAGACGATTGTAATAGGCGGGCTGGTTAAAGACCAGTTAACTGAAAGCGTGGAGAAGGTACCGTTGCTCGGAGATATCCCTATTATAGGAGCTGCGTTCCGGAATACTGAAAAGGAAAAAGAAAAAACCGAACTATTGATATTCCTCACTCCGTACGTTGTAACCAGACCCGAAGAATTACAGCAGATGTCTGAATCGGTACAGTCGGAAAGCAAACTGGTTCCGAACGCGGTAGGCCCCGGTGTTTTTGATGAGCATATGCGTGGCATGCAGAAAAGTGTTCAGGACCCGAATATAAAAGGTGCTCTTGATAATTCTGATGAGCCGCTTTCAGATGACCGGCAGTAGCCGGCATTGGTAGTATTCCTGACGCAGGTTCTTACTCTGTTTTCTTTTTCCCGCGTTTACTGCGTGTTTTGTATGAGTCTAATTGTTAGCGAGAGTGCTTTCGATAAGTTCGTCCGTTTCTGATGACAAAGTCTCTTTTGTGGCTTCTGCTTTTAGCGGCAAAGAGACGATGAAGGTTGAGCCTTTGTTTATTTCACTCTCGACCTGAATGTTACCGCCATGCAACTCGGTTAATTGTTTTGCAATCGTAAGGCCTAAACCTGTTCCCTTTTCTCCCGGGCCATCCTTTCTGCCGAATTGGGTAAACTTATCAAATAGCTTAGGGATATCTTCCTTCGCAATTCCAACGCCTGAGTCCTGAACAGAAATGATAATCTCTTCGTTTTCCTGATTACACGTCACCCGAACAAAGCCTTGCTCAGGAGTAAATTTTAGGCTGTTGGAAATAAGATTTATTAGAATCTGTTTAATTCTGTCAGAGTCAACACAAGCATCAATGCCCTGTTCGGGGACCTCGCAATCAAGATTGATGTTTTTTTCCTGGGCAAGACCTTTGTGTTCAGAGACGGTGTTTTTAATGAGTTCACAAATGTTTACAACCGTTTTTTGTAAATCCAGCTTGCCGGATTCAATCTTTGAGACGGTCAGCAGCGAATTAACAATCCTGCCGAGTCTCTCAACGTTTTCTCTTGCCATAGTTAAAACTTCTTTTTGCTTCGGGTTTATGTCGCCTGATATTCCGTCCAGAATGAGTCTTATTGCGCCCTGAATTATTGAAAGCGGCGTACGCAGCTCGTGCGAGGCAATGGATACGAATTCGTCCTTTAGCTGGTTATATTCTTTCAGTTTTTCATTTGCCTTTCTCAGGCTTTCTTCTGCCAATCTGCGTTCGGTGATGTTTTTGGCTATATGAACGGAACCGGTAATGTTGCCTTTCTCGTCGAATATCGGCGATATAGATACGCCGAGATGTATTTTCAGGTGTGGTTCATAAAATTCGAGAACGGATGGTTTATGCGTCTTGAGAGTCCACATATGAGGACAATCGGGGTGGGGCTCTTTTGTGTTATGGAATATTTCATAACAGGTTTTGCCGATAATTTTTTTTGGTTCTGTGTTGAAGGCTTTGGCAAATGCTTTGTTGACCCTGACGAGTTTGAAGTCAGTATCGTGGATCGAAACCATATCTGATATGGAGTCAAATGTTGTCCTCCACTCCTGAGCCGCGTTCATTATCTTTTCGCCGAGCTTCTTGCGCTCAATAGCATAGCAAATAGCACGTGCCAGTGTGTTTCCATCCGAATGTCCCTTGATGAGATAGTCCTGAGCGCCGCTTTGTACCGCTTTTATTGCCAGTGTTTCATCGGTCATTCCACTCAGCACAATGATTGGTATCAGCGGCATTTTAGTATGTAAGGTAGTAAAAGTCTCCAGTCCCTCACTGTCAGGCAGTCCCAGATCAAGCAGTACGATGTCATATTTATCGTTACTCAGGTACTCTATGGCCGTCGAGAGGCGACCAACTGATTCGACAGTGAATCTGGCCTGCTGTGAGGTTTTGACCAAAATCTGCTGGGCTAAACGACGGTCGCCCTCGTCGTCATCTACCAGCAGGACTTTTATTAGGTCATTCTGTTCTACCTGTGGTTGCTCTTCACATATACTTGTCTGTGTATCATTCATCGATTGCTACCTTTTATTTACGTTTTGGACCTTAATATCAGAGGTTTTTCCAAAAGTAAGGTTATTGTTTACAACATTATCAGTCCTGAAATTTCAGTATATAATCCTTTGTTCCATCGGTTAGAATTACTCTGTCTGGCTCAATCTGTTTAACAGTCTTGCCGGCAATTTTGTCGCCAACACATACGACCGATTCGTTGACCATTGCCTCGGATTTATCGTTTTCGCAAATAATAGCGAAGACCTTTAAGTTTGAAATCTCGCCTGTCTCTTCTTCCTGCTGGGGCCAGACGAAAGGATTCCTGCTCCAATCGGCAAATTCAGTTCTCTTTTTTGCCTCTATCGTTATCAGGGGCATTGTCTGTTCAGATGTGTTTGCCGAAACGGCCGCAGGCTTCTTTCCTTTTGGTATCCAAATGAATACAACCACAATTATAAGGAAAATCAGAATTGTCAATTTGCTATTACGTTTCATCTTCTGTTTCCACATACAGATTAAGCACAAGTTCAACATTTAACCTGGGTAAACTGTCTTTGCCTGGGTGTATTGATATGCTGTCTATCTCTGCGATACTGTGAAAAAACTCTTCAATGTATATTAACAATTGTCCCAGGTTTTTGTATTCCGATTCTATTGTAAAACTGATGGGCAGCTTACCGATGCGTGGTTGAGCTGTTTGTTGTAAATCCCTCGGCGAGATAGAACTGAAATTAAGCCCAAGGCCCCTTCCTTTTTCGGTTAGCTCAACGATTGCCGTAGGAACCTCATTTTGCTCTATTATCTCGCATTTTGCGCTTAAATCCCTTACTGCAGCGATGGCAGCACGCTGGCTCAGCAGTTCAGATTGCAGCTGCCCCAGACTGTTTGCAGCCTTGTGTAACCTGGTTATCAACGGCCAGTACGCAAAGATTAGAATAATCAGGCCCAAAAGCACACAGCAGGCGTATAGAATGTGCGGTTTCCTATAGGATTCTAGGATTGCTTTCAATCTAAACGTTCTATCCGTATTTTTTGCTTCAGTTTTCATTCAATACTTAACCTTAACTCAAAGGTATTGAGTTTCTCCCGGGTTGAGTCTTTTGTTGATATCAGATTTACTTTCTTAAATATTCCTTTTTCCAATGAGCGCATAAAATTAGTAAGAATTTTCTCTCTATCAGGAGCGGGTGACTTTATTTGACCTCTTAATGTGAGTATGTTTTTCTCAGTGCTTATTTCAATCAGACAAATTTGCTCAGAAATAAGGTTGGATATTTCTTTCAGGGCATCGCTCCAGTAAACGCGCTGGTTCAAGATTTCCTGCAGAAAGACCTGGTTCGGAACCTGTGCCATCTGCGGTGATAAGGCGTTAAGCTCTAACTCTGCTGCGGCGATACGTTTATTATAAATGCCCAGGCTCAATCTCATTCCTGTATATAATATCATCAGGCTTACAATCACCGCAGTAACCAGGGCCTTAATTGAAGACCGCTTAATTAGCAGCCTGGTTCGCTGTTTTATCTCTACAGGCAGTAGGTTGATGCCGCGTGGTGAAGACAAAGCCGCGCCTAAAGCTGAAGCAAACCTGCTCATTGCCTCCGGCTCATCGTCAAGTATGGAAGGTTCACTTGGTGAAAAATCTATATCCGGATTACCCAGCCGGACAGGAATACCCAGGCTTTCATTTAAGTTTTTGGCCAGATTCTTAAGGTTGCTACCTCCTCCCAATAGGAGTAAAGTATCGACTCCTGCACCACCCTCCTTTTCACGATAGAAAGCAAAAGAACGTTCAATTTCTGTTGTAAGTTTTTCTAAATTCGGCAGTATAAAAGCAATAAGCTGCGCACCGGTAATTTTGCCCTCTAATATCTCAGAATCGTCGGAATCGACTATGCCGTATTTTTTCTTAATGCTTTCCGCCTCTTCTAATGTCAGCTCTGTTTTTCCGTGAGCAGAAACAATCTTTTGTGTCATATTCAGCGTGACATCGTGGCCGGCCACAGGTAGTTTCCGGTTAAATACAGGTACTCTATCCTGAAAAATAAAAAGCTCACTGAAATTATAGCCAATATCCAGCAGCGCAACTGCCCCTTTTTCTTCTGAGTAAAGATTAGCGATGACATTTTTTAAGGCAAAGCCGTGCAGGGTAAATAAATAGGGTTCGACGCCTGTTTGGCTTAGTAAATTAAGGTATTTATCGACAGTTTCCTTAGGGCAGCAGGCCACGGCAACTTTAAGTTTTTTTACGTCGCCTTCGGTGATTTCCTGAAGAATTTCGTAATCTATAACTGCCTGCTCTATCGGGAAAGTAATTAATTTTTTTATTTCCCATTTAAGAGCCTGCAGGATTTCGGATTTGGGCATAAAGGGGATGACGGATATTTTCGTGCAGCTCTGGAAGCAGTTAATGACCACATTGATTTTTGCATTTTGTGTATTGACGTCCCGGAACAAACTCTTTATCGCATCTAATTGGTCATCATGACTGTCTTTGTGAGAGTCTATTTCCCGCAACCTAAGCTTCAAAGGAACTAACCTGCCTTGCTGATAGATAAGTTCAACCAGCTTTATGGAGAAGCTTCCAATATCCAGACCAATAAGCCCGGTTTTTTCCGGAAGAAATTTTGTTATTTCAGGAGGAGTTCTCATCATCATATCTCCAGCCAGGCATCAGTCATTGGGATTATTGTTGAGTTTACATCCTGCCGTAGAGTGCGGGATTGGCCGTCTATAGTTCCGATAGATGTTAACCGGTAATCACTTCCCAAATTAGTTACACTAATATAGAACGTTCCTTCGCCTAAAGGTACGGCAGAAGTCGTGCCTGTCCAATTGGGGTTCTGTTTCAGGCTATATATGCCGTAATGAATTCCCGCGTCGGCTAAGTAAAAGGTCTGGCTTTCTGTTATTTGTGCCCCTGTACTTTTTGTGCTCAACTGCACAAAACCAAGATACGCCCCGACCACCGAAGTCAGGACAATCATCACCATTAAAATGAACAGTAAAACCACTCCCTTATTACAATAAGTTCCTCTTGATTTGTATTTATTCAGCAAAATTTTCATAAGTTTCTCGGTCTGACCTTTGTTCTAAGCCTTACTATTTCGTCACTTCTTTGTACTACAAAGTCCAGGGTAATCTGATTAGTATTTATCGTTAAAGCTGTCGCTGGTGCCGCAGCATCGGGAGAGACTATATCTCGTAAAATCAACACTCCATCCCCGGAGGTCGGAGCATCTCCTCCATCTATATTGGCTTTGCGTAAATCGTAAAGGCTTTGGCTATAAGTAGAATCCAAAGTCCCATCAGCGGCATTATACAAGTACAAAACGTATGTGTTGCCGGATAAATCGTCGTATTGAATAGTGTGAGCAATATCACCACTACCCAAGTCATACTGACAAAGACTGCCCTGGCCCATTTCTTGTAAGGCTCTAACCGATTTCTCTATAGCGTAACTCATATCTTCACGAATCTCCGTGTGCAGGCCTCCGGTACTCCAGGCCCGCATGCTCACTGTAAACAAATACGCACTTACGCCCAGCAAAACCGAGAGAAGCGCAAATACGATTAAGGTTTCCATTAGTGTAAAACCTCTTTTTTTGTATCTGCGACTATCTGCTTTTTGGCTATCCAAGTTCACCTGTGCCTCAATAATTAGCGATGAGTGTTTCCACCGCCACCGATTGAGTACTGCCTTTCTGTGTCCATTGCACGGTAACTGTTACATCCTTGAGTACATTCGCGCCATAGGGTTCATCTATACTTACCGTGCGTTGGCCTACCCAGTCAAAGCCGATTGAGCTTCCGGTTTCAGTGCCGGCGCTTATGCCGCCGAAGGCGGTATCTTTCAGCTCCTCTATCTTTTCGTTGGCCAGATTAAGAGCGGTAAGCCTGTACTCAATGTTAGCGTCAGCGTAAATACCAAAGCTCATAATCCCCATCAAGGTCACCAGCCCGACAGAAATAAGAACAATAGAGATAAGCAGCTCAATCAGCGTAAATCCTGCAGTCTTCTGCGGTCCTCTGGACATAATTTCTTCCTGTTCTCATGTTGCCCCCTTAAATTATCCTCTGATAATTATGGTAGAAGAGTAGCATTGGTAGCGACTATATCGTCGTCTCTCTCCGCTGCTGTAAGCCCACCCCCGTTGCTTATCTCTGCCGCTGTAACGTCCGCACCCCCATCCGGCCCCTTGGAACAGATAGCATAGTAATCTGTGTCGCTTGCTCTAACATAATAATATTCAGTGGTAGCGGTGGCACCAAAAGGGTCATAAAGCGCCGAGGCAATAAGTTGAGGTCCAGGGGAAGCGCTCGCATCCAAATAGGTAACATACGGCGTATTGCTGCTGGCAGGATAAGCATTGCCATGGTGAATAGCATAAGATTCTATGGCGGTTTTAAGAGTCCGCAGCTCACCCTGTGCCTTGGCGATATTGCCTTCCTCCTTCATACCTTTAAACCTTGGCAAGGCAATACCTACCAGAATAGCCATCACTGCCATCACAATCATAAGTTCTATTAATGTGAAAGCCCTCTTCATTTTAATTTCCCCTTTCTGTTCTTTTAGTGAAATACAATTCATTTTAATTTCCCCTTTCTGCAAAAAACAATTTTTGGTTTTTCAAAATCTAACAAATTCTATCTTCTTAATAGCTTGACCATGTTAAACATTGGCAAAAGCATTGAGGCCATTGTAAAAGCCACGACTACCCCAATTGCTAATAAAAGTATTGGCTCAAGACTGGCGACCATTTTTCTGATGCTGTAACCAATGGCACGGTCGTAAAAGTCACTAATCTTGTTTAACATACCCTCGAGGTTGCCGGATTCCTCGCCTACGGATATCATCTGTACGGCATCGGCTGGAAACTCTTCGCCTATCCTTAGGCTTTCTGCAAGACTTCCACCTTTTTCTATTGACTGGCGCGTCTGCTCTATAACACGACCCAACACCCGGTTATTCACCACCTTGCTGACAATATCCAGGGATTCCAAAATAGATACGCCGCTTCCGACCAGCGTGGACAGTGTGCGAGCAAAACGGGAAATGCAGGTCTTACGAACAATTTGTCCTATAATAGGCAGTTTCAAACTGACCTGGTCAAATCTGGACCTGCCTGTCTTGGTTCTGATGTATCTTCTGATACCTACGAATATGAGTACACCCGACAGAATAATCAGATACCAAAACTGTCTGATAGCTGTACCTATGCCATAAAGGATGATTGTAGGCAGGGGTAAGCTGATTTCTGCACGATTGAATATTTCTACAAATTTCGGAATAAGAAAAGTAGAAAGAAAAATAATCACACCAGTGGCTGCTACAATTAGGATTATGGGATAGTATAAAGCTTCCTTTATCTTACGCTGCAAGTCCGCACGGGCCTCGGTAAATTCGGCATATCTGTTCAGGATTTTACCTAATTCCCCACTGACTTCGGCGGCCTTAACCATACTTATCAAAAGATGCGGAAAAACACGCGGGTATTTTGCGAACGCCTCCGAGAGGCTTTCTCCTGCCTGCACACCTCGAGATATGCCGCCAATTATCTCGCTGAGTTTCTTGTTTGCACATTGCTTCTGTAAAATTTCAAGAGCGTTTATTATGCCTATGCCGGCATTCAACATGTTGGCGAGCTGAAGATTAAACATAATAATATCTTCAGTTTTTATTCGTCGGAACAAGCTTCCCAATTGCTTCAGTTTCAAGCCGCCAAGTACCTCTGTGGTGATTGTGACCGGTGCATATCCCATCCGCTGCAATTTCTCTGCCACTTCCTCTTGTGAAAGAGAATCTATTACGCCCCTGACCAGCTTACCTGTATTATCTCTGGCTTTATAGCTGAAAGTAAACAAGACTTACTTCTCCTCAGCAACGCGCATAACCTCCTCCATTGTGGTTATGCCGTCATTTATTTTCTTTTCCCCATCTTCACGAAGCAACTGCATACCTGCTTCAACCGCCGCCTTGCGAATCTGGTCGGCTGAAGCTTTTTCGGTAATCAATTGTCTGATTTTTTCACTCGGTATCATTAGCTCAAAAATTCCTATTCGGCCTTTAAAGCCGGTCTCGAGGCATCTCTTGCAACCCTTACCTTTGCATTCTGAACAGATTGTGCGTACGAGTCGTTGTGACAATACTCCAATAACGGAGGACGAAATCAGAAACGGCTCGATTCCCATATCAACAAGCCTGGTTACTGCGCTTGGTGCGTCGTTGGTATGCAGAGTAGAAAAAACAAGATGGCCTGTTAATGCCGACTGAATGGCTGCTTTGGCAGCTTCGATGTTACGGATTTCTCCAACCATGATGACATCGGGGTCCTGCCTCAAGATAGCGGACAGACCATCCGCGAATCTAAGCCCGACTTTTGGATTGACCTGCATCTGACGAATACCTGCAAGATGGTATTCGATTGGATCCTCAATGGTAATGATGTTTTTATCCTCGGAATTTATCACATTCAAAGAAGCATACAACGTGGTAGTTTTACCTGAACCTGTAGGGCCGCAAACTAATATTATCCCATGTGGACAACGAATCAATTTCTCGTATTGAGTCAGAACAAAAGGAGAAAAACCTAACTGCTTTGGTTCCAGGATTACCTGACTTCTGTCCAGGAGACGTAAAACCACGTTTTCGCCATATACAGTAGGAATGCAGGATACACGAATATCGATATCCCGACCTTCCATTTTCATCTGGATACGGCCATCCTGGGGGACTCTTTTCTCGGAAATATCCATGTCCGACATTATTTTTATGCGGGAGATAACAGCAGATTGCAGATACTTGGGTGGTCCGGTACGCTCGTGGAGAAGCCCGTCGATTCTAAATCTGATTCTCAGGCTTTCCTCCTCCGGTTCAATATGAATGTCACTGGCTCCCTGATGCACCGCCTCGATAATCATCAGGTTCACCATTTTCACTACCGGTGGTTCTTCAGCAATCCCCTGGAGTTTTTTTAACTCTGATTCCTGACTTGGCTTTATCTCCAGCTTTTCACGGTCCAGACTCTCGATTACGTCCTCCAGTGAACCTTTAGCTCGGTAATGCTGCTCTAATGTCTTTTTAATCGCTGTCTCTGTAGCGAGCGCCGGTTCAATGTTGAAACCGGTCTTCATATGCAGCTCATCTAACGCAAAGACATCTAACGGGTCAACCATAGCTACTGTTAAACTATCAGCGATTTTTAATATAGGAACGAGAAGGTGTTTTCTGGCGAGGTCTTCCGGTATCAAATCAATTATTTCCGGTTCAATAAGATAATTGGTTAAATCGATTAATGGCAGGTCGAACTGTTGACTTAAGAATGCGGTCAGGTCATCCTCGCTGATTAAGCCTTTTTTTATAATAATTTTCCGCAGAGGTTTTGCATTTGCCCTGGCTTCGAGTTCCACCTGCCTGAGCTGGTCGGCTGTAATAAGTCCTTTTTCCACCAGGCTCTCACCGAGCGATTTTTTCTCAGTATTTATCATCGTGCACGTTACTGATTTATAAGTTCTTTTATTTTCGAAAGTAAGATTTCCGGATCAAACGGTTTTGTCAGGTATGCATTGGCGCCGACTTCCTGGCCAAGCTTTATGTCTTTTTCCTGTGTTTTCGCTGAAAACAATATTATAGGAATCTTCGCGTATCTTGAATCTTTCTTAAGCAGCCCACAAACCTTGTAACCATTTATCCTGGGCAGCATTAAGTCTAATATGATTAAATCCGGTTTATCGCTTTTTGCCTTGTCGAGCCCTTCCTGACCATCGCTGGCAGTTAAGACTTCATAATGATGATACTCAAGATACATCTGGACCAACTTAACGATACCGTCTTCGTCATCAACGATAAGTATTTTTTTGGTATCTTGTGTCGTTACCTTTTCTTTTTCAAGTTCTTCCGATATCATACAGGTTATCCGAAACAATAAAAAATCGTTAACTATCCGTCAGAACCTGTCAATACTCTTAAACTCACTATTTTTATATCTTCAGGTTCAACTACCCCCCCCATAATACTATTGATTTTACCCGTACTCCGGGCAGTTTTTTAACTTATGAGCACATCCTGTCGTATTTATTTTGTCGTCAGATTCTTAGAGTGGATTTAGTCTAATCCATTGGAATAAAACGGAAGATTTGCCCTGTTGCATTATAGGACGGCTCTGTTAACTGTTCCTGATGCAGTAGCCGCAATGGTCCGAAAAAATATATTTATTCTTCCTTCGTAATACTACGTCCGTGAGGGCGTAGATGGAAGTACCCGCTGTCTTCCTGTATAATTGTCTTTATGGAATACAGGAAACAGGCTCATGTAGTGTATTATACTCGGTATCATATTGTGGTGTCGACCAAATACCGCAGAAAAGTATTGAAAGCCGGTATTGGCGACTATTTGCAAAGGAAAATAAAGCAAATAAGCAGTTTTCATCCTGAGATAGAAATATTGGAGGTAAACACTGATTTGGATCATATACACGTATTAGTATCGATTCCACCCAAATTTTCTGTCAGTGAAATTGTTAATATGATAAAAGCCAATACCGGCAGTGCTATGCGTAAGAAGTTCCCCTTTTTAGATAAAGTCTATTGGGGCGTAAATGGTATTTGGTCGACAGGCTACTTTGTATCAACTGTCGGAATAAATGAGTCCACAATACGAAAGTATGTTCAGATGCAGGGAGTGGAAGACAGCGGGCAAGCGAAGCTTGAATTCTAAAATGCCACGTCCGTAAGGGCGTGGTAGTTTACTT
>CAYXGT010000087.1:0-11010 GCA_964464635.1 uncultured Pirellulales bacterium | reverse complement strand
GACATCACCTTCAATGGTTTGCAGGATGAGTCCTGTTGTCTTGCTTGCCAAACCGAAATTATTCGAAACTGAAAAGCTGTCTCCATCGCTTCGCATATTCAGCATCGAAAATTCGATACCCAGGTCAAGTGAATCGCTGTGCGTAACTTCCGCCAGCAGAACTTTTATAAGGACCTGCGGAACAGGTTTGTCCAAATCATCCAGTATTTCTTTGATTCGAGCGTAATTTTTCGGTGTAGCCATAACAAGCAAAGCATTTGTATCCGTATCGGCTTCGAAATACACCTGCTCTAACAGGTCGCTGAGGGATTGTGAGCTGGTTGTTCCCATCCCCATAAAACCTCCCCTGCCGGTAGTTCCTCCTCCTGTCCGCGTACCAGTAGTCTGACCAGTCAGAGAACTCATTTCAGTGTAAAGGTTATTGAGCACCTCCTGGAGATTTTCGGCCTGTGCATTCTTCAAATGATAGGTAAATACAGTAAGCTCCTCTCCCGGCTTGGAATCCAAATCCTTGATTACGCCATCAATCACTCCCAGGACATCAGAAGGCCCACTGACAACCACGGTATTGGTACGCTCATCAGCCGCTGCACTAACGTTTGTGCGAGGACCGGTTGTTTCAGAACCTGAATCCTGCCCGTCCCCCCGGCCACCGCGCCTCATAAATTCTCTTATTCCTCCAAGTGGTCCGCCCATTTGCTGGCTGCTTGAACTTGACTGCTGCTGCTCGAATATCGTGTTAATCAGCTCGGCCACATTCGTGGCATTAGCATACTTCAAACGATAGACCCTGACCTCAGCCACCGCGGCCAAATGAGTATCGAGAGCACTGACTATTTCTACAAAACGTTTTATGTCAGCAGTAGTAGCAGTAAGAATCAATACATTACTGTCTTCATTAGCTGTCAGATCCGCATAAGTCGGAACTAACGAAGCGAGGTCTTCTCTTAATCTGGCAGCATTTGCATATCGTATGGGAATTACATGAGTAACCATATCATCGCTTGCAATGATTTTTTCAGGGTCTGTTCCTGAACGCACGGGGATATTCATCTTTTTCGCTTCTGCCAGCGTGACGATCTTCAGCGTTCTGCCCATACGTACTGCGGCGTAGCCCTTTTCCTTAAGTATCGTGTTGATAAGAGAAACAGCTTCGTCGATATTCAGGCTTTGCCGGCTGATAACGGTCAAACGGTCGCTCAGGCTCTCATCCGCCACCACAACAAGACCAGCAACTTCGGAAAGATATTCGAGTATCGTCTCAAGAGAAGTATCCTTGAAATTAAGCAATATCTTTGTGTCAGCCACAGAGATGCTGTTGGAATCCTCCTGCTCACCGAGTGCATCACTGTTTTGAATCAGAATGAGAGAAAACATAAAAACCGCAAGTAAAATTTTTGTTAAGTTACGCATTTGTTTTAAGTTCCTTTATCAGACTAAGGTTAAATCAGTTAATAGTATCAATAATCAGTTATCCTCCGGTTTCCCTTCTCCGTCTCTCCATTAATCTTCTCAGGATTTCCTCGTCGTCACCGCTTTGGCCTGTCTGCTGGCCCGAAGCTTCACTATCAGAGCTTTCCAAAGAAGATTGCGACCATTCGACAAGGTCATTATATGTCACTGAAAGCGTCGGGGCTTTTCCCTGAAGACTATCACCTATTTCAATTTTTATTGTATTAGCGTCCATCTCGAATTCGATGTTATCAAGTGTAAGACTCTTCAGCCGGCCTCTTGCAATGCTGTCCCCGACCCGGGCCCTTACTGTTTCGCCCATCCTTGTGTCTTCCAAAAATGCGACATATTCTGCATTCTGCCGAACAATGCCCTTGAGCACAAAGTAACTTTCCAGAGCCGGGGCCGGGCGCTCTTTCGGCTTGCTGTCGTCTTTTCTCAAGGCTCGGCCGCGCTGACGGGAAAAAATGTTTTGCTCCACCAACACCCTGTAATTGTCCCAAAACTGAGCATCGTCCCCTTGTTCCGCACTCAGGGCAAAACTAACATCGGCCAAAAATAGCAATACAAAAACAAGAATTTTATAATTGCTCGTCATTTTTTTGAGCTTACTTTCGATACACATTATCAAATCTCCACTTTCACATCATCCACATCTATATGCAGGTAAATCGCCGACAATTTCAATTGAAGGGACATATCATCAACACCTTCGGTACGCGAACCAAGCTGAATATTCTCAATTCTGATTGGAAGCTGAGCGTTCTCGATTCGCCAGATAAGCCTGCCGACTGCTTGCATAGTCCCGGTACCGGCAACCTGAAAGGTAATCTGCTGCAGAGTGTCCTGCCCCGCCAGACGCTCCGGCTTCACGGAAGAGAGTGCAAAATCGCATTCCTGCGACCATTGCCGTACCGCGTTCAACACCTTGCTTTCAGTTTTCGAAACATCACTTTCCAGGCCGCCGGAAATCATATCCTGCCATTTCCGTTCCATCAAAGCTTTGCGTTTGAACAGGGTTTCCGTATAATTCATTTGGTCAATCAGGCCCTGTTTTTCAGCCTTTACCTGTGCCCATACAGACATCAGGGGCGTTACAACATACCTGTCAGCGACAAGTGTCGTCACTACAACTAATGTGACAATCAGGATGTATTTTTCGCGTTTCGAAAGAACCATCTGCTTACCTTCCATCAATAAAAGTGAAACTTATTGCAAAAGAGACTTCTTTGCTCGACCTTCCTATATTACGCATATAGAGCATCTCCACGTCAGAAAAAGAAACATTTGATTTCAACGCATCCAGAAATTGCAGAACGCTTTTTTCATCCAAGGATTTGCCGCTAACATTTGCCTGCATATCTTCTCGTATAGCCAGACTTGTAACCCATATGTTTGTCTGCGCAGGGAAAACCAGTGTTAATTGCTTCAAACAATCAAGAAACTTGGGTCTTGCTGAGTACCAGCCTCTGGAAAAAGAGACTTTATCAATAACCTCTTCGGCTTCGGTGATGTCCTGTTTCATATCTTCCAGACGCGTTTTTAATTCGGCAACCTGCATCTTCTGACCGTACCAGCTTAAAATTACAAACAGGCCGCACAAAACGACCGCCAGGCCGACTAATGATATACGCAGAATTCGTCGGCCGTCTGTCGCCTTCCTTTCGGGATTGATGTGAGAATTCAAAAAATCAATACCCAGTAATTTAGCCTTGCCCGCCGCCGACGCAAGAGATATGGCAGCAGCAAAACGACCAATTCCGGATTCACCTGACTTTATAGATTTTTTAATCGCCAAATTAGCAGCGCCGTTTACAACTTCCGTCTGCAGCGAAATGCTTTGTTCGAAAGCCTGTAAGGCCTCGGGGCCTATATCCGCTGCATTCCATATGAAGAACTTTTTAGTATCAGTATCACTGCCGGAACCAGGCAAAACAGATATCAAACGCCTCAGCTCTCTGCCAAGAGCACCTGCATCGGTCTTAGCGTCCTGCCGGGCCCCAACAGCTACCGGTACGTGTCTTAACAGATTGACACTCTTATTTTGTTGAACCAAAAACTCAGCGTAGTTCGGCCTTATATATAATGCGTAACTATCTTCGAAACCTGTCTGTCTGAAAGCCGAAGCAACAGCCAAAAATGACGATGTAATCGAAAGGACGGTCAGGCCGGCAGCATGCGATGTTTCAACAAGCTGCTCTATCTTTTGACGCAGGGTCGCGACAAGAAGCAAAGAGCTTTTTTCCGTAGCACTCACCCGGCCTATATAGTCGAAGACAAGGTCATTATAGTCCAGTGAAAATTCCCGTTCAGCCTTTATCCTCAGAATCGAGGTCAAAGAATCCGCACCGGCTGGCGGAATATCTTCCTGCCGCATAAGCAGCCACTTGACAGGAATTCCAATGACAGTACTCTTGGAAGAGAAGTGATTACTATGGAGGAACTGCCGCAGGCGCTCTCCCAATTCGCCGGGTTTATCGAAAGAGACATCTTCCGGAAACACAAATTCCGCAACTCTTCTAACCTCGCAGTGCTTTCCGTTTACGCGAAGCTCGGCTGCGAGTATCGAATGCTCTTCAATATCAAGTCCTAATATTTTGTGATTTATCAACATAACCTGTGCTCACTAAAACAAAGCAAATTAACTTTCTTACAATTACAAACCAGAACGCAATGTTGAAATTATCTCCGACTCAAGCGGCCAGCCCAGATACGTCAGCTCTTTCCAGTAAATAATAGAGGGCGGCTCACTCTGCATATCAAGAACAACCCTGTATCTGCGAAACGCCCTTCCGTTACCGCTGGTACTGACAATATCACCCGAGAAACGCGTTGATTGGGCTGTAGTAATATAATTGCCAACATCAACAGCTTTTTCACGCTCGTCGAGCACCTCGACAACCCAGGCGATGGACTCAAGGTTTACATCCGCGGAAGTGCGTTTGGCGATAAGGGCATCCACATCACTTTCAGAAAGGCCGGGCAGGCAAAGCAATACATCCCTCGGCGCAAGATTCACATTAACGCGCCCTGTGATATATTGCTCATCAGTCGTGGTTATCCTGTCTGCTATTTGCTCAAATTCATCATAAGTCAGCTCGCTGACAAAATAAAATTGCAAAATATTTTCAAATCGTCCGACACTACGTATATTATCCATAATCTGATAATATCGGTCATCGGTTACTACCTGCCGGATAAGATCCGACAGCTCACTGCTGCCCGGCTCATTGATGTAGATTCTTTTTTCACCTGACTGACTTACATTTTCTTCCGCACTATAAACAGTTACATAATCATAAAAACCGCGGTCAAGACGGCCGTCCCTGTTATCTGCAGGCTCGCTTTCAGCAGCATCGTTTTCGTTATAGTTAAGAACACCGTTTCTGTTCATATCCTCCCCGTAAAGAATCTCGGGCGATGCACCCCTTAGGAGCAAAACCTCCTCCACAGTCTCAAGCGGTGCATTCTTGCAGTAATAAGGGTCATCAAGAAGAAGATAATATTCGCTTTCAGCACCGCCGGGCGAGATTTCACTATCTTCATCACGCCAGTCGATAATCGCGGCAGCCAGCTCGGCTGTCATACCCGGCAGCTTCAGCAGCATCTCCAGTATATCTGGTAATGCTAAGTTCAGGTTTATTTTGGAGGATTCATCCGTTATTCCGAAGTCATAACTTTTATCATCTGCCAGGTTCGAACGAAGAAGCCAGAAATAACCTTCGCCGACCTGCATCTGTTCATAAGGATTATCAGACTCCAGCGTTACCGTGTCTTCGTCACCGCTAAGCTGTGCGATAATAAACTGAACAGCCCCGTAAGCAGTTGCTTCAGACTGTACCGACGCAACATAATTTGCCGAGGCAATCGCCTCAACCCGTATGGAACGGGCAAAAACAAGAACGAGTCCGGCAAGAGCAAGAACAATCCAAATCGTAACGATTAACACGGTGCCGTTGACGCTACGCCTTTTCATAATGGATTGAATGTTTTCACTACAAGACATATTTCATTACCCTCATTCGGCTAAAAACCGGTCTGACTGGTCACTCCGTCCGATGATGATATGTTACTGCAGGGAATAATAAAGGCATAACTAAGCTGATAGTTTTCGTATTCACCCTGCTCGTTTTTCTCCTCGCGTTTAATTTCAAGGCTTATTCCAACCACTTTCGGCAAAGCATTGTTTTGCAAAACCGAGTCCCACTCGTCCCACCAGCTATAGCCGTCAAAGTATCCGACGTTGAATGAGACAACCCTGCGACACAGAATTTCCTCGACGGGCTGTACTGTTTTCGGAGAGAGCAAATTCGTGGTTATCCTGCGGACCAGAACGCTTTGCTCCGGAACTGAAGACGGAATAAAAACAAGCTCAATCTTTCTGATATCACAACCGGCCTGCTGAAGCTCAGCGGCATTACTGCTTGAATAAAATAACAGACTGTCACAATCATATCCGTCGCCAGTTCTGTCATTGCTGCCCAGAAATTCGCCTGCCAAAATTCCGGTAGGCGGCAGAGCTGCTGTAATATCCTGTTTTATAAGCTCTATCGCGATTTGAGAGGCCCGCACAGGCTGAATTGCCGTTGTCGAACTGCGCCTGGCTTTGAACCCGATATATAAGCTGGCATAAAGAGAAACCGCCAGAATATTCATCAACGTCATCGCCACAAGCAATTCCAGGAATGTAAATGCAAACTTATTTCTTTTCATCTTAACCACTTCATTAGCTCCCTGCATAAACAAGCGTCGTTAAGGTAAGCGATTGTTCTCTTCCCTGTGCGTACCAATAAACATTCAAATCCAACTGACTCAGCGATGCCTGTATCCAGTCGTTTATTTCCACAGACCAATGATAATTCGGCCAGTCGGTTCCAAAATCTCCCGATGTGTTACCGCTTTTCCACTCCTCGGAACTCAGGATTTCGGCAAGCTTTGTTCTGGCCAGACAAGCAGCCTCGACCTGCTGCTTCGATTTTGCAGTTAACCTGGTGCTGAGTGAAACTCCCTTCATCGCTACAGGAATAATAATTGCCATCAAAACAAAACTCGCGAGCACCTCAATCAGCGTAAATGCTTTAAGATTGCCCCTGCGTCGAACAGATATTCTATTATACAGGACATCTGACATTATATTTTCTCCGGTATTACTACATGATAAAGCTCGGCCGGCGAAAGACAGGTAATCTCGAACACATCACCACGGCGATTAATCAGACGAATGGTCCCCGTTTGCGTTTGTCCCTGGGCGTTAAAATCAATATGCTCGCCGGAGGAAGAGAAAAAGGCGTATCCGGAAATATCCTCCAGCTCAATCTCAGTATCTTTCGGCAATGAAAAAACCCGTCCAAAGTCGTTATAAAGCTGTCTGAAACCTCCCTGCTGCTGGACGGTAAGCCAGTAAGTCTTGTTCTGAGTATCCAGATTCAATCGGTAAATCCGGCCTTCGGTAATGGCCTGCGACCTGGCCAAATGAGTCAACGCAACGATTTGCGCAGCCGCATCACTGGTTTCTCGCGACGCAAAAAAACCGCGAAGCGACGGAGCAGCCGTCGCAAGAATAGTGCAGATTATCACCATAACCAGCACCAGCTCAAGCAGCGTCAATCCGCAAACAAGTTTGTAACGAATTACTTTCATTTTTAACTATCTGAAAAAATTATTGTTCGGACCAGTTATCTATATCGTCCACGCCTCCCTGCTGGCCATCGGGGCCAAAGGAATATATATCATATCCATATTGATTGTACTGGCCCGGCTGTTTATATACATACAGGTTTCCCCAGGGGTCTTTCGGAATTCCCCGCTTGATATATGGGCCTCGCCAATCCACAACATTACTCGGCTGTTGAACTAATGCTCCGAGTCCCTCACTTGAACTCGGGTACCGGCCGGTATCAATCTCAAAAGCATCCAGGGCAACTTCAAGGTTTGCTATATCAGTGTGAGCTGCCGTAATTCGGGCCTGTTCCGAACGTCTGGTAAATTTAGGCACCACAATAGCAGCTAATGCCGCCAGAATCACAAGAACCAGTAAAAGCTCAATCAGCGTAAAACCGCGTTCGACTTTTTTCCTTAACTGTTCCATCTGTATTTGTTTTCTCATTCCATTCATAATATTTTTATTACTCTCCTAACTATATCTATTTGGTTATCGAATAAGCTCCTGAAGGTTAAATATCGGCAGCAGCATTCCAATAACAACTGTGCCGACCAGCGCCGCCATAATAAAAAGCAGTGCCGGCTCAGCCATTGCGACCATCATTTTAAGATGTCGGTCCAGCTCTTCCTCGTAAGCGCCGGCCAGCCGTACCAGCTCCTCATCCAACTTGGCGCTTTCTTCAGCGACAGAAATCATTTCTATAACTGAAGGAGGAAATAACTGAGGACAATCGGCCAGGCTTCTGCCTAAGGCCGTGCCGCGTTGAACCCTCTCGATTGCACCGCTCACCGCATTTGCAAGTATCCGGTTTCCTATGGCTTCTCTTGCCACACGCAAAGCCGTCACAATAGGGACACCCGCCTGCACCAGAGTACCCAGCATTCGGCAAAATCTCACCAGGGCAAATTGAGCAACTCCTTTTCCCAGCATCGGGATTTTCAATACTGTCCTTTCCACAGCGAGCTGGCCTTTTTCTCCGGCCAAGGCTCGCCGCAACGTAATGATTATTAAGGCAATAATAACAAGCAAAACCATCCAGTATTTCGTTATCACTTTGCTGGCACCAACAATGGCACGTGTAAGTGCCGGCAGAGTTCCGCCAAACTCAGCAAATATTGAAGAGAAACGCGGTATAAAGAACGTCAATAAAAAGATTAAGATTGCCGTCGCAAGAACAGCTAAAATAATCGGGTAAATAACAGCAGCCTTTACCTTTCCCATCAAATCCTGCTCACGTGAGCGAAACTTTGCTATCTGTCCCAGGACGAGGTCAAGAAAACCGCCTGTCTCACCGGCTCTTATCATCGCCACATATACCTGTGGAAAAGAACGAGGCCAATGGCCCAGTGCATCGGCAAGTGACATTCCGCCTGCAACCTGATTATGAATTTCCGCCCACTGCTTTTTCGCTGCAGGCCTGGAGGCTTCACGGCTGAGAATATTCAAAGCCCTGCTCAACGGCACACCGGCAGAAAGCAGGTTCGCCAGCTCTCGTGTAAAAGCCTGTACATCCGCTTTCGAAACACGAGAGCTCTTAAACAGCGTATGCGAAGTACTCGTTTGTCTCTGCTCATTCACAGAGACAGGGCATAGATTTTTTTCTACAAGCTCCTCTATTACTGTCGCTCTATTTGAGGAGGTGAGCGTACCGGTAAGTTCCTTTCCATCCGTGTCAATAGCTTTATAAACAAATGAAGGCATTTTCCGCTTCCTCGGTTCTGCTAAATTTCTCTTTGATGTTTTTCAATAATCTTGTCCGGACCATTTTTTATAAACGGGTCATCCTTAGTTACACGCAGGACCTCTTCAATTGTTGTTTGCCCCTCCGCCAGATGACGCAGGCCGTCTTCCCGCAGACTTGTCATCCTATGCTGTACAGCCTGGCTGCGAAGCTTGAGCGACGAAGCATTCTCGAGAATCAGTGCTCGAACATCCTCAGTTATAACCATCTGCTCAAAAATCCCTAGACGTCCCAGATAACCTGTTCCCAGACATTGTCGGCATCCCTTTCCACGATAAAGCTCCTTCGGCAGCCTGCTGCCGAACTCGGCTCTTATTAAATCCACCTCTTTTTGTGAAAGCTTCTGCTTACAGTGCGGGCAAATAAGCCGAACCAGCCTCTGTGCTATGACCGCCTCAAGCGAAGAGGCAACCAGGTAAGGCTCTATTCCCATATCCACCAGGCGAGTCAAAGCGCTGGGAGCATCATTCGTATGCAGAGTCGAGAAAACCAGATGCCCGGTCAAAGATGCCTGTACAGCTATTTCAGCAGTCTCGTGGTCGCGGATTTCGCCAACAAGAATAACATCGGGGTCGTGCCGCAAAATCGAACGCAGTCCACGGGCAAAGGTGAGCCCCGCCTTCCGGGAGACCTGTATCTGGTTAATTCCGTACAACTGGTACTCTATAGGGTCTTCAATAGTAATAATCTTTCGCTCAACCTCGTTTATACGTGATAAAGCAGCGTACAGAGTTGTTGTCTTGCCGCTTCCTGTAGGCCCTGTCACAAGGATAATCCCGTGGGGTTGTGCAAGCACACTCTTAAACGTATTAAGGTCATCACCGGACATCCCGAGTTTTTCAAGACCTAAAAGTACAGAGCTGCGGTCCAGCAAACGCAGAACAACCGCTTCTCCGTAAAGCATTGGTATAACCGATACACGAACATCAATCTCATGGTCGGCAATTTTAATTCTGATTCTTCCATCCTGCGGTACACGCTTCTCGGCGATGTCAAGTCTGCTCAAAATCTTCAGTCGGGAAACAATAGCAGCCTGAAACTGCTTCACTTCGGGCGGAACAGCAGCCTCCTGCAGCACTCCATCAATTCTGTAGCGAACTCTAAGCTCATCTTCGAACGGCTCGAAATGTACATCCGTCGCTCTCAGCTTGATAGCCTCGGTCAGCACCTGGTTGACGAACCTGATGATGGATGCACCTTCTGCCGCATCTGTCAGGTCCATATCATCTTCACCCTCGTGCTCAATGACCTGAAATCCGTTTTCCCCGGCCTCAGATATCATCGTCTGCACCGTATCGGCGCCTAATCCGAGACAGCGCTTGATACAGCGGTCAATCTCCGCCGACGGTGCCAGCGCTAATCGAAAATCTTTTCCTGTTGCCAGAGAAAGCTCATCCAAACCGATAGTATCGAACGGATTGCTCGTTACCGCTAAAAGAGAGCCATCCCCATCCTCAAGAGGCATTATCTGTCTGTTAAGCATTATCTTGGCGGGAAACTGCAAAAGAAACTGCTTTGAAGGCCGATATTGCTCGAGGTTTATGTAACTGTATCCGAACTCCTTGGCTATGTAACGAAGAACCTGCTCTTCCGGCAGACCGCTGCTGAGAAGTGCACTTATCAGAGTCTCGCCCTCTGATAAGCGTTGCTTAACCTTTCCGAAGGTCTGCTCGTCGAGCAGACCTTCGGCTGCCATTTTTTCCACAACATCAGTCATAATAATACAGCCTTTCTTTAGAAAAGGCCCAACACATAAGTAACAATCTTGCCAAAGTTAATTAAGCAATCCCATCATCACCAGTTGAGCTTCCTGGCGAACGGATACTATTTCTCGGAGTTCTTTTTGTGCCTTGACCAGATCCTGTCTGGCTTTCTCCTTGGCGTCACGCAATGCGGTCAACTTTGCCTTGATTTCCTCCGGCTTTGCGTCTTTGTTGTCCAAAACTGTCTGAAGCTCCTGTGTACTTTTTTGTACGGGGGTAAGCTCCTGCTGCTGGGCCTGAGTATCCCCGCCGCGAGCACCCTGCTGACCTCCAGGTCCGAAGCCGCCGCGCCGGCCCCTCATCATCATTCCCATACCACCAAAACCGCCGCTCTGCTGTGACAGAGTCAGCACTTTGGTAATCCTCGGCTCAAAAACTTTCCACTCTTCATC
>CAYXGT010000086.1:0-11154 GCA_964464635.1 uncultured Pirellulales bacterium | reverse complement strand
TACCAGTGAGACTATCATTAACCATGCTATAATTCAACATACAAGAACACAGAGATTTTTTGACAGGATAACAGGATTCTAATTTTGTTTAGTTACTGTTAGCCCCTTGCACTGCAAGGGGTTTTGTTTTTATATTTAGCCTGCGGTTTCACCGCAGGTTTTTTTGTTTATATTTAACCGCAGATTAACGCGGATTTTAAAAAAATTAAACAGTTGCGGATTTGTCTGGAAATGATATAATTAGAATTTATAAATTTGAGAAGAACAACTATTGAATTAAACAGAAAGTATTATATGGATTTCTGGAGATTTGAGATATCGGGAATTTTATATGGATGGAATGGTAGTTAGTTATACTTTTTAACAGGTGGATTAGTTTAGAAATGGAGTATTAAAAAAATGGCAGGAACTTATAAGAAGACATTTTTAGATCAAGTAATCGCACGTGTTGATTTTTCCTCCGACTTGCCGATAAAGGAATCTTTGCCCGATGCTATAGCAAGGGAAGTAGTAGAACGATTTCCGATTTCTGAGCCAAAGAAATCGTTTCTGGGAAAAGTGCATATCGAGAAAGGGGGCGATATATCAGCACAGAAAATAGACGCGCGAACAGAATGGAATTTTCACGGAAAAGAAAGAGAAAAAACTGTATGCATAACTTCAACATTTATGTGGACTAATTATAAAAAATATGAATCTTTCGAAGTTCTTAAAACAGATTTCTTGGCAGTCGTTAAAGCCATCTTTGAGTGTTATAAAGAGGCTGTGGTTATTAATCGCTTTGGACTAAGGTATATAAATACATTCTGTATCAGTGACGGAGACCCAACCGATTGGACAGGTTATTTCGATCCCAAAATGTTAACTTTGCCTGATATAGTAACAGACGAAAGTAAACTTTCAAGAGCGTTGCACAATGTAGAATTGAACTTTGGTGACGAACGTCTTAAAGTTCAGTATGGTATGCATAATCCTGATTACCCAGCAACGATACGAAACAGAGAATTTATACTAGATCTAGATGCATTTTATGGAGGTCTTCAAGATGAAAATCAGATTGAGATTAACCTTAATAAATTTCACGATGATATAAAGATGTTTTTTGAGAAATGCATTACAAACAAGTTGCGTAAGAAGATGAGTGATTCCAATGGATAAAGAAGAAATTTTCTCAGAAGAGTATGCTTCAGATGTCAGTACAGATTCCACTAAGCCTGAATCTGAAGATGTCGCAAAAAAAACAGAGCAAGATATTTCTGAGTATTATAACGTTAGAAAACCAAAACGAATTACTATAAGAGCACAAGTGATTAATGACAGAAGTAGAAAGGGAAATCCGTAATTGGCTTTCACAAGGTGATATTTACAGAGACGTCGAATGGTGTGAAAGCATCGAAGAAAGCGAAGGGATTCTTACCATAGAAAAAGTTAGATTCCCATATGTCATAGTACTAACACAAGAATGTGATTTGAAATTTGACTATGAGAATAGATGGGGAGAACTTAAAAGCAAAGATAATCAGGATAAGCAACTTATTTCCGTTTTAGTCGCTCCGATTTATAATGTTGAACATTTTTACACCGGTGTACATTTGAGCGAACTTGGCCTAAAAATGGCTGATGTACCGAGGTCAGGGACTAGAGGCGAGCTACTTAAGCAAAATAAAAATCCAAGATATCATTATTTGGTTTTTGCACAAGAGACTCGAATACCTGACTCGGTAATAGATTTCAAGCATTACTTTTCAGTTAATGTTGAGTATTTGAAGTCGATACAAGATTCGAACTTCGTATGTCGAGTAGCACCATTATTTAGAGAAGATATCTCACAAAGGTTTGCTAATTTTTTGTCAAGAATTGGACTGCCAGAATTGAAAAAAACTAAGATTTAGTTCACTTTCCTAGAATACAATATTCAGAGAAACCGCTGAATAAGTTCGGGGATTATATTAGCATATTTACGGACGTTTCTGTGATGAAAGACTCCTGGAGGTAGTAAGTATCGTCAGAAGAGTTATCGTAAATATATATACTGCGAAAAAGCGGGGCGTTCTCCGCGGTTAAAATTTTTTAATTATATTGTTAGATTTTTATTGAACATACAGACTTTGTATGGTATGTTACAAATAACTGGGGGCAAGCCCCGCCGTAGCTTCGGTGGAAGCGTAGGCGGGAGGCCCCATTAAGGGGCTGCATAGCAATGCACGTTTAAGAACAGCAGTTCAAGATACAATCAATTGTAAGTGCTTTATTACAAAGGACTTACCCATAATATATTATAAATCATAAATAATAATTAATAAATTGTTTTACGGAGTAAAACCATGTCAACCCAATCACAAATCATCGCAAACCGCAATAACTCAAAAAAATCTACCGGCCCAAAAACCCCGAAGGGAAGGCAAATTGTCTCACAGAACGCCCTCAGGCACGGCCTAACTGCCGCAAACGACATAATCAGCGCTGAAAGCCGCCCTGAATTTGACCTCTTCCGCGACCAGATGCTCGCTGAATTAGCACCACAAAGTGTTATGGAATCTATGCTTGCTGAGCGTGTCGTCAGCCTCTCCTGGCGGCTAAAAAGAATCCGCCGTATCCAGAACCAGGCCATCGACGCCCTAAACAAGGCCAACGGTAACGACCTCTTTTCAAAACTCAAACAATCGTTATTTGCTAAGTCCTCAATTCCGTTGCATACGGAAAACACCGATGAGGGCGCTTCTTTATCTCTTGGCCGTTTGGCAGTAAAGGACTTCTCGAATGGCAGGGTTCTCGAGCGCCTTTTAATGTACGAACGCCGCCTTGAGAACAGTCTTTACAAAACAATCCTCGAGCTTCAAAGACTCAATCTAATCAGCAAGTATAATGATATACAACAGTTTACATCATAAGGACTTGTCCTGTTTAGCAGTCGCCGATATTTATCTCGGCGTAGCGAAGCGAAGACGGACGGCGACTTCTGTTAGCCCCTTGCACCGCAAGGGGTTATACGTAACACGGCCATCCTGGCCGTGTCATTCCCGATTCAATCGGGAATCCAGTAATTTACGTGCCTATAAGGCACCTCTACATCTGTCGAGAGAACTCTACAAATCAAACCTTTTTATGCAAAACAAAGCCAATTCACCAAGTGTCCAGGATGACACAACTCTTTACATAACAAGGACATACATAAATTATGTGTTTAAAAGCACTCCCAAAAACAAAGCCAAACAAAGCCAATTCAAACCCAATTTTAGACCAAAATTGGCTTTGTTTTTACCCAAATTGGCTTTGAATCCGTGCAAATCTCGAAGCGAAGCGCAGATCCGGCGTTTCGTTCGACGGACGCGGTTGAATATGTTTGATTTTTTTGTGTTTTTCAATATTATGTTCACTATGGAAAGGTACATATCACAAAGAGTTAAAGGCATTGATGCGAGCGGGATACGCAAGGTATTCTCATTGGCGGACAAATTAAAGGACCCGATAAATCTTTCGATAGGGCAGCCGCACTTCGATGTGCCGGAAGAGCTAAAAAGGGCGGCGATAGAGGCTATAAGGGCAGGGGCGAACAAATATTCGCAGACGGCGGGCGATAGCGATCTAATCGAGAAAATCAGGGGGCGGGTAAAAGAAGAGGCCGGCTGGGCCGAGCCGGCTGTCATAGTTACAAGCGGAGTGAGCGGGGGGCTGCTGCTAACTTTTATGGCTCTTATCAATCCGGGTGATGAGGTCATTATACCCGACCCGTACTTTGTGATTTACAAGCATTTGGTGAACCTGTTAGGCGGCAGGTGTGTTTTCGTCGATACGTATCCCGATTTTCAGTTACCCGTAGAGAAAGTAAAAGATGCGATTACGGAAAAGACGAAGCTGATTATCATAAACTCACCGTGTAATCCGACGGGCGCTGTCTATTCGAAGAAAGATCTAGAATCGCTGGCTGAGCTGGCGGAACAGAAGGGGATATTAATTCTAAGTGACGAGATTTATGACAAGTTCTGTTATGACGAGGAATACGAAAGTTTCGCGCGTATTTGTAAAAATACGATTCTGCTGAAAGGTTTCAGCAAGGCTTATGCGATGACCGGCTGGCGATTAGGCTATCTGGCGGTACCGGCATCGCTGAGGGGGCTCATCGAAGAGATGACGAAGATTCAGCAATATACGTTTGTCTGCGCGCCGACGCCGTTTCAGAAGGCTGCGATTGCGGCGCTCGATTACGATGTGAGCGGATTCGCAGCGGAGTATAAGCGTAAAAGGGATATAATTTACCAGGGTCTTTGTGAGAAGTTCGATTTTACGCGGCCTGGCGGGGCATTCTATGCGTTTATCAGGGCGCCGGGCGGCAGGGCGGGTGAGTTTGTCGAGAAGGCAATTGCGAAAAACGTACTGATTATTCCGGGCAGCGTATTCAGCGAGAAGGACACGCATTTTCGGATTAGCTATGCGGCCGACGACGATAAGCTGCGAAAGGGTATTGAGATACTGTGCTCGCTTGCTTGAAAATTAGATAAAAACCCCCAGGGTAAACCTGGGGGCTAATCAACCCCTTGCGGTGCAAAGGGCTAACAGTACCCCCAACGTAAAGTTGGGGGCTAAACGAAAAATTCGCGGGAATGACGGTAGAGGTGTTTTCTAAAAGCAAAATCATAACAAAAATTTAACATTCGCCGCGAAAATCCTTGACCGCCTTTACAAATCCGGCTACAAATCGAAATCCAGGGTGTTTTATATATATTCCCGCCGTTTTTAGGAGCATCTATGATAAAAGATATGATATTCGGGACGATAGGGGGGCTGGGGCTGTTTTTGTTCGGGATGGGCATAATGAGCGATGCCCTGAAGAAGATAGCGGGCCAGCGGATGAGGAGGATTCTCGAATCGCTTACGAAACACCGGATAGTTGCCGTTCTTGTAGGCGCTTCAATAACAGCCCTGATACAGTCAAGCTCGGCGACGACGGTAATGCTGGTAGGCTTTGTCAATGCGGGGCTTCTAAGTTTGAAACAGGCGCTTTGCGTGGTAATGGGAGCGAATATCGGTACGACGATAACGGCGTGGCTGGTCTCGATACTCGGAATAGGGGCCATGAAAATAACAACATACGCCCTGCCCGCAATAGGTGTCGGATTTTTACTGAGAGTCGTCGGCAGGACCCAAAAAATCAAAAGCATCGGCAATATTATGCTCGGCTTCGGTCTTTTATTTATCGGTATTTCCTTTATGAAGGACAGCTTCTCTGTGCTGAGGGAAAGTGCGAGGGTACAGGAAGGTCTGATATGGCTTGGCGAGAATCCGATTTTGGCAGTGCTGGCAGGGACGGCTATAACGATGCTGCTTCAGAGCAGCTCGGCATCCATCGCGATAATCCAGCTATTGGCATTTCAGGGTGCCTTCGGGACGGACTGGAGTCTTGTGCTGAAGGTTACGATTCCATTTATTCTCGGCGACAATATAGGTACGACTATAACGGCCCAGATTGCGGCGCTTCAGACGGGCAGAAATTCCAAGCGCGTTGCCATGGGGCATACAATATTCAATTGCATAGGCGTTATATATATGCTGCCGCTTATATGGTCAGGCTGGTTTCCTGAAATAGTCAAATGGATAACGCCGTTCGGCCTTTCACAAGAAACGATTATGCCGCATATAGCCGTTGCGCATACGGTCTTTAACGTCTTTAATACAATAATATTCCTGCCGATAGTAGGCTGGCTCGAATTCATTGTTATGAAAATTATGCCGGTAACAAAAAATGAACTGTTTCAACAGCCGGTAGTTCTTGAGAGACACCTGCTATCGACTCCCGTATTGGCGCTGGAGCAGGCAAGTCGCGAAATGGTTCGAATGGCTCAGAGGGCAAAGGAAGCGGTAAATCTCGCTGTTGACGGACTCATCAATGACGACAGGCGGTGTCTCGATACGGCGAGGAGTATTGAGGATATAATAGACAATTTTCAGTATGAAATAACCTCATACCTGGCGGCTCTCTCGACAAAAGAGCTTTCGGACGAAATATCAACCGAGATACCGGTTCTGCTTCATACGATTAACGATTTGGAGAGGGCAGGGGACCACGCAGTCAATATCGTTGAAATCGCGGAGCGTAAGATCGAGCACAAGCTGTCATTCAGCGAATCTGCGCTGGGCGAGGCACAGCAGCTCAAAGAGCAAATCAACGAGATGTTCGACAAAATCATACCTGCCCTTGAGAAGAACGATATCGAGGCGGCGAAATCAGCCCTTACTAACGAGGAGAACTTGAATAAGATGCAGGTCGATTTTCGGCGAAGTCACGTTCAGCGGATGACCGAAAATATCTGCACCCCTGAGACGGGACTTATTTTCATCGACCTCGTTGATAATATCGAGAAGATCGGCGACCACCTGACAAATATTGCACAGGGCGTGATAGGGGGGCTGCGGTGGGACGGCACAGAAGCCAAATCAGTATAATCATATTTTGTAAAAAAGGTCGTAAAAACTTTCTTGACCTGCAGGGACAAAGAGGCTAAAAAGATTGCGTTATAATTAACCTGCGGGGATATTATTATGTTTGTACGATTAGTCAATTTCTCGGTGTTCGGCAAAAGTCATCAGGGATTTCATATTTTCCGCATAAATACTGGAGGCGATATGCGGCGATTTTTCAGAGGAGGGGATTAGGCAGTTGTTAACCGTAAAAATAATTTTCAGCGTACTCGGCGGCCTGGGGATATTCCTTTTGGGTATGAAGAATATGTCGGAGGGGATGCAGGCGGTTGCCGGCGAGAAGATGCGAAAGCTTATCAATTCCGTCACCAATAACCGCTTCAAAGCCTGCGGAGTTGGTGTAGCTATAACAGGCCTGATTCAGTCAAGCTCGGTAACAAGCGTGATGGTCATTGGAATGGTAAATGCCGGCCTGATGACCCTGACGCAGGCTATCGGTGTTATTCTCGGGGCAGACATCGGCACAACAGTTACAGCCTGGATACTTGTGCTTCAAATCACACGATATGGACTTCCGATTCTGGGGTTATCGGCATTTTTCTTTCTTTTTTCCAAGAGTGAGCGGCTGAGATATACGGCAATGATGGTGATGGGTCTTGGTATGGTATTTTTCGGTCTTCAATTGATGAAGGATGGTTTTCAGCCTCTTCGTGAGATGCCGGAATTTCTAGCCTGGTTTGAGAAGTTTACGCCGGATACTTACTTCGGCGTTTTGCGGTGCTGTCTTGTGGGAGCAATTGTGACGGCTCTTGTACAGTCTTCTTCGGCGACGGTAGGCATCACAATGGGTCTTGTGGGGACAGGTATTATCAGTTTTGAGGCAGGTGCGGCTCTGGTACTCGGCGAAAATATCGGGACAACAATAACCGCCTGCCTTGCTTCGCTCGGTGCGTCAACAAATGCAAAACGAGCAGCTCTCGCACATGTGACAATCAAGGTCATCGGTGTTTTATGGATAACCAGCATCTTTCCTTACTATATCTGGCTGGTTAAAAAAATTATTAGTCCCGATTTGATAGTGACTCCCGATGTTATTAACGGCATTACAACATTCAGATATGCAATGACGGCGATAGCAATTTCCCATACAGGCTTTAACATTGCAAACGTTCTCTTATTTTTGCCGTTTACAACAATTCTTGCAGCAGCACTGTATCGTATTCTTCCTAAAAAAGAGCTCGAAGAAATTCCGCACCTGAAATACATAGACATTCGGATGCTGGACGCACCGGCTATTGGTATCGAGCAGTCGAAAAAAGAGATTCTGAATATGGCTGAGATGGTTCGCGAGATGCTTGGCCGGCTCAAAATTGTCATCGAAAGAGATTCACCCGACGAGAAGTCCGAGAGCAGTATATTCCATCACGAAGAGATTTTAGATGTCATTCAAAAAGAGATAATGGAATTTTTGAGCGATTTACTTTCGGGCAATGTACCACACAGCGTTATGGATATGGGCAGAAAACAGCTTCGAATAGCGGATGAATACGAATCGATAAGCGACTATATTATGAACATACTGAAGCTGAACATCAAGATGCGAAAGTCAAATCTGCAGATGTCGCAGCAGGCCAAAGAGAAGATTCTCGAACTTCATCGACAAATAACAGATTATGTGGATTTTGTAACAGAAGCGCTGGAAAAAGACGACACAAACATAATGCCGAGAGCAAATACAACGGGAGATTCGATAACCCGTTATATCAAACAGCGCCGGGCCGAACACCTGCAGGAAGTGGGAACGGTGAATACTACCGCATTGAAAAGCCTTATATTCTGTGATATTCTGACCTCATACAGGAGAATAAAAGACCATACGCTTAATATAGCCGAGACATTAGTCGGTGAAAAATAATCAGGACTTGCCAAGCCAAACAGATAAGTATAAAATAAGGGTTTATGAGAACATTTATGAGCAAATTACTATTTGTACTGCTGTCTATGTCGACTGCGGCGAGCCTTTACGCCGAGTCTAACGAACCGAATAACCTGCAGGAGCAAAAAAAAGTCAAGGCGGCGGTCATTATCTGCGAGGGGATGATAGATAACGGCCTGTACAAATCAATCGAACGCAGAAGTGAATTCGCATTAGAGCAGGGCTGTGAATACCTGATTTTCGAAATCGACACGTTCGGCGGCGAGCTTATGGCGGCCCATGATATCTGGGAATACTTTATGCACGATATCAACCTCAGGTCACACACGGTTGCATACGTGTCAAAAAAGGCCATTTCCGCGGGGGCACTGATAAGCGTAGCGTGCAATGATATTATAATGAAGCAGAACACCAGAATCGGAGACTGCGCACCGATTGCCCTTGGAGCCAAACTCGAGGGCGTGGAACGTGAAAAGGTTGAAACGGACACAAGGGCAGCATTCGAGGCAGCAGGTGAGGAAAACGGATATCCGACGGTGCTGCTGAAGGCTATGGTAAGCCAGCAGATCGAAGTTTATAAGGTAAAAAATAAAGAGACAGGCAAATTCGAGTTTTTTGAAGGTGACAGTCTGCCCGACGACCCGAACAAATATGAGCTTGATAATAAAAGTATTGTCGTTGCAAAAGATGAGCTGTTGACGCTGACCGCCTCGGAAGCATTAGAATATGGTATAGCACGGGCGGTTGTCAAAAACAGGGACGAGGTATTGAGCTATCTGGCAGGGCGTGACGGTATTGATTTTGACGGGGGAGTGCTGATTCTGAAGACGAACTGGTCGGAAGAGATGGTGCGATGGCTGAATTCACCTGTTGTGGCAGGGATACTTATTATGGTCGCTCTGCTGGGAGTTTATATTGAATTTAATACACCCGGAATCGGCCTGCCGGGACTCGTGGCTGTCATCTGCTTTGCCATCTTAATAGGCAGCAAGTATCTCATCGGTATGGCTAACTGGATTGAAGTAGCGTTGTTTGCTGTCGGGCTTTTACTTCTCACAATTGAGGTTTTTGTTCTTCCGGGTTTCGGGATTGCGGGCGTAACGGGAATAATCTTCATAATGGCCGGTATATTCGGAATGTTAGTCAAAAATCCGCCTGAGACGCTGCCCTGGCCGCGAAGCGAATTTGACTGGTATATATTTACGAACGGTTTATCGGGGCTTTTAATCGGTGTTGCAGGTTTTATCATACTGGCATACATTTTTTCCAAGTTTATTCCCAGATTAGAGTTTCTCAGCGGTTTGATACTCGTACCCACAGCGGCCAAGAAGGGCGATGAGGTAGAAATAAGCAGCACGTATCCGCCCGAGACCATCTCAGCAGGTATCAAGGTCGGTGACAGGGGTGTGGTTATTACAACTCTGAGGCCGGCGGGCAAGGCAAGATTCGGCGATGCTATAGTGGATGTCGTTGCTGAAGGTGATTTTCTTGCAGCGGACACGAAAGTAAAGATAATAGAGATTCGAGGTAACAGGGCGGTGGTGAGGGCATTGGAGAACTGAATGAACGTTCAACATCGAACTTTGAACGTCGAACTTTCAACAGGAAAAGACGGAGAACGGAAGACAGAGGGCGGATGACAGACCCTCCTTCGTTAGAACTACGGAGGGCAGGGGACAGAAGACGGAAATGTTAAGGATGATGATTTAGAGGGACAAATAGATGTGGTGGATTATATTAGCAGTTTTTTTTTATTTAGCCTGTGCGGCACTTATAATAGCTGAAGTTTTTGTACCGAGCGGGGGGCTGATAAGCATTTGTGCTCTCGGATGCCTGATAGGAGGGGTGGCAATATTTTTTGGCCAAAGCAAGACAGCCGGCTTGATAGGCATAGTAATCGCGGCGGTTATGATACCGGCGGTTGTTATCATCGCTTATAAGCTGTTTCCAAGGACGAGATTCGGGAAAAGCGTAATCCTTACACCGCCCCAAAGGCGGGCAGGCGATGCCATACCCGATACGGAGCAATTAGAAAAGCTTCTTGGCTGTGTAGGCGTGGTTCTGACGCCTCTTCGGCCTGTAGGAATGTGCGATTTTGACGGACGAAGGGTTGAATGTGTAGCCGAAGGCGGTTATATTGGTAAGGACAAAAAAGTGAAGGTTATATATGTCGAGGAAACACAGCTTACCGTCCGCTTATTAAAAGAAAATTAAAAAAAGGAGAAAGGAAATGCAAATTATAAATGCGATTTTAGGTATGAGTGAAGCGATGAGGGTGGCTCTTATAGCTGGGGGAATTGTTCTCGGTATAATAGTATTAGTGCTCTTTCTGCTATTTATGAAGTTTTTCCGTTTATGGCTGCAGGCCAAATTATCGCGTGCCGACGTGAAATTTTCCGAGCTTATCGGTATGTGGCTTAGAAAAGTTGACACCAGGACGATTGTTATAAGCAAGATTACAGCCATTCAGGCTGGACTGCAGGTAACGACTCGTGACCTCGAAAGCCATTACCTGGCAGGGGGGCGGGTGCCGAACGTTGTTCGTGCTCTTATTGCCGCCAACAGGGCAAATATCGATTTATCGCTGCAGACCGCAACAGCAATTGACCTTGCAGGCCGGGACATCCTTGAGGCTGTCCAGACAAGTGTTAATCCCAAGGTAATTGATTGTCCCGACCCGGAGAGAAGCAGAGGTACAATTGATGCGGTCGCCCAGGATGGTATTCAGGTAAAGGCAAAGGCACGCGTTACGGTTCGCGCAAACATCGAGAGACTTATCGGCGGTGCCACTCAGGAGACAA
>CAYXGT010000085.1:0-11344 GCA_964464635.1 uncultured Pirellulales bacterium | reverse complement strand
GATGATAATCCTCAATTTGCAGATTCGAGCGAGCCTGCCGGCGATGATGGGAGATACCTTACAAAAGACGACGGCCTGCAGCTTTGGTGCTACTACAATAATGCAGGTGATTATAACCCGTGTATAGACGCCGGTGACGATAGTGTCGAAGTTGAAACCGATATACTCGGACGCAGCAGGATTGATGTGCCTTATCTTGGGGCTTCATCAGTTTTGTATGATATGGGTGCATACGAATCGAGAAGGATATTCTATGTTAAAGAGGGTGCGACGGGGAATAATGACGGGACGTCGTGGAGTAATGCGTTTGGAGAATTACATAATGAATCGGGCGGCGCTCTTGGAGATTCAGATGTGCAGGACGGCGGAGAATTGTGGATTGCCGAGGGAACATATAAGCCGACAGAGGGCAGTGACAGGTCATCGTCATTTGGGCTGCTCGATGGTGTAGATGTTTATGGCGGCTTTGACGGAGCGGAGAAGCTGCTGACGAAACGCAGCTGGAATGGAAATGTTACTATACTAAGCGGTGATATCGGCACTTCGGATGATGTGAATGATAACAGCTATCACGTTGTAACAGGAGCCAATGATACAGTAATCGACGGTTTTACAATTACGGCGGGTTTTGCCGACGGCAGTGGGGAGGGAGAGAATTGCGGCGGAGGATTTTACGCTGCTGACATAAATGAGGGGCTGGTTGTGCGGAACTGCAGATTCGTTGATAATTTTGCGGAAAGCTACGGTGCAGGTATGTACAACGGGCAGGTGGAGGGTATCCTGATTAAGGGCTGTATCTTTGAAGAGAATGACAGTAACAGCTGCGGAGGGGGCAGCTATAATTATATGAGTAATCCTGAGTTTGTGGATTGTGTGTTCAAAAGGAACACTGCAGTTGGGACAAGCGGGGCGGTTCATAATGTTTTCAGTGATTCATATTTTATCAATTGCGAATTTATGGGCAATATCGATGAGGGGATATTGCCACAAACAGTTGCTGAGGTTAATATTGTTGAAGTATTTCCGACGTGGCATTGGCAAGACGGCTGGGGAGGCGTAAATGCAAAATACTATATTGATATTATCGAAGAACCTGTTAACTGTAACGGTAGAGATGAATACCAGATTCGTTGGGGGAATCCAACAGGTCAAGAGAATAGTGGTTTGGGTTTTGCCGGGGCTGCTCCGCCTAATGATATTATAGTTGATATTAACGAACCTTTTGAGATAGGCCATTTGCGTCATTTTAATAATCAGATTTATGATACCACGGAAGTAAATCAGGTTGAATTGACTGTTGATTTGGATTTTGATGAACCTCTTGATTTTAACCAGTCTTTTGTGTTTATGCTTGATGTCAATGAGACACCGAACAGCGGTGCTAATCCTAACGATTTTATCACATTTCCTACGAGTTATCCTTCAGCTTTGATTGAGATAGATAAGAGGGCTTATACTTTGGAGATACTCGGATTCGGGCCTGATGCGAATAATCTTTTAGACGAGTTCGAATCTGAAGAGGGGGGAACCAATAAGGCACTGTTATGGGCGCGGATTGTTCCGCCTCCTGTGAACGGAGCAATGAATAACCTGGCAAGCAATGTTCAGTTATATAATTGTTTGTTTGTAGGCAATAGTAGCAACGGAGATGGAGGAGCATTGTCTAACTGGTCGTGTGAGCAGGTATCGATTGCGAATTGTACGATAGCAGATAATAACAGCCGGTGCGGCGGAGGGATTTACAGCTATGAGAGCAAGATTGATATAGCAAATACGATTTTGTGGGATAATAATGATAGTGACAGTAATTCGGTTCTGGACAAGCAGATTTATAATGTAAATACCGATTGTAATGTTTCATACAGTTGTATTCAGGATGGTACACCTGATGATGAGCCATACCCATTTGGTGGGGCGGAAAATCATAATATAGATATAGAGCCTTTATTCGTGCAGGACCCCAACAACGGAGGTGACGGCTGGGGTATTGGCGATAATGATGATTATGGTGACCTTCATTTGCAGGAGGGCTCGCCTTGTATAGATGCGGCTGATAGTAATGCGCTGCCTGTCGGCATTATTTATGACCTCGATGGGAAAGAGCGTTTTGTAGATGACCCCAATACAACGAATACGGGTAACGGGGAGCCGAACTATCTCGATATTGGTGCTTATGAGTACGATTACCTGACGCCGCCGATAGCTGTTGATGATAACTATATCGTGGCCAGGAATTCGGAGCTTGTTGTCGATGCTAACGAGGGTGTTCTGGCGAATGATTATGACGACGGTGGTGATTTAACGGCAGAGCTTTTTGAAGGGACATTCTATGGGGAGCTGTGGTTTAACGAGGACGGCTCATTTACGTACGAGCCGCCGGAAGATTATTACGGGGTCGATGATTTTCAGTATAAGGTCAAGGATTCGGACGGATTGAGCTCGAATACAGCTACAGTGACAATAGATATTGTGCATCTGCAGGTTTACGCCGGTGATGATAACGATATTACGATTGAAAGCAATCCGGTGCAGGTAGAGCTGTCAGAGGCGTATGTCCTGCCGGAAGGGACGGATGTATTGTGGACGGTCGAGCTCGAACATTTAGGGACGGTGGATTTTATTGACGAGCCGAATACGCTGAATCCTGTGATTGAGATAACCGTAGATGTTAATAATATGGCGGATGAGGAACCGGCGGAATTTATATTATGGATAACGGCTGAAAATGAGGTCGATTCGGTTTCAGATGATATAAAGATAACGGTTCGAAAAGGAGAGGATTTTCAGAGCGGGCCGTATGTTGAAGCAGGTGAGTATGAGACGATTACACTGCCTTACTGTAACTACGTGGATTTGAAAGGAGTTGTCGAGGATGATGATCTTCCTTGCGGCCAGATATTCAGCCAGTGGTCTTTTGTCGGGACATTGGAGGGAGATGGAACGGTTGAAATTGATGATGTAAATTCGCTCGAGACAAGGGCGACGTTCGATAAAGAGGGGCGATATAAACTCAGACTGTGGGCAACAGATACGAATGATTCGAATGAAGATTTTACTGTGATCGATGTTAATTATGACCCTACGGCCAATCATCCGCCAACGGCGTATGCGGGTGATGATTGGTTCGTATTTCTTAACGGAGACCAGGTTGATTATCAATTGAGTGACGCCTGTGCTGTTGACCTTGATAACGATGAGCCGAGTATATTCTGGACGGTGAAAGGGCCGAGCGGAGGGGCGAGCTTCAATCCTGTGTTGGAAAAGCCGGTTATTACTTTTACGGAGCTCGGCGATTATATTTTTACAATGTTTGTCTCTGATGAGTTCGATGATGACAGTGATGAGGTTTATATTTATGTCGAGCCGAGCCTTAAAGTTGAGGCGGGTGCGACTAAAACAGCGGCTCTGCCGGAGGGCGGCTATGTCGATATATACTTCGAAGATGCAAACGCCAAGAAGCTTACGAAACCTTACGACCATCTGGATATCGAGTGGTCTCTCGCTGCTAACAGCCCGAATTCGACGGGGATAGATTTCAACGAACAGTATGGATATGAGAATCCTACGTTTACCTTTACAGAGACGGGCGTCTTTAAGCTCGAGCTGACGGCTGTTGACGAGGATATATCAGATGAAACGAATAATTCGAAATCTGATACTATCTGGGTCTCAATATACAGCGATAACCCGGTAGAGGAGAAACACAGGGAAAAGGTCTTTGTATTAACCAGATATGACTCGACTGATGATACGAGAAGGCTTGGTTTTTTAAGTTATTACCCTGAAGATGATGAAGAGATTATTGAATACGATGAGGAGCTAATCTTTACTGATTATGTGAATGGGATTTATTATGACACACGTGATATGGCATTTGACCCGGAAAGTGGATATCTTTTTATATCGTCTTATACAAACCATACGACTTATAGTGGTCCCGGGATAATTTATATAAACGAAAAATCAAGGAAATTCGTTTTTGACGAAACACAACTCCCCAAACAATTTATACCAACTTCACATAATGTAGCTGGTATAGCATTTGATAATACAAAGACTAATCCTAAGTTATATGTTTTGGAGAATAGAACTGCGACTTCCACTAACAGTCACAATCTTTTTGTTTATAACTGGGACGCTGATAAAGAGAGGTTGATTTTTGAAGACGTAGTGCTGTTGGATATTGATGCTAAAGATAATTTTAGTGAATTGAGAAGAACAGACCTTGCTTTTGATGATAAGTCGGGCATATTGTATGTTACATTTGGCGGACCGGCAGAATATTCAGAAGGTGTAACTGATGTCGTATATGGCTATGATACAAACGACTGGAGTATTGCACGAAGAATTGAGACGGACGAGTATGGCGATTATGATGCATATTTTATTGATGTATATAATGATGGTGAATGTACATATCTGTACACGACAGATTGGGAAAGAAGCGATTTGGCAAGAACGAAAGTAGATGATTCTAATGGTGCTGTCGTAAGTGGTGGAAGAGTTTCAAAAGATATAGGAGAAAACAAGCATATCTACGGTATTGGTTTTGATGAGCATACCGGTCATGTCTGGATAACTACTGAGGAGCAAATCAGAGTTTATGAGGGATTGGTAGATAATAATGCCTGGGAGGGAGACAGCTATATAGCAGTTTATGATTCCGATGAGGATGAACTTGAAATATCAAGTAGGCCACGGAGTATTATAGCAGACAGTACCAAGATGGATTTTGACCAGGGAGATAACAAGGCAGTTATAAAGGCTGCTTTGATTGAGAATGGGGAGACATTAGTCAGTCCCGTTGACGAGTATAGAAATGAGATTACATACCAGATTACGTATCATATTTATTATGCTGCCCAGAATATATGGCTCGAAGATAAATTAACGAAGGGAGTTGATTTTATCGATGCACCAGAGGGATACTATGACCCGGTTTCGCGGAAGGTAAGTTGGTATCTGGGAAGTTTATCGGAAGGTTCTATACGGACGGTTGAAGTTGATGTCAGGGTAAATAAGGATGCGGATAGCGGTGGAGAGATTGTTAATTACTGCAGGATAGAAAGTAACAGCAGAATAGCTTACAGTGAGCCTGTTGCAACTACAGTTGACTGGTGGGCAAGAAGGCTGTACGTTGACGTTAACGCACCCGAAGGGGGCGATGGTGTTTCGTGGGAGAGTGCGTATCAGACGCTGCAGGAGGCCTTGTATGATGCGGAACAGGCCGGTGGGGCCATAGAGGAGATTTGGGTGGCCAGCGGTACGTATTCACCGGGCTGTTTCGAGGCGCTGTCTTTTTGGATGGTTGACGGCGTGGATTTGTACGGCGGTTTTGCGGGGACGGAAAAAAGCATAGACGAGCGGGATTTTGCAGATGCCAACAATGAGACGATTCTGTCGGGACTGGGTTCGCAGGCTAATAGATTTAACAATTATGTTGTTGTGGCGGCTAATGATGTAATTCTCGATGGTTTTACAATTCAGGGGGCGAAAAGCAGGAGTGTAAGCTGTGATTATGATGGGTATGTAAATCTTACAGTTTCCAACTGCAGGATTACAAATAACTCGTATGGTATTTATGCGTATTCTGTCGGTATCGGCGGAGGGGATAAGCTGCAGGTCGTGGATTGTAATATCAGTGAAAATGACACGGGAATCTATTCGGAGTCTTCATCCCCGATAATAAGAGGCTGTAAGATTATAAACAATGATTGTGATGGAATCAGATTCGTTTCTGGTGGTTACAGCTTAATAATTATTGAGAACTGCTGGATTTATAAAAATGGTTGTAATGGTATTTATACCGCTCAGAATATTAATGCAAAAATATACAACAATACAATTGTAAGCAATGGTCTTGGACCATATGGTGATTATTTTGGATACGGTGTATATTGCAATACCGGTGTGTATGGTATTGATATTAAGAATTGTATTGTCCGAGATAACAAGAATGGGCAGCTCAATAACTGTGTTGCAGGTTATTCTTATGTAGGTGACGGCTCATCGGCAGACCCATTTGTTGATTCTGCCAACGATGATTATCATATCAAGGCTGATTTTGCAGACTGTATAGACAACGGTAACAGAATCATTACGGAGACTACCGAGCCTAAGACGAAAACGCAGATTGTGGTTGCAGCAGAGGTTTTTGCAGAAGATTCGAACGCATTTTTAGAGGATGATATTATTGAGATTGCCAATGACGGGATACCGCGTAGGATAATTCAGGATGTAACCGATAATACGATTACGTTTGAGCCGGCATTAGATTCGAACTCCACTGAGGGGATGGAAGTAATTAACTGGAAAGTAACAAATCAGTATTGGGATAATAATTGTGAAGTGACAACAGTAACATCGATTTCTGTAAGAAACGCAAGTATTTTTCATAAAAATGATGTTATACGCTTTCAGAAAAGTTACAATAATTATCATTTCCGAATTGTTACAGATGTGAATTTGAATGATGATTCTATCACCATCACGCCTGCTTTGGGGGATACCAATTTTTATCCATCCATCACATTCTGGAGTCTTGCTGACAATTTTGATATTGACGGAGAGCAGCGGATTTTAAGGAGAAGGGTTGATATCGGCGCGGATGAATATTCACCCGTTCAGGTCTATGCGGGCGAAGATAAAGAAATAACCATTTCCATCATCGACGGTACTGCGCAGATTAGAATGGATGATGCTTCGGTTATTGTAAAAGACAACTCGATATCTAATCTGACGGTTCAATGGTCCTGTATAAACGGGACTGACGGGTTTTCATTTAACGCTCAGCAGGCGGCACTGAATCCAACGTTCACGTTTACAGATGTGGGCGATTATCTGTTTAAGCTCGAGGCTCGCGACGAAGAGGGAGCTGTGGGGGCGGACTTTGTCAGGGTAAGAGTTAATCTTGGTATGACGCTTACGAGTGAGCCGAATGAGGCTGATGTCGGTCAGACGGTGGTGATAACGGCGGCTAATTTTGCCGGCGGGGAACCTCACAAAATTGAGTGGCACTGCTCGGACGGTGCTGTTTTCAATCCGAAGGAATCATACAGTGAAGGCGACTACACAAGCGAGGTGACATTTGCCAACGGGCTGGGGATATACAGGATAAAAGCAGTTGCTTACGATGCTAACGATAATTATCTCGGCGAGCAGCAGTTATGGATATCGGTAGATTACGATGATATTGTTACAGATGCAGGCTGGGATAATGAGATAACGTGGCCTGATAACCGGGCGTATCTAAACGGCTCGATTGCAAGTGCCGTGCCGGAGGGTTTCGAATGGATTGCTGATGCGGAATTGCAGGAGTATGTTGAATTTGATGAGCAGACTTCATCGACATTGCAGACTTTTGCAGATTTTGCAGAGGCTGGTCTTTACAGAATCGGCCTTGTAGCGAGAGAGGAGAATTCGCAGGAAAGTGATATTACCGGTGTTGACGTTGTCAAAGTTAAGGTCAACCCGCCTGCGAGAGGTATTGTTTATGCGGGCGAGGACGTGCAGATTACAAAGCCGCAGGATATGGCGTTTCTGACCGGCTGGGTCGAAGGCGATTGTAACGGCTGCAGTTATGGATGGATTTTTGACGGCAATGACGAGCTGGTAGATGTAAATACAGAGAATCTGACGCATACGAGGATTGACTTTAATGATATCAATGATGATGGTGAGCCTGAAGCAGGTGTTTATAAATTTGAATTTTTAGTTTTCGATGCCAATAGTTACGAAGTCGGCAGGGACGTTGTGCTCGTAATGATGACGGATGCTGATTTTTCACCGCAGACCGCCCAGGCGGACGCTAATGAGCAGGTATTTATCAACTCGGACGGTTATGCGTGGGCAGCTCTTACGGGCTATGTGTCAGCACAGGGAGATACAATCGTTAAATGGTATTCATCATCGGATGAAGTCGAGTTTATTGGTGATGTTAATGAAGAAGAAGTAATAGCAATATTTTATAGTGCCGGTGAATATACGTTTGCATTCGAGGTCAAAGATGAGGCCGGCGATGTTATCGGTATGGATACGGTGACTGTAAGTGTCAAATCATTCGACGGAAGTGAAGTTTATGTTGATGCTCAAAGCAATCCTGAAGAGATTAGTTTTCTGGTCGATAAAAATGTGATTTTGGGCGTTAACGAAGTTGGTGAGGGTGACAGCAACGGCGTGCAGTGGCTAATGGAGGCGGAGCACAGTGAGCTGACGGATTCGGTTATTTTTGGTGATGCAGAAAATTTTAATACAACGGCAAAGTTCGAGCGGCTTGGAATATACACGATAGCCTGCCGGCTTTTAAATGGAAATCAGATTGTCGGGCAGGATTATGTTCAGGTTAAGGTTAATCGTCCGCAGGATATCGTTTATGCGAAGATTGTAGTTGATGTAAACAAATACAAAGATGAGCACTGCGTGTATCTGGTTGATGACGATGTATCGGTGGATTTAACAGCTTTGGTATCCGGCGTCGGGGACACGTCTTCCTTGAGCTATCAATGGAGTCCGGCAGAGGATTTGAACGATGCGAATATTCAATCGCCCACGGCGACTCTCGATGAGGCGGGTATATATGATTACACGGTTGAGGTCAAGTACGGCCAGGATTTCATCGGGGAAGATACTGTCAGGATAATAGTCGTTTCGGATGAGCCTGTGGTGGTACACGGCAGTTATCCAAAGGTCATCCGGACAGGAGAGGAATTGTCACTCGATAAGACGAGTGTCTGGTGTATGGATGGCAGGATAGTTTCCTCTTACCTGTGGACGAGTAACCCACTTTATGGGAGTGACTTTTCATCTACGACTATATTGAATCCGACGGTCAGTTTTAATAGGGAAGATACCTACTGGCTGACCCTGAAAGCGACGGATAGCCTGGATGTGAACAGTTCGGGGGCATTTAGAATTAAAGTTCAAAATCCGGTTGTATATGCGGGCAGGCCTAAAGAGACTATACCCTTCGTTGCGCTGCCTCTTTATGACGCCCGTGTGAAAAATTCTTCGGATGATTTGGTATATCAATGGACTGCGTTGCCGAATGAGACGAATGTGTTTTTCGAGCCTTCAGCGAATGTTTTGAATCCCGATGTAATCTTTACCGAGGCTTTGGATGAGCCGTATCAGCTTACTTTAAAGGTTTGTAACGGGCAGGGGGACCTTGGCAGCGACACGGTAGCTATAACGGTCAAGGATTATTTTGTGGATGGTGACGGGTACGTCAATTCGATAGATATAGACACGACACCGGAAGTTTCCGGGGACTATTGCGGAGAATTCGTTGTTAAAGTAACCGTGGAGGACGAACAGCTTGCATTGTATTATCTTGAGATGGACGGCCAGAGGTTGAAGCCTTATGATGTTGAGGTTTTGCGCGGCACGTACGATAATCCGCAAAATATTGTGCTTTATTACAAAATCAATACACATTCGATTGATACCGGTTCGCATACCTTGATAGCCGGGGCCTATAACAGGTCGGGTGATTTTGCGACCGATACTGTGAACTTTACGAATAACTGCACCATTTATAATTTTACCGTGACACCAGACTATATTACGAAGCCTGAGCAAACACTTACGTTCGATGCAAATTTCCTATCTTCTCCTTACTGGACATTCACCATCATCAACACTAATTACAGTACAGAGAGCGGCCTGAACCAGTTTCCCATAACGGTAGATTTGAATGATTTAGGCTCACCGGGTAATGGGACATACGAGGCTAAGCTGACAGCAAATGAAGAAGAGGCTTCGGTTTTCTTCGATGTGGCTTTGGGTATGCAGATGGATTCCTTGGTTGCTGAAATTAATGATGTTCTTAAAGTTTACGTAGATGGGGACGGGATACCATCGGCAAAAACAATGATAACCGAAGGATTATATGACTTGTACGTCAAGGCTTATCATCCAATGTTTAATGAAGATGTGCGCTGTAAAGTGATTCTCGAAGGTGAAGGTTTATCTATGAATATAACGCCGGGCTGCCTGGATGAGCAAGGCTACAGGAAAGGTTACGTCGGCGATGAAGGCGGCTATGGACTGTTGGGCGAGCTTGATTTTACAACTGTTCCGAACGGCGTCTATACTTTGGAGCTTAAAGTTAATTGTAATGGCCTTAATAAAACAGACTATGCTGATATTGCCATCAGCAATAACCTGAAGATTGGTAATCTGAAGTTTTCACAGCAGGATATGGTTATACCCGTGGCGGGCATTCCAATCAGCGTGGTTCGTACTTATGACAGCTTCGGCAAGGACAAAAAAGGTGATTTTGGTTACGGCTGGACCTATTCGTTTGCAAATATGGATATCCAGCTTCATGAGCCCGTTTATGAATTTGACCGAGATGTTACGCTGACACTGCCCGACGGTCAGCGTGTTACTTTTGTTTCAAGCTTGGAAGGGGGAATGGATTGGCTTGGATATACAGGTGAATGGGACCTTGAGTATAGCGCACCGGAAGGTACTACTGCACAACTGATAACTTATGATGCGGAGATATTAGAATATGCTCCAGTAAGGGGTTATGAGTCTTATGGGTCGGTATTTTTCTGGAGTGGTTATACACCTTGTGTGCCCGTTTATTTGGATTTGAGTCAGCAGGATGTATCCGGATACCGGCTCAAATTGGAGGATGGGACTTTATATCGTATTAAACGCGGCGGTGAAACCGAGCATAATATAGAGGGGGAATATTTTGAAGGAAGTGGCGATGTACCTTTATACAGTTACGTATCGTACGGCAAGCCGTATGTTTCATATATCCTGACACCGTCCGGGGATAAAATAGTTTTCGATGTCAATGATTCCGACAGTGAGAAACCCAGAACAGAATCTGTAGAGCACTATCAGGCGGGGGCTGAACAGCCTACAAAGTCAATCGGAATAGTTCGTGACGACAGCCGGTTCCCCGATTTTATTACGAAAATATTTGCACCGGGAGATACAGAGTTTGCGAGCCTGGAGTATGAATATGATATATACGGCAATCTCGTGAAGGTAAAGAAACTTGTCGATGCAAATGCAGCTACCGAAGATGAGCAGTATGAGATTACGACCTATGCTTATGACGATGAAACCCACAAATCCGGAGAACATTTTGTCACTGATATTGAAGATGAACGCGGGCTTAGCCCGATTCAGTATGTCTATGATGATAAGGGCCGATTGAAGGGGACAATCGACGCAAGGGGCAACCTGATACAGATTATCCATAATGTTAATGACGACCAGTACGAGGATTACAAGGTTTACCATACCGAAGAGGTAATCGACCGGCTGGGAAATACGACTATTTACGGTTACGATGAGCGCGGCAGGGTGACGCTTGAAGTCAGGC
>CAYXGT010000084.1:0-11583 GCA_964464635.1 uncultured Pirellulales bacterium | reverse complement strand
CGGGTACTTCCATCTACGCCCTCACGGACGTAGTATTACGAAGGAAGAATAAATTTTAAACCACGAATTCTCACGAAATAACACGAATACCTAAGGTATAAATTATTTAATCACTGATACCTAAGGCATAAATTTCGCGGATTTTCAATGATTACACAGATTATTGAACCGCAAAGTCTGCCCTTCGACTCCTTCGATTTCACTCAGGACAAGTACGCTCAGGACAGGCTAAGAGCGCAGAGAAAAAAATTTATTAGACACGGATTACCTAAGGCACAAGTAACACAGGATTCACACTGTTTAAGACAGGATAACAAGACTAACAAGTTTTCTATTGATAAAGCAGCGAGACAAGGTGAGAGAAAAATTTTCCTAAATCTGCCTTTCAATAAAGCCGATATTTTAATGCGCGATAGTAAAGTATTATTTAGTCCTCAAGGGGGTAAAGTTATGAGTACAAAACGCGTGTTTATTTTAGGAGCAGGTTTTTCAAAAGATGCAGGTCTTCCCCTGGCGACCGAACTAACAGAAAAGATAATAAAGTCGGAAGGGCTTAAAGATTTGGAAAATTTTCAACAATGGGCAAAGCAATTAATAGATGAAATAAATAAAGTAGAAAAATGCGAAGATGTAAATATCGAACAATTCTTTGACTATGCTCAATCATATAAAACGAGGCAAAACGGAACAGATGCATACATAGAATATATGGAAGAAGACCTGGCTTACATTATTTGTTGTGAGCAGAAAAAAGCAAACTATGACTATATAAAACAATTTGCCAACCATCTGACAAAGGATGATAATGTTATTACTTTCAATTACGATACTTTGGTTGAATCTGCACTTTCAGAAAAGAAAAAAGAATGGAATCATGGTTTGCTCGACAGAAATAAAGGTGGAATAACCATCTTAAAAATGCACGGTTCGATTGACTGGTTTATTTTTGAGCCAATTAATGGGGGAAAAATAAATGAAGGAAAAGAACGGATAAAACTTTTTTCAAAGGAAGGCACTGAAGGACAAGAGCTGTGGCGAACAAAAAATTATTGCTCGTTACTTGACAGAAAAACAAATCCACCTCAAAATCAAATTAAAGGCAATGCCGGACTCGGAAGTAATAAGAAATTGCATAATATACCCGGCAGTGCGAAAACCTGGGCAAATGCTTTTAGGGCTTTAAGGCAAGCAGAACAGATTTACGTGGTTGGATTTTCTATGTCACCTTACGATACTCTGGCTCGATTCTTCTTTTCAATTTGCATTCAGGACAGAGACAAGCCACCAGATAAAATCACGGTTATTAATCCAGAAGCCAAAGACAAAAATAAAGCCGACGAGATAAAGACTAATTTTACCACGATTTTCGGTAATAATATCAATCTCATAGGCGAAAAAGCGAAAGATGTTGTCTGGGATGATATTTTGAAATCAAATTGAGCTTAATTAAAATATTGCTTTGTAGAAAATCCTTTTATATTTATCTCGACAGAAGAAATAATATATCTTTTGAAAGACTGGATTCCGCATCAAGTGCGGAATGACAACATAGCAAGTCTCTTTCGTGTAAAGTTTTAAAATATTTCAGTTTTTCATAAGTAGCGGCTGGCCGGTGGCTTCGATGACGTCTCGCCAGAGTGAGCCGTCAGGGTCGATATTGTTCTTTTTGGAGACAGCCATCCTCATCGGTACGTGGACGAAATGGTCATTGATAAGACTTATCAAAACGGCGGTCTTGCCGGCCATCGCGGTGTGCACGGCGTTTACACCCAATCTCTCACAATAAATCGAGTCGTCCGAATTTGCGGGAGCAGCCCTTATAATATAGCTGGGGTCAATGTACCTGAGGCCTATCTCCATATTTTTTTCTTTGAAGTAATCGGTAATTTTGTCTTTAAGAAAAAGGCCGATATCAGAGAGCTTTACATTACCTGATGCATCGACAGTCTGAGTCATTTGCTGAAGGCCCTGTCCTGCGCCTTCGGCGACAAGGATTACGGCGTGATGGCGATTTTTTAATCTTGTTTCGAGATGGGCGAGCAGACCGTTTTCGCCATCGAGCTCAAAAGGCACCTCGGGGACAAGGACGTAATTGACGTCGTTTATAGCAAGAGCTGTGTGGGCGGCGATAAAGCCTGACTGTCTGCCCATCACCTTAACGATACCGATACCGTTAATCGCTCCGTGAGACTCGGTGTGGGCTGCGGAAACTGCGTCCACAGCCTTCGATACGGCTGTCTGGAAGCCGAAAGATTTCTGAACAAAACTCAGGTCATTGTCAATTGTTTTGGGGACGCCGACAACGGCAACTTTAAGTTTTCTATTTTCAAGCTCCCTTGAAATATTCAGGGCGCCTTTCTGCGTGCCGTCGCCGCCGATAGTAAATAGTATATTGATACCCATCTTCTCGATGCTGTCAGCAATCTCAGTGGTTCTGTCACCGTAGCCCCGCGATGAGCCGAGAATGGTTCCGCCCTTGCGGTGAATGTCATCGACCAGCTCGGGATTAAGCTGCATAACGGGCAGATTAAATCGGGTGAGAAAACCGCGATAGCCGTACCTGATGCCGGAAATCTTCTTTACGCCGTAACGATACCACAGGCACATAACAACAGCGCGTATAACATCATTAAGGCCGGGACAAAGTCCTCCACAGGTTACGATTGCCGCGTGCACGTCTGCCGGTTTAAAGAAAATAAACTCGCGAGGACCTGCGACCTCAACAAGCCGATTTGCGGGTAATTTCAAGCTGCCGGCATCCGAGACTGTCTCGATATCATAAATGATACGCTGTGCGTCATCGACGTAGTTAGCCAGATAATCGCCTGTTTTTTTCGACAGCTCGACGGGTGACTTTATGTCACTTCGGCCGAGCGAATCAATGGTAAAATCGAGATGCTCCATTTCGTTACCGCCTGTAAAAGATTATTAACAACAAAGCTTGTTTTATACAGCCGACAACTTACCATGGCAAAAAGGATTTTTCAAGTCTATTAAACTCTTGGGTTGTCGCCGAGGAAGTATGTTTTCGGCAGGCCGCCGGTAAGAGGCATCGCATAGTCGATAAAGGCCTGTGTGATTCCGTTGCCCTCTGAATTAATAAATTCATCGGGCATCTCTTTCGACTTTTCGGCGACGTTTTTCAGCTCGGTACAGAACAGCTCAATCGCGTAGTCGTCGCCGTTGCCTATTCTTTTTATTGCCACCGAGCCGCTCTGCTCTTTCATTGAAAACTTGACAGCCTGCCGGCCGCATCTTCGGGCCTCTTCAACATCAACCGGCGACTGGAATCCGACAAAACTTCTCTGCAGATAACCAAAAGTATCCGCCCTGACCCTTTTTGCCTTGATCTTTGCCTTAATATGCGCTGCAAGGTAATCCGCGAGTGCTCCGGTACCGGAAAGCTGAATATTGTTATGCTCATCTCTTTCTTTTACGTCAAGAATCTTCTCCGTCCATGTTTTTGCGTCAACATCACATATACCCTCACTGGCGGCGATGACACATCTGCCCCACTTTCTGTAGGCATTTTCGACATCACCGAGAAATTTATCCATAGAGACAGGTTTTTCCGGGAAATAAATAAGGTGCGGCCCGTCACTTTCGTGCTGCCTTCCCAGAGCTGCAGCAGCAGCCAAAAATCCTGCGTGTCTTCCCATTACGACATCAACCTTGATACCCGGCAGGGCCTTGTTATCCAAATCATCGCCCATAAGGGCACTGGCCACAAACTTGGCGGCAGTGCCGTAACCCGGGCAGTGGTCGGTGACAAGCAAATCATTATCGATAGTTTTCGGTATGTGAAAGGCCCGCATTTCGTAGCCGACGTCGGCAGCTATCATATTGATGATGTGAGCGGTATTAGCGGAATCGTTGCCGCCTATATAGTAAAAGTACCTGACATTGCGTTTTTTAAAAACATCGAAAATCTTTTCGCAACATTCTCTGTCGGGCTTTTTACGACTGGAGCCCAGAGCCGCTGAGGGACATCTTGCCATGCCCTCGAGGACCTGAACCGAAAGCTGCTTCAGGTCGATGAACTGTTCTGCGACGATGCCGTCGACCGCATGTATAGCACCGTAAAGATTCTCAATCTCCTCGTGCTTGCAAACCTCTTCTATTACGCCCACAAGAGAAGCATTTATCACTCCTGTCGGTCCGCCGGATTGGCCTATCACTGCATTTACCTTCGGTGCATCTGTCATAATCACACTATCTCCATTGAATCATTCATCTTGAAATCATCGTTTCATTAAAGGAGCAACTTAAATTGCAGAAAGACCATTGTACAAACAAAAAAACAGCACTCAAGAGAAATTTACCTGATTTCGAGAGCAATATTGCAGTTGAGAAAGTACAGCCATTTGGCGAGCACGCTCTTTTTGAGAATGCTCTCGGCGGCTTTGGCATAAAGCTCAAGCTGGCTTCGATACAACTCTGCCCTTTCTTTTGCCCGGCCGGCAGCGATTCTGTCGGTCTTGAAATCCACTATTATAATCCCTCCAGGCGTTATAATCAGCATATCTATTATACCCTGCACGACTACGTTCTCGTCGCTCATCGCTCCGCCGTCAGGCGTCTCCCGTAAGGAGTCCCCGGGACTGTGGAGTTGCCCGTTGCTCGAATCACTAAGTTCCGAGACAGGCAAGGAAAAAGTAAAGGGCCATTCCCGCCAGACTAAATTGGCCTTTTTGGTTGCCAGCCGTCCCGGCTGACTTTCGAAAAAACTCACTATCGATTCGGCATCAATACTGTCAGCAATGGTTTTGCTCACAGCATCAGCTTGCAAGAGTTTTTCCTTCGTCTGCTCAATCGATTGTTTCGTAACGGGAGCGGTTAAATCAAGTCTGGAAATTAAAAGATGGACGGCTGTGCCGAGTGTGCGATTGTCGGCTCGGCCGGCAGAAGGGCCAAGTAAAGAAGCGACGGGTTTGCGCTCGAAAGGTCTGGAATATTCGAGGCGAGCGAATTCATCGCCGCCGTGGGTAAGCTGGGTTACGGTGCGCTTGGCGGGCAGAGCCGAGGCAGGTTCGTACCGATACCGCCAGTTGATATTTTCTTTGAGCTGCTCAATAATACGCTGCTGTGATGCTGATTTTATTTTTGCCTTTTTAGGTTTTTTTATTCTGCCAGACCGCAAAGACTCTACATATTGCGAAAGCTCTTTGAGCTCGATATTATCGTAAAGTTTGAAATCGAACAGGTTGTCATCGACAGACTCATCAACAAAACCGGTTTCAAAAGCTTCATGCAGATTCTTCCGGTCGGCGAGTCCGTACAGAATCCAGTCTAAAAAACTACTGCAGCATCGAAGCTGGGTACCTGCTTTCTCAGAGGCTGAGAAAAAGCCCTGCAGCACAATATCGCGGCAGTGTTTTTTGCCCCGACAGCCGGTCAGAATCAATCTGTCCTTTGCCCGCGTAGAGGCAACGTAAAGTATTCGCATCTCCTCTGCTAAAGCGGTACGCAGCTTTTTCTCAGCGATGACCTGGTGAGTGAGCGAGGTTAATTTCGAGTTCGTTGCTTTATCTATGAGCTCAAGGCCGAGGGTGAGATTCGCATCGGCGATAAATTCGCGGTTTAGCTCGGTTATATTGAATTTGTTATCGAGCTCAGCGACGATTACGACGGGAAATTCCAGCCCTTTGCTTTTGTGAATGCTCGTGATTGTTACAGCATTTTCGCGCAGGCTGAGCGGCTCTGCGAGTGCCCATTCGGCCCCTGCCTGCTCGAGTCTTTCGATAAATTCGACGAACCGTCCGAGTGAGACGCTCTGTCGGCTGCTGGCAAAGGCTTCGAACTGTATCGCCCTGTCGTGCAGCTTGAGCAGATTTGCCCTGCGGAGCCGGCCGTCCGGAAGCGCCGAGATAAATGATAACAGGCTGCTCTTTTGATATATCTGCCAGAGCAAATCGGCAAGATTGCCCGCACGAGCAAATCGGCGCCAGGTTTCGATTTGCAGCAGGGCCTCTTTGAGCTTTGCCGACAGGTCGGCATCCTCTCCGCTTTCAACATACGCCGCTACAGAGTCGTAAAAACTTCTGCATTCCTGCAGAGCCTGCTCGTGTATCCTGATTTTGGCAAGCTCGGTGTCGGTGACATTGAAAATCGGGCTTCGCAGCACCGCAGCCAGCTCAATGTCACGCTGAGGATTATCAAGGACTTTGAGCAGGCACATCATATCGCTTACCTCCGTCGCCTCGAAATAGCCTGCAAAGCCTCTGCTGCTGACGGGAATACCTGAAAGTCTGAGTATCTGCACGTAATCATTTATCCTTTTGGCGGGCGAGCGCATCAAAACGACAATGTCACCGTATTCGACGTCACGCATACAATTTTTCTGCTCGTCATATATCTGGAAGGCGGCTTTTCCGGATTCGGCTCCGACCATTTGCTTTATGCGCTGAGCTATCATCGCAGCCTGGCACTTCCGCGGGGATGCAAAATCCGTCCGGTCATCTTCAATTGATTCGTGCTCATCCTGCTGCGAAATGCTTTGCCTGCTGTCGGCATCGAGTAAATGAAGCTCGACAGCGGCTGATTTTTCGCCGGAGGCCGGTCTTTCAGATGCCGGTTTCAAAAAGGCCGAGCTGTCATAATTAATGTCTGCAGAATCCTTTGTCATTATCCTGCTGAAAAGGCTGTTGACAAAATCCAGGATGCCGCCTGCCGAGCGGAAGTTGGCATTGAGGTCAACGCGCAGCGGTCTGGACAGTTCGGCAGGGTCAATTGACGCAGGGGTGAGCCGGCTGAGAAAAATCTTAGGCTCGGCTCCGCGAAAGGCATAAATGCTCTGCTTGATGTCACCGACTACAAAGACATTATCAGAGCTGCTGAGGCTTTTAATAATTGCCTGCTGTACGGGATTGATATCCTGATACTCGTCAACAAAGATATAGCGGTACTTTCTGCGAAGTGACAGCGCAGTCTCGGAGGGTTTGATTTCATCGGCAGAATCGTCAGGCTCAGCCAACAGCCTGAGCGCATAATGCTCGAGGTCCGCAAAATCCATACAGTTTACCGCCCGCTTTGCATCGCTGTAGAAGCGGTCAAATTGCCTGACAAGCTCAACCGTAATCCTGGTCGCCAAACTAACGGAGCCGCCTATCCTGTCTAAGTAATCCGGATTTAACAGAGTAAGCTGCGAAAGAGCGGTGAAGTTCTCGAGGCAGTTTCTAATCACTTCAGCAAACAGAGCGGCGATTGTCTCATCAACATCTTTCGGCTTATAAACTCTGGGCTTATCGAAATCTCTTAGCTGAGCGGTAAAATTGTTCCAGTCGCCTGCTTTCAGTGACTCGATACATTTTTCGAGGCGTTCCGCGAAAAGTTTTTGTGAGTCTGCAGGCCAGCCGGTACAGCCGGAACGATTCTCATAGAGCCTTTTGGCAAAATTGAGCTGATTGAGAATGAAGATGAGCCTTTCTTCGATAATCTGTTTTTGCGCTTCGCCGAGCTCTGTTTCAAAGGGGTCGGCTGCCTGTGACAAAAAAACAGCTTTTTCGAACCAGCTTTGCCGCCAGCGTATGCTGTCGAGAAAATCACTGATTGAAATAATGCCGGCAGCGAAGGTGCCGTTTGTTCTCAGGTCGCGTGCGTAAAAAAGCTTATCGAGACCGGCCTGCAGATTCTCCTGGTCCCAGGCCCACTCCAGGGTCTTTTCGAGGGCTCCGAATTTAAGCAGCGTCTGCTCGTCGGCGTCAATCACACGGAAGTTAGGGTCAATGTCAAGCTGATAAAAATATTCGGTTATCAGTCTCTTGCAGAACGAATGGATGGTACTTATGTCGGCGCCGGCCAGCAGTGTAAGCTCTTTCAAAAGATGTAAATTTTTGCTGTCCTTTGCAAGCTGGACTTTCAACTGCTCTCTTATTCGCTGCTGCATTTGCTCGGCGGCTGCGTCGGTAAAGGTAAGAACAAGCATATTGCTGATACCCGGTGAGGTTTTTTTGTCCGAGACGATATCAACGCATCGGCCGCTAAGAACAGCCGTCTTGCCGGTACCTGCGGAAGCGGTTACGAGGACGTCGCTCCCCCGCCGGCTGATTGCAAGCCGCTGCTGCGGTGTCCATTTTATTTTTCGCTCTGCCATCAGGTATTAGACCTCTCCAAGCACATCTAATTTTGTTTTCGGTTGTAAAGAATTATAATCATTTATCTGCCAATCGAACCTGCATACCGATTTATACTCACAGAAAGTGCAGGCAGAAAAACTGGTGCCGAGCTTAAATGGTTTCACATCGATGCATCCTGTTACTATTGCCTGTGCGATTTCGGCTATTTTTTTCTCGCAATATTTCAATGTCTTTTGAAAATCTTCAGGCTTTAATGCCCCCCTGTTGTTATAGCTGCCGTAGGGGCTGCCGTCTTTATTGACATAAAAATTATAATAGCTGCTGTTTTGTTTTGCCTGTTTATCCAGCAGAAAGGCGAATTGGCCATTGAAAAGGCCGCTGCTTTTGTAATCAAAACCTTCTTTGCGCTGCTCCTGCGCCGGGCGTGCTTTTGTTTCTACGGGTATATAAAAACCCCCGGCGATATCGCAGCCGGCAATAGCGGGCAGCTTCGAGCTTTGTACTGCGAGCATATAAATCGGCAACTGCATATCCAGGCCGTGATAAAACTTCGACCAGCTAAAAGCCGCATTGCTTCGTTTATAATCGAAGACGACGGCCAAGCAGCCGGTATCAGTCTTAGTGACATCAATCCTGTCAATCCTGCCAGCTAATGAAACATCGCGCCTATCGCTTAGTACGAGCTTAAACTCACCGCCATTTCCTTCGCCGCCGAACCAGACTTCTGAAAAAAGAGGTCTAAACTCGCCGGCTCGCACCATCCTCGAGACAGCCGGCAGGAAGTCCTGCAGAGCCTGGCAGGCAGAGGCGACAATAAAAGTGTTGTGTTTGCTGCGCCGGCAAAAGCCTTTGATAAAAGAATCCGACTCGATAACCTGAGCAACCACCTGTTTTAAAACTTCTATGAGCCGCTCGTTTACAACCGTTGCAAAATCCTCAGAACTCTGTTTTAGCTCTTTTAGTACCCTGTCAAGAACCTGATGATAAAACCTTCCTATATCCAGCGGCTCGAATTTCGATTCCTTTCGCTCGGCAAGCTCAAGCACATAGCGGGCAAAATATTTATACGGGCACTGTGCAAAGGCGCTCAGCCTTGAGGCTGAGCTTCGCAGGATGGGGCCGAAAAGCTGCTTTAAGACAGCCGTCTCAAGATTTGCCTTATTATCGTATTCAAGGGCCTTTCGAAGCAAAGTTGCTGTCTCGGCAAACTGCTCGTCGGAGCACAATTGCTGCACAAACTGACTGATTTGACTATCGCTGCCGGCCCGCATACAAAGAAAATCGGCAAATTCGCTTTGTGTATAAATCCTGTCGATATCAAACGGGGCGGAATCTTCAACACTTACCGACCAGTCGTGCGAGGCAACCGGTTTTTCAGAAACATCGTCGAACAAAGATTCAATATCATCAATAAACTGCGAACGCACAACGGGCCTGGCCTTTTCGTCAACGGCGGGATAACTGATGCACAGAAATTCGCTCGGCCTGGTAAAAGCAATATAAGCGAGGTACTGCCGCTGCATAAGGCTTCTGCCTGTTGATGCCGCCAGCTCGAAGCGGGCGGTTTCGGCGGCGAGCCTGTCTTCGTCGGTCAGGATACCCGAATAACCAACGGGCATCGGGAAATCCTTCTGCGTTGTGCCTATAAGAAAGACCGCCTTCAAATCCGGATGCCGGCTTCGCTCAATCGAACCGACAATCACCTCATCGAGCGCGGGCGGAATCAATGCAAGGCTGAGCTGCGAAAAAGCATCCTCGATTATAGAGATATAAACATCACAGGTCAGCTTAAAACCTGCAAATGCCTCGCACAGCTCGTCGAATATATCCACAAGCCCGTCGCAGAACTGACGATGCTCATCGGCGGCGGTGAAATCTTTCCGCTCCGTCGCCTCGTCAATCCGGGTTTGAATCGTCCGGCTGAACTGCATTCCATCAAGAAAGGCGAAAATGATTTTCGTAAACTGCTCAGGGCTGATTTTCGCCGGGTTGTTGTCTTTACCGGAACTGAGCTTATCGCGCAGGCCGATTAGAGGCTTAACTGCCCTGCTGCGAATTTTGTTTATATGGTCTTCATTGAAAAGGGGCTCTTTATCGTCATCGAAATTCCACTTTTCAGCATTCACCCAGTCCTTTCCGGCTATGCCGAATGCCAGGCAGTAGTTCTCAAGTAAATCGACGTCATAGTTTTCGACGGGCACAAGGCCGCTTTTGAGATATTCAAAGACATCGCTGTTCGCAAAACCGCCTGCCGCCGCCCGAAGTGCCGAGCCGAGAAAACTGACAGCCGGGTGATGGCGAAGGGATTGTCTGCTGTCGATGAAGAAGGGAATATTATAATCCTTAAAATATGCCCTGATATAATGCTCATAGCTATCTAAATCAGGGGCTATGACCGCGATATCACGGTATCGCAGGGCTTTTTGGCGGACAAGCTCGATTATTTTTCCCGCTACGAACCTCACTTCCGCTCTCCGGTCCGGCGCGATAACTATATTAATAGTATCTTTTGCGGAAATCCTGTCCGCTTTTGTCTCAAAGATACTTTTCTCGATATGGCTGAGCGCGGCAGAAGTTTTAAACCTGAGAGCGTCGGTCAAGATAACCGGCTTTGCCAGATTCAGCCTGCAGGCTTTGACTATTTCGATGATATCGGCGTAAGTCTTTTGCGTAGGATTAAACAGGCCGACATTCAGTGTTGTGCCGCCGGCTGGATTGTTCAGGTTCAGCTCTTTGGCGTCCAGACACAAGGCGATATGTGCCTCGGATGACTTTTTGAGAAGCTCTGTAAGTATCGCCAGCTCACTGGTAGTAAAGCCCGCGAAGCCGTCAACCCAGATTTCAGAACCATCAAAAAACTGCGAACCGGCCACCGCCCTGCGGGCGAGATTCAACTGCATTTCAGGATCAAGGAATCTGCCCTGCACAAACTGCAGGTATTCTCTCAAAATCAAGGCTATATCGGCAAACTTCAGGGCGGAAAATCTGCTATATTCTTCCTTTTGGAGTCGGGCGATGAGGTCGTCAATATCTTCGGGCTGCTTGGCATAGGCCTGAAGCTCGGCGATAGTCTGTGCCATTTGTCTGCTGAAGCCGGCGAAGGCAGCGGACCGGCTGAAAAGTTTCAACTCGCTTTTGTGCTCGGCTAGAATTCTGCTGATAACCATCTGCCGTCCGATTTTTGAAAGTCTCGGCCTGGCGGTATTTTTGCCCAGCAGCAGATACTGAAGCCTGTCAAAAGAAAGCACATTCAATCCTCCTGCATTTTGCGAAACGGGCGGCTGTGAAGGATTCGGGCTGTGAAAGCCATTAACCTGCTTATTTAAAAGTATGGCTCGCTCGGCCTGGTAGGTTGCCTGCTCGGGAACCAGAAAAATCAGCTTCTGCCGGTCTTTGGGCTCCTGCAAAGCTTTTATTAGGGAATCTATGCAATAGCTGCTCTTGCCCGTCCCGCTTCTGCCGAGAATAAATTGAACCGCCATAAGAAACACCTAAAAACCACAGTTAA
>CAYXGT010000083.1:0-11593 GCA_964464635.1 uncultured Pirellulales bacterium | reverse complement strand
TTACCAGTGAGACTATCATTAACCATGCTATAATTCAACATACAAGAACACAGAGCAAAAATTTAAAGAAAATCATAACAATATTAAAGAATTCAAGAAAATATAAGTAAATGACATAAATTAGTTATAAAGACACCTTGTCTATTTACCGATAAGCACTATATATGGGGATGTATAAGCGCAGCGAGATAAACAACTTTGCATAGGAGCATAAAAATTGAGATGGCGCAAATAAAAGTGTAGATGCATGTAGTTTTTCACAGCCACAGTGAACAGCATTAAAGTTCAATTGCGGAAAGGAGAATAAAATGTCAAATGTATATATTGTAATGGGAAAAACCCAAACCGGCAAATCGGTAATTATAAGGTCTTTGACCGGGGTGTCCAAGCGACAACGTAAATGGGAAATTAGAACTAAAGAAGATGGTGATATTAATATTTGTGTGCTTGTGCGTTCTTTACAAGAAGAAGACAAAATCCAGACAGTTAATGAGTTACTTGAATGGTGTGAAAATTGTGAGAATATCCTTTTGGCTTTACGGCTTGGGGGACGAACCCGGGTGAAGGGTTATAAGCATATCAGAGAGTTTATAGAAAAGAGGCATAGCATTTCTCCAATTGTTGTTTTGGCTAAAGGGGAAGAACAACAAGAGATAAGAAAAGAATTACAAAAAATCGGAGTGCCACAGGGAAATATCGAATTTTTTGAACCGAAAGCGATTCCTACAAATGCAATTGCGGCAAAAATTAGAAAAAAATGGAGATGGAAGTAGTTTTCAGTGTGAAGTTATTCTTTCTTTCCCACCTATATAGGGACGCAGGGCTTTGGGGATTGTCACTGAGCCGTCGGCGTTCTGGTACAATTCGAGGATGGGTATCAGGATTCTCGGGCTTGCTATCACAGTGTTGTTAAGTGTGTTGCAGAAGATATTTTTCTTTGTCTTCGGGTCTTTGTAACGCAGGTTCAATCGCCTTGCCTGGAAATCGTAGAATTTGCTCGCACTGTGCGTCTCGCAGTAGTTTTTTCGTGACGGCATCCAGATTTCAATGTCGAATTTTTTGGCCTGTCCGCGGCCTAAGTCACCGGTGCAGACATTAACGATGCGATAAGGCAGCTCGATTGCCTGCACTACAGCCTCGGCGTTTGCGAGGATTTCCTTATGAAATTTATTGCTCGTATCAACATCGTTTTTGCAGATGACGACCTGCTCGATTTTGTCGAACTGATGGACACGGTACAGCCCGTAAGTGTCTTTGCCTGCGGCGCCGGCCTCTCTTCTGAAACAACTCGACAGTGCAAAATATTTTAAGGGCAGCTGCTCAGATTTTAATATCTCGCCACTATGATAGGCTGTCAGCGGAACTTCGGCGGTACCGATGAGATTGAGCTGGTCTTTGGGAATCTGATAGGTCTGCTCTTCTGCGCCGGGGAAAAAACCTGTGCCAACCATAGGTTCATCCCTGACGAGAACAGGAGCGGTTAAGGGGACGTAGCCTTTATCAACCATAAAGTCCATAGCAAATCGTAAAAGAGCCTGGTGCAAAAGCACGCCGTCACCTTTGAGGATATAATTTCTTGTTCCGGCAAGTTTTACGCCACGCTCAATATCAATAATGTCAAGGGCAAGTCCCAACTGAACGTGGTCTTTCGGCTCGAAGTCGAATTTGCGAATTGTTCCTTCTTTTCGGATTTCGACATTTTCGGTATCGTCTTTGCCGAGCGGTACATCATCGTCCGGCGGCTGAGGAACATAAAGTAAAAGCTTATCGAATGTCTTTTGATTGGCTTTTAGTTGTTTGTCAAGATTAACAGTTGTTGTTTTCAGTTTTTTGAGTTTGTTTAACAATTCCTGTTTTTTTGTGCCCGATACATTAGAAACTGATTTGCCAAGCTCATTTATTTCACTGCTTATATTCTGAAGTTGCGTTTTCCTTTCTCTAAGTCGCTTGTCTATTTCAAGCAGTCTGTCGATATCGACATCGAAATGCTTATCGGCTGCCGCTTTTTTGAACTGTTCCGGATTTTCTCTTATGAGTTTAATATCTATCATACTTTGAACTTCTTTATTCCACGTTCTATTCTTCGTATCTTTTGATTATAACGACATTATTCTGTCCGCCAAAGCCAAAAGATTCGTTCATTACGATATTGACAGCCATTTTTCTTGGCTCGTTGGGGACGTAGTCGAGGTCGAGCTCGGGGTCAGGGTCATTTAAGTTCATTGTCGGCGGGACAATATTATCTCTTATCGCAAGCACACAGGTTATAAACTCAGCGGCACCGGCGGCACCGATTAAATGGCCCAGCATACTCTTGACACTGCTGGCAGGGACCTGTTTTGCCCTTTCCTTAAAGACTGCTTTAATCGCCTTTGTCTCTACGGAATCGTTCTCGGTGGTGCTTGTTCCGTGTGTGTTGACGTAATCTATATCCTTATAAGTTAAGCCGGCATCTTCGAGGGCGGCTGTCATTGCCTGTATTGCCCCCCTGCCGGTCTCGTGCATATCGGTAACGCGGAACGCATCCGAGCTGCTGCCGAAACCGATAACCTCTGCGAGTATTTGAACTCCTCTTTTTTTGGCTGAGCTTAGCGATTCGAGAATCAGAATCGCAGAGCCTTCGCCGAGAATGAAACCGTCCCTGGTTGCCGAGAACGGTCTGGATGCTGTTTGGGGACTGTCGTTTCTCGTCGATAGCGCGGTCAGACGGTTAAAGCCTGTAAGGCCGAGCGGGTGTATCATCGAATGTGCACCGCCGGTAATCACCGCATCTGCTTTGCCGTGTCTTATCAGCATCATAGCTTCACCGGCGGCCTGTGTGCTTGCGGCACAGGCGGTAAGGCAGCTAAAGACCGGGCCTCGAGCGCCGGTCAATAGCGCTATATGTGCTGCGGGCATATTCGGCTCCTGCTGCAGCTCGCCGGCAGGTGACATACCACCAAAAGCGACCTGTGCCCATTTGTTCCAGTCCATAACATTTTTCTCATTGTCCCAGGCCTTTACGATGCAGTCGAAAAATACCTCGTTATTAACCGAGCCTTCACCGGCACCGAGATATATACCAAGCCTTTTTCGCTCGATTCCGTCTCTCGGCTCATCGGTTTCGATATCGATACCCGCCTGCCTGCAGGCCTGAGCTGCCGCGCCTAAAGCAAAGGAAGAGCCTCGATTGCAGTCTTTGTGCAGCTCGACGTTCTTTATGAATCTTGACAAATGATAGCCCTTGACCTCGGCGCTGAAGGTTGAAGGAAAAGTCGATGCATCAAAAATAGTTGTATAATCCACGCCGCTTTTGCCCTGCATCATCGCCATCCAGAGCGTTTCCACATCGTGTCCCAGCGGACAAACAACACCCATTCCTGTTATCACAACGCGCTCCGGCATTTATTGGTTCCTATTCGATATTCAGTCTTTCTTTTTCAGCACAACTGCTGCGGTCTGTCCGCCGTAGGTGTAGCTGCAGCAAAGTGCATACTTTATTTCTTTTTCTACCGGCTCAGTAACAATATTCAGGTTACAACGGGGAGCTTTTTTATCACAGTTTTTCGCAGCAGGTATTATGCCTTCAGTGATAGCGAAAGCTGCGGCGATGATGTCGAGAGCGGCGGCTGCTGCGCCTGTATTACTGAGCATACTCTTTGTCGGCCAGACAGGAACGGTATGAACTGCGTCACCGAGAACTGTTTCGATGGCCTTTGCTTCCGCGAGGTCGTCTTCGGGTATAGCTGTTCCGTGCGGTATAATCAAATCCAAATCAGCAGGTTCAATGCCTGCGTCACCGAGAGCATTTTCAATTGCAATTGCGATGCCCGAACCGTCGGGCTCGATATGTTCGAAAGCCATATTTAAACTGCCGGCCTGGCCTGTACCGGCGATTTCGGCATAGATTTTCGCACCTCTTTTTTCGGCGTATTCGCGATTTTCGATTGTAATGATACCAGCAGCTTCTCCGAATACCGAGCCTTTTGCATCGGCATCGAAAGGCCGACAGGCGGTTTCAGGATTGTCGTTTCCCTTCGTCGTCGCCCTGCCGGTAAGACACTGCCTTATCAAAACTATCGGATTTACCTTCGCCTCGGCACCGCCGGCGAGGACAATGTCACAGGCCCCGCGCTCTATGAACGAACGCGCTTCGGCTATCGCCAGCAGAGCTGATGCCTCGGCACAGGTTATGGAGTTGCTTGGGCCCTGAATATCGTGGATAATCCCGACATGGCAGGCGAGCATATTGGGTAAGTATTTGAGAAGCCATAATGGTGTTACAAGCTCAAGACCTTCTTTGCCCCACTTTCGGATATCGAATTTGCCGTCAGTGACACTGTGAGCGACAGCCGGTGCGAGCTCGACAAGGTCACAGCTTATAAGTCCCACACCGAGATTGATACCAATACGGGCAGGGTTGACATTTACTTTTTCGGGGTCAATCGCTTTTGTTACCAGGCCGCTATTAGTTACAGCTTCATAAGCTGCAACGACGGCAAGGGCAATATCTCTTGACATCATCTTTGCAGCCTTGCGATAAGTTTTTGGTATGAACTGCCGGACCTTGAATTCGGGGCACTGGCCGGCAATTTTGCAGTTAAAGCCGACAGGGTCAAAGGCTGTGATTTTATTGATGCCGCATCTGCCGGCCTTCAAGGCGCTGAACATTTCGGCTGATGTCAGTCCAAGCGGGCTTATTGCACCCAGGCCTGTAATTACCGCGGCCGCTGAGCTCATTTAATCAGGCTCCGAAAAAACGACGCCTCGCATAAGCGATTTGAAAGTGTCGGTGAAAACAAAGTTTTCGTCGGGAAATTCCTTGCCGCCGATATTGCGGTCGATGTGGCTGAACATCAAATCGATTTCAGCGATTGCCTTTTCACCGCAGGTAATTTTTCCGGTTGTGGAGGCGGCCTCAGCGGTGATGGATTCGATTTTGGCTTCAAGACTGAGCGTATCGCCGGGTTTTACGTAATCGAAGAAAACAGCCTTTTTGATTTTTGCCAGTATCACCTTTTCCTGAAAGTTCTTTGCTTCTCCGACAAGTATGCCCGCGGTCTGCGCCATCGCCTCGATACAGAGACATTCGGGCATAACCGGAAAGCCGGGGAAGTGGTCGTGCAGATGCTCTTCGGCAAGAGTGACATTTTTGACGGCAACTGCACGTTTGCCGCTTTCAAACTCTGTGAATTTATCTATCCATATCCAGCGCATTTCGTTTTACGGACTAAACGTTACTCGCCATTTTGCTTTCGACGTAGTTTACGATGGAATTGACTGTAAACAGGTTGCCGAGCTTGTTTATGTCGGGGTCGTTCGCGAAATCACCGAAGTCGGTGTGAGGCATTTTCTTTTCGATTTCTGCCAGGCCGGCCTCCGTCATTTTGCCGTTGTTTACGAACTCAGGATTGCTCATCATATTCTCGATGGGGAACAATTCTTCTCTCGGTATCTTAAAACCAAAAGCCTTTTCGAGCCGAAACACAATGTCCAAAAAGTCAATGCTTTCGGCGCCAAGGTCCCCCATTAGAGTGGCCTGTGCGGTAACTTCATCGTCGTCGAGGCCCAATGCGTCAACCAGAACCTCCTGTACCTTCCTGAAAATCTCATCCCGACTCATTGTCATACTTTTTTACCTCCGGTAAATTGTTCTTTTCAATATTTTTTAATGGCCTGTTAATAGTTTCCATCTTTGTTTCAGGCTTTCAATTATGCAACTATCAACCTCAGCCATAGCTGAATCTTTATCAGCGAGGTTGAAATGCCTGAGCCCGAATTTGGCCTCTACTATTTTTTCGCCGTTTGAGACGCCTTCGCCGGTAAAGCTGCTGAGGTTTTCCTCAATCGTTCTGGCCTCGACGTTATACTCAATCACGCCGCCAGGCGCCAGAAAACTCTTATACTTAACATTTCTCGCCTGTTCAAGCAATATCATACTGTGAGCGAAATTTTCCGTCGCCCGCACGAGCCAGGATGCGGATTCTATCATGCCCTGCAATAGAAGGACTCCCGGCAGAACCGGAAATGCCGGAAAATGGTCGGCCAAATACTCTTCCGCCAGAGACACACTCTTGACGGCTCTTATCTGCTTTGCCTTTTCAAGCGATATAACCTTATCTATCAGGATAAATCTCATAATGGCTGTCATTTTAGCGATACGCAGCCATTTTACCAGCTTTTTTTCGCATTTTAATATCGGCTCGATTTAATTTTTTCGGGATTGAAATTAGTATTGATATTGGAAATTGTCAGCCGATTGTTTATACTTGCCGCTTATGAATGTACGCAGTGTAAAAATCTCGGATGCTGACGCGATTTATGCCCTTGTAAGCGATTACGCAGAACAGGATAAGATGCTGTTTCGCTCGAAAGCCGATATCTATGAGAATCTGCGCACCTTTACTGTGGCTGAAGCTGATGTAAAAATCGTTGGCTGCTGTGCACTGCATATTATATGGGAAGATTTAGCTGAGATTAAATCACTGGCGGTTAATGATGGTTACAAAGGAACGGGTGTCGGCAGGCTGCTCGTGGCAGAAGCCCTCAGGCAGGCCATCGAGCTCGGTCTTAAACGTGTTTTTGCATTAACATTAGAGCCGGCCTTTTTCAAAAAATTGGGCTTCGAACTGATCGATAAAGACAAGCTGCCGATGAAGGTCTGGAGCGACTGCGCCCGCTGCCCCAAGCAAAACAACTGCGACGAAATCGCGGTAATAAAAAACCTTTAAGGCGCATCATAACCAGCTTCTTGTTTTGTTTCCCGCATCTCTTACCTCAAACCGAAGCGAAGACTTGGCACCTCTTTTTGTTCCATCAGACGACTTGCCTGCGGTAGGCAGGCAAAGGCAAGTCGTCTGTAGTATCTTTATTAGTATTGTATTAGTATATGTATTAGTAGTTACGCAAATCTGCCGAAGTGAAACTGCCAACTTTGCCGAAGTCGATTGAGCAGATTTGCCAAGGTCGGTTCTGCAAATCTGCTTAAGTGGAGTCGACACGTTTTGTCCTGAATTTCTTCATTATATACAAATAACTCGACTTCAAGAGTCGATAACTTGACTTTTTTTACCAGATTCAAAAAGTTGTCAAAAATGTGCAATTTCCCGTTACTTTTCTGTCAAAAGCACGCAATTTTTGTCATTTTTTGGTCATTTTAGACTATTTTCAAAAAGCTTATAAATCGTTGTATCTCTTTACTATATAGTTATTTACATCATTCAGTGCAAAAAAGTCCCGTTTCACCAGGTGTCCAAGTACCCCTCATTTTCAGGCTTAAAACGAGCTTTCTCAATATAAAAAGTTATTGCAAAAATCAATTTTTAATCCGAAAAAAAGGAAAAAAAATTTTATAAATTCTCTTGACTCAAAGAAAAATAACAATAAAATAACTTTGTGATTGTGAACACAAATTCAATCTAAAGGGTAAAATATTTTAGGTAAACAATGAATTATCGCAAGATACCGGATGAAACCATAAAGCGTCTGCCTATCTATCTAAGGGACCTGACAGGCTTTTCTAGAGAGGGTTATAAGAACATATCCAGCAAGGAGTTATCAGGTCATTTAGGAGCTAATCCCTGGCAGATAAGAAAGGACTTTTCGTATTTCGGAGCGTTCGGCACGTGCGGCGTAGGCTATGATGTTGAAAAGTTAATAACGCAAATAAAGAAAATACTGAAACTTGATACTATTCACAAGGCCGCCCTCGTCGGCGTCGGCAATTTAGGCTCGGCTGTCCTGGCCTATCCGGGTTTTACGATGTACGGCTTTGAAATTGTGGCGGCTTTCGACAACGACCCCAAAAAAGTTGGCAAAAAAACAAATGGGATAACAGTTCAGGACGTATCGAAAATTTCCAACCTGAAAAACAAAGATGTAAAGATAGGTATCATAACTGTCCCAAGGCAGGCGAGCCAGAAGACTGCCGATGCCCTTGTAAATTCAGGTGTTACAGGTATTTTGAACTTTTCACCCTGCCGGATAAAGGTGCCGAAAAAAGTCAAGGTTATAACAATCAACATCGCCCTTGACTTCGCACGGCTGCCCTACTATATGCCAGCAAGGTAGGAGAAAATAAAAACAGAAGCAAAAAAGAGTAGCAAAAATTAACCGAATGTGCTTTTGTCTGAAGTTTTAATAACATAAGAAAGTTAATGATTGATAAACCAAAATAGAGACCAAAATGAAAACAGCTTTTACAAGAGAATTGAAACCGTTTCTGGATGCCGTTAATGCCCAGATGCAGCTCTATGTCCCCAAAAAAAGCGGTGAATACTATGTATTTATAAAATACAATCCCGAATCGGAGCAGCAAACAGAGCTCAATAACATACGTTCCTGTATGCCGATAAAGGACTTTCTTTTTCCGTTTCGCGAGCTTGCGGCAGTTTATCCCGAGCCGGCTGAGCCGCCTCAGGTAAAGGAATTCGCTGTTTTCGGGCTTAAGGACTGCGATTTGCGTTCTCTGGAAGCGCTCGATAAGGTCTTCATCGAAGAGCCGGAATTCGTCGACCCCTACTACAAAGCAAGACGGGAGAAGATGTTTATCATATCCGGCGACTGTTTCGAGCCGGGACCGAGCTGCTGCTGCACACTTTTCGAGGGAAAGCCCTACTCGGATAAAGGTTTCGATTTGAACCTATCTAAGGTAAAAGACGGCTTTATAGTCGAGGCCGGCTCAGACAGAGGCGAGAGGTTTATCAATAAAAACAAGGATTTGTTCGGCGAAGTCACCGGCGGCGCAATCGACGAAAGAGATGCCATTCGTGCAAAAACGATTGAACAACTGAAAAAGCAAAATGCCGAATTCGAACTGGACGCCCGGCCGAACGAGGTGATTGAAAGAAATGCTGATTCCGAAGTTTTCGATATCGAGTCGCAAAAGTGCGTTGAGTGCCAGGCGTGCACGAGGGTCTGCCCGACGTGCCACTGTTTTTATCTCTACGATGTAAAACAAAAGAACTATTTCGCGAAGATGAAGATGATTGACAGTTGTATGCGAATGGCTTATGCACGTGTTGCAGGCGGCGAGAATCCGAGAAAGGCGGTCGGCGACAGAATCAGGCACCGATTGCTGCACAAGTTTTCGTTTTTCCTTGACAGGTACGGGATTTATATGTGTGTCGGGTGCGGCAGGTGCATCGACGCAGATACGCATAAGATGGATATTCGTGAAGTACTAAAAAAACTTAACGAGGAATTAAAGAGCAGACCAAAGGCCAAAGTTACAAAATGAAACCGACTTTATATCAGCCGATAAACTGTGAAATCACAGATGTCATTGACGAATCGCCCACGATAAAGACGTTCGTGGTGGTGCCGGAAGAGGAATTTGAATTCACCACGGGCCAGTTCGTACAGTTTACTCTTCCCGGCGAAGGCGAAGCGCCTTTTACGCCGTCGTCGTCACCGTCGCTGAAAGAGAAGATGGACATAACGATTATGAAGGCGGGCAGAGTTACAGGGCTGCTGCACGAGTGCAAAAAAGGACAGAAGGTCGGCCTCCGCGGGCCCTACGGCAACGGCTATCCTGTCGATGATTTTGCCGGTAAAGAGATTTATATAGTCGGCGGCGGCGTCGGACTGGCCCCCATCAGGTCGCTTTTTCTTACGCTGACAGAAAGGATAAAGGATTTCAAGAAGGTCGTATGCCGGTACGGAGCAAGGACGCCGGAAGACTTTATCTACAAAGATGTGATGTTCAACAAATGGATGAAGCTCGACGGAGTGGATATGAAGCTGACCGTTGATAAGGCTAACGGCAAATGGAAGCACAATGAAGGTGTGGTGACAACGATATGCGATAAGAAGGATGTGAACATAAAGAATGCTGTTGTGGTGATATGCGGGCCTCCAATAATGATGAAGTTTGCCACGCTCAAGATGATAGAGTTCGGCTTTGAGCCGAAAGACATCTATCTTTCGATGGAAAAGAATATGAGCTGCGGGTTCGGCAAGTGCGGTCACTGTATGATAGGCAAATATTACGTATGCAAGGACGGGCCTGTATTCACATACGAGCAGATAAAAGGATACCCGAATATCTGGGACTGATTTTTAAGGACACAGGATACAGAATACAGGATAATTAATCGCTTTGAGGATTGTTATGGGTAAAAAGCTGGTGATAGATTTAGCGAGGGTAACGACTCAGCAGGAATCGAATGTGAGATGTTCTTACAAGCATCATCCTGATAATAAAGGAGTTGATGAGCTTTTAGAGAAGATACGATTTGCGCTGATATGCCGTCGGTGTGAGCAGGCACCGTGCATTGCGGCCTGTCCGCGTGACGCACTCGAGAAGATACCCAAAGAGGGGTTGAGGGAGGGTAAGATACTGAAGAGGTATAATATGCTCTGCACCGGCTGCGGCACGTGTGCCGTGGCGTGTCCTTTCGGGACGATTTATACCGACCTGATACCGTTTGTCGACAGTGTATGCGATGTCTGCAAAGGCAGACTTGCACCGAATGAAAAACCCTTGTGTGTGCAGACCTGCACCAACGGCAGCATAGATTACAGAGAGGTCGATTTGAAAAAGGAAAGTGACCTTGTAGAGGTCTTCGATGATATTGTTGTTAAAGTTGCCGGAGGCGTACTCTGGGAGCCGTTCGTGCGTAAAGTGGAGAAGACATAGGCGATGTTCGAAACTTTTATGAATAATTTGTTCTGGATATTAGTTTTCCCGGGTTTTATTTTTACCACGATTACAGGTTTTATCGCTTACTGGATAGTTCGCAAGGTAAGCGCCCTTGTTCAGTGGCGTGTAGGCCCGCCGCTGCTTCAGCCGTTCTACGACGTTGTAAAACTTTTGGGCAAGGAGACGCTGATACCGCAGGAGGCCCAGCAGGGTATTTTCATCGGTGCGCCTGTTGTGGGTTTCGCAGGCGTGCTTCTGCTGTCAACGATGCTGTGGCTAATAACGCTGCGGCAGGTTGCTTTTGTCGGTGACATTATCGTAGCTATATATTTGATGGTTTTACCGTCACTGGCCTTGATTTTAGGTGCAAGCGCCAGTGCTTCGCCCCATGCATCAATCGGGACAAGCAGGGAAATGAAGATGGTGATGGGCTATGAGCTGCCGTTAGTACTGGCATTGATAGTTGTGATTATCAAAAGCGGCGGCGAGCTCAACATTGCCAGGTTAGCCGAGCAGGCACCGGTACTGAGCATATCCGGCTTTATAGCATTCGCGATAAGTCTATTGTGCGTACAGGCCAAGCTGGGGTTTGTGCCGTTCGATATAGCAGAATCTGAAACCGAGCTTGCCAGCGGAATGCTGATTGAATATTCCGGGCCTTTGCTTGCGGTCTGGAAGCTGATGCAGACGATTATGCTTGTTGCACTGCCGCTGTTTTTAGTGATGGTCTTTATGGGCGGGTTCAGGACCAGCGGCTGGCCTCTTGTCCTGGGAATCGGCAAATATGTACTTATACTTGTTTTGATAATATTGATAAAAAACACCAATCCGCGACTTCGAATAGACCAGGCGATGAGATTCTTCTGGGTATGGTGCGGCCTGATTATGGTTTTAGCAATAGCCTTAGCGATTGTCGGCAATAGTACACAAATAAGCTGGTTATAAGGTGAATTATGGACTGGAGAATATGGT
>CAYXGT010000082.1:0-11799 GCA_964464635.1 uncultured Pirellulales bacterium | reverse complement strand
ACGAGGAAACCGGACTGGAATTCTGGCTTGCAAGGGAATTGCAACATTTGCTTGGCTATGCACAATGGCGCAGTTTCGAGGCCGTTATAGAAAAGGCAAAGACCGCCTGTATAAATTCAGGACATAATACTGTTGACCATTTTGCGCACACGCGCAAAATGGTCGATATAGGCTCTGATGCAAAACGTCAAATTGATGACATCGCCCTTACGCGTTATGCCTGCTACCTCATCGCTCAAAACGGCGACCCGTCTAAAGAACAGATAGCCTTTGCCCAGACTTATTTTGCCGTTCAGACACGAAGGCAGGAAATTATCGAAAAGAGGATAACTGAAATTGAACGACTCAATGCGCGAAGGAAATTAAGCCTGTCAGAAAAAGAACTGTCAGGAATAATATACGAAAGATTATCCAATGAAAAATCCTTTGCACGTATTTGAAGCAAAGGTGATAAAGCATTGTTTGGAAAGGCTACCGAACAGATGAAACTAAAAATGAATGTTCCCAAATCAAGAGCTTTGGCTGATTTTCTGCCGACTATTACAATCAAGGCCAAGGACTTCGCCAATGAGATAACCAACTTCAATATCAAGCGGGACGACCTGCAGACGGAGGTAGGTATCACAAGCGAACATGTAAAAAATAATCAGGAAGTTCGAAAACTTCTCATTAAGCGAAATATCAAGCCTGAAGAATTGCCGCCGGCAGAAGATTTAAAAAAGGTAGAGAGAAAACTTGCCTCTGAGCAAAAGAAATTGATTACCAGGGCAAAACCGTTGGATATAAAGCAAGACGAGTAATAAAAACAGTAATAATCCATATAACCTTGCTGCAAAGCAGCCATATCTTTTTTTGTATTTTTGTACTAAAATATTTAGACTAAAACAGGAAGAACAATTGTCTATATTGTGGCTGAAACAGCTTGAAGATTAATTATGTTCGTTAAAAAAACAAAGAGCCGAGCTGATAAACAATCAGGGTTATCACATAGGCCATAATGGTCAGGGCTGCAAACTGGAACAGCGCCCAAAACCAGGAACCGGTTTCCTGTTTTGTGATTATAGTAGTGGCGATACAGGGTGTGCTAATCAGACAAAACAGCATTACGCAAAAGGCTGTCAAGGGCGTATAGTTGGCCTGCAGCTTTTCACGTAGTGTGTGGCGGCTCTTTTCAGATTCACCGACGGAATAGATAATCGAAAGCTGCGATACGAAAACCTCCTTTGCCGCGGTTGCACCGATAAGAGCTGTGCCGATTTTCCAGTCGAAACCGAGCGGCTTAATGGCAGGCTCAATGGCTTTGCCGACCCTGCCGATGATTGATGTTTCAAGTTTTAGTTGTTGTGCCCTTTCAGTGCCCGCATCCTCGAGCGACTTCTGGTCAGGCTTGGGGAAGCTCATCGCCGCCCATAATATAATCGAGATTATAAGAATAATGGTTCCGGCTTTTTTCAGGAACAGCCATCCTCTCTGCCACATATGAATTGCAATTGACTTGAAGGTTGGCACACGATACGGGGGCAGCTCCATCACGAACGGTGTCGTCTCACCTTTGAATACCGTCAGTCTTAAAAGCTTCACACAGATGACAGCGAGTGCGATACCGATAAGGTAAATCAGCCAAAGGACCGGGCCCTGCCATTTCTCAGGGAAAAAGGCAGGGATAAAAAGGGCGTAAATTGTCAGTCTTGCGCCGCAGCTAAACAGCGGCAAAACGAGAATCGTAGTCAGCCTGTTACGGCGGTTCTCGAGTATTCTGGTTGCCATAATCGCCGGCACCGAGCAGCCGAAACCGATGAGCATCGGTATAAAGCTTTTTCCGTGAAGACCGATTTTGTGCATCAGCCGGTCCATAACGAATGCAGCCCTGGCCATATATCCGGTATCCTCAAGAAATGCGATAGCCAAAAACAAAAGCAGAATGTTGGGCAAAAACACAACAACGCCGCCTACGCCGCTTATCACGCCGTCAACGAGAAGTGATTTCAACCAGCTTTCGCTGCCCTGCGGGAAGAATCCGGCAACGGTAATCGAAAGCTTCTCGAATAAAAATTCAAGTGCCAACATCGGGAATTTGCCGAGCTTAAAGGTTAAAAAAAAGGTCAAAAACATCAGCAGCAGAAAAATCGGCAATCCGAGAATCCGATTTATCACTACCGAATCCACGAGGTCGCTGGTACTGTGCCGCAGCTCGACAGTGCTTTTAATCGTTTCCTGGCAGGCACCTGAGATAAAACCGTATCTTCGGTCGGCTATTACAATTTCGGGCTCATCGCGGAAAATATTTTTTAAATGCTCGATACTTTTTGCTACAGCTTCGATGACGCTATTGTTTTTAATTTTCGAAGTGACTTCACTATCCTGTTCGAGCAGCTTCACCGCTACCCATCGAGCCGGGTATTTGGCAGTCAGCTCTTTTTCACCTTCTTCGACCGCCTCTTCAATCCCGGCCAGTTCATCCTCTATCTCGGTGCCGTAATGTATTTTATGGACACGTTTTTCTCTGCCCTGCTCAGCTGTCTTTATAATTGCCTCAAGCAATTGCTCTTTGCCTTTGGCTTTATTTCCTACAGTTTGAACTATCGTTGTCCCAAGTAACTTTGAAAGCTGTTCTATATCGAAAGTCAATCCCTTTTGTTCTGCAATGTCACTCATATTGAAAGCCAGCACAAGCGGCGCATTCATTTCAATCAGCTGTGTTGCCAGGTAGAGATTGCGTTCGATGTTGGAAGCATCCACGATATCGACGACGACATCGGGCCTTTCGTCGATAATGAAATTTCGTGCGACGAGCTCTTCAACCGAATAAGCGGTCAGGCTGTATGTACCGGGCAGGTCGACAAAGGTGATCTCGCAGCCTTTGTATTTACCAAAACCTTCTTTTTTTTCAACTGTCACACCGGGATAATTTGCGACATGCTGGCGGGCACCTGTCAGCATATTGAATATAGAGGTTTTTCCACTGTTCGGGTTACCGGCAATCGCTACTATAATTTTATTTTCCATAAGGTTTAGGTCGCCTCTTAGAAATAGTATGTCCGCTTAAAGATAAGAAATCTCATTCGTTCTTCACAGCTATATTAGAGACGATGATTTTATTTGCCATTCCCCTGCCGAGCATAACTTTAGTATTCTTTACACTTATGACAAATGGTCCCGGCTGGTCGTTGTTGATGATTGTCAGGATTGTTCCCGGCACGAGCCCCAGCGCCATAAGACGGCCTCGCAAACCGTGGCCTGCATCTACATAGACAAGCCTGACTTTTTCACCGGCTTTTACCACTGATAAAGGTCTGTTGTTGATTTCCATTTAACCACCTTTACTCTTCAGCCTGCTGGTCTCGTTTGTATTTTTAGTTTTGCAGAAATATTTAAAATCAGCAGCCAGGTCGTTGCCGTTTTTATTTTCCTGCGTAATAAATTCGATGAGCAGAAGCAGTTTATTAATAACCTCCTGACCCAGCACATGTTCTGCCCTGCAGGCAAAGTCTTGGGCGAGCCTTGCTTTCAGGCCGAGTACATTAACGAAAAAACTTTCTAGAATTTCATGTCTTTTGACTATTTCTGCTGCTGTCTTTCGGCCGGAATCTGTTAAGGTAACGTAGCCGTAAGGCCGGTAATTTACGAGTCCTTTTTTCTTTAAGAGACGAAGAGCTCCGGTTACTGAAGATTGTGACACATCGAGTTTCTCTGCGATGCCCCTGCTGCGTGATACGTCGGTTTTTCTGGTAAGGTTGAAGATTGTCTTGAGGTAATCTTCCAGCGAAGCACTTAAATTTGCTTTTTTTTGTGTTTTCATAGTTATATCGCCATATTATTAGTTATCACAAATATAGTTAGTTACGCCTAACTTGTCAAGAAAAAAATTTATAAAAATTTTAATAATTACTGTTTTTTCTGCAAGACAGCCTCAATCCTATATACTAATAACCCCGCCGCAAGTGCACTTACAAGTATAATTAAACTGGCTTGACTGGTTGCGAAGGCATATTTAACAGCGCTGTAGATAAGAAATGCACACACTGCGCAAAAGATTACCGTAGTCACAGGATAGCCCGTTACCCGGTAAGGGCGTTCAACATTTGGTTCTTTATATCGCAAAACAATCAAGGATAGGTTTGTAGCGAGATAAAATCCATATACTGCAGGTGCCGTGTATAGGATGGCATCTACAAAAGAGCCCAAAATCACAATAAGGCTGACAGCAATTGCACCCTGCAACAAAAGTGCCCAGACCGGCGTTCCTGTAATCCGATGCCATCTGCCTAATATTCCGAACGCACGATGTTCGGTTCCCATCGCATAGGAAATACGAGCACCTGTAAAAATCAGGCCGTTGACTACTCCCAATGCGGAAATGCACACTAAGGCACTTATCAATCTTCCGCCTATTTTAGGAAATACCTTAGCTATGCTGTCGCTTGCTACCGCCTCGGAGGTAGCCATTCCCGAATAACCGAGCGTATAAAGAAACGCAGCATTGATAAGTAAATAAAGAACAATGACTGCTACAGTTCCAAGTACCAGTGCACGAACGATGTTTCGCTTTGCATCCTTTACCTCAGCAGCAACATAAGCCATTTCATTCCATCCGCCGTATGTAAAAAGCACCAAAATAAGTGCTAGGCTCAGCGGCACGGGTTCGAAGCTGACTTCTACAGCCCCGTGACGCGGTGCTCCAACCGCTACGGCAACGATAGCAAAAAGCCCCAATGCCTTTACAACTGTAAGAAGATTCTGCGTCCACTTACCTTCTTTGACGCCGATTATGTTAATTATGGTTAGAATCACAGCGGCTCCCGCAGCAAAAAGTCGTTGGCTGATTGCAGGGTTGTTGCCAAGCGGGTCATAAATGGTGCGTGCATATGTAGCAAAAGCGAAAGACATTACAGCGATGTCACCGGGCCGAACAACCGTCAGCTGTACCCAGCCGAATAAAAAACCAGCCCATCTTCCATAAGCCCGACTCAAATAGACGTAATCTCCGCCCTCTTTGGGATAAGCTGATGCGAGCTCGGCATAACCGAGAGCGCCGCAAAGAGAAAGCAGCCCACCAACAATCCAGATGGCAAGAACTCCCCACCAGCAAAAGGCTCCTTTGGCAATATCAGGTGCCATCTGGTAAATTCCTGCTCCAATGATTATGCCGACGATTATGCAGGTCGAGTCAAAAAATGACAGCTCTTTTTTTAAAGCTGATTGCTGAACAGGCTTCACCGAGTCTAACCTTTCACTTTCCTCAAATTTATATAACTTTGCGTTTTCTAACGTTTGTTTAGTGTTAGGCTAACACCGTTGAACAGTACTGATTCAAGGTCAGAATTTGTTGTAATTGCCTCGACATATTTAGGGTCAGCCTGCTGTGGAGTAATATTATGTGCTACGATTAATCCTCCCGGCCGCACCAGAGGAAGGAGCTTGTTAAGGTAATCACGCAAGGAAAGAATCCCCTCTGAGCTCCAACTAAAAACCATACACATAAGCTGTTTTTCTATATCTAATCTTCCTTTTGAATCGGAGCTGTCCATAAATAAATTTTATGTGGAATTTTGTCTTCCTCGGAAATTTGTTCTATAACCTTGTCCGGCTTGATACCCTTCATATCCCAATTATGAGATACGATACGAGTGCCCGGCCTGAGTTTTTCCAACTGAGGGATAAGCCTTACATTTAGTTCCGGAAGAAGGAAAAGAGTTATTACGTCTGCCCTGCTGAGGTCGAGGGTAAAAATGTCTTTCTTTTCAATTTCTACGAGGTTCTCGACATTGTTGCTTTGCACATTTTCAATCGATTTTTTCACACACAACGGATCAATATCAAAACCTATAGCTCGGCAGCCGTATCTCTTGGCAGCCGTCACTACAATCCTGCCGTCACCGCAACCAAGATCATAAAGCAAATCATCCTTTTTTACATCGGCCAGTTCCAACATCTTGTCAACAATATCGTATGGCGTAGTGACAAAAGGAACATCAACTTCGACAGGCTCTTCCGATTCAGAAATCCTCATCAGCTTAACCTGAATCGAGCTTTCGCCGGTGTTGGAATCAGTATCCTCGAATACTTGGTATAAGTACTCAGGGGCAGGCGGTCTTTTTTTAATGGTTATACTAAATCCCGGACCGTTTTGATAAAAAACAGTATCCAGTTCCGGATTCGTGGCCACGGTATTGATGTAATCACCGATTTTGCCACCCCTCAAATCGATATTGCGAGCCAGAATCAATCCTCCGGTTCGAACAAATGGCAAAAGCTTATTAAGGTAATCTATATAACTCTCTTTTTCAGCACAAATGAATAAAATGTCTATAAATTCTTTGTGTTTTTTTATTGTTTCATTAGGGTCGCCTTCAATAATCGTAACCAGGGAATCAACGCCGGCCTTCCTGAAATTCTCTCGTGCCGTTTTAATCTTATTATCGTCACTTTCATAAGTAATTAGTTTTCCATCCGTAGATTTTAAGGCCATTGTAAACCACAGCCCGGGAGTCCCCGTAGATGCTCCAATTTCAACAACACGTTTTGCATCAACAGCTTCTGTAAGCAAACGCAGAAATCTCCCGTCGCTTACATCAAAATTTTCAAATCCCGGTCTCGTGTCTTTTTCGATTTCTTCAATAACAGACAATATCTTTCTTTCAGACTCCGAGTTTGGCAGTAATTTGTTTTCATATTGTTCTGAATCGGCCATCCCTCCAGATTCCTGACGTGCTTCGTTATGCTTTAGTTTGTCTATTTGGTCTTTTGTTTGAGGTTGTCTGTCCTGTACATTTTTCTGTATTAATAAGAGACATATAATAACGACAATAAAAACACCTATAAAATTCAATAATAACTTTTTACTTGACACGACATACCCTTCGTAATTTCATTTTTCAAAAAACATCCTCTAATTGACTTTACCTGTTAGTAATATTACACAATTTTTCATTAATGAAAAGAACTTTAAACAACATTCTCTAAAAATTTTTTATAAAAATGGATACTATGAAAACCACTGAAAATTGCTGTATCCCAAAAGGGGCTCACTGGCTAACCTCACGGCTAATATAAAGCAGCCCACCAACAATCCAGATGGCAAGAACTCCCCACCAGCAAAATGCGCCTTTGTCAATATCAGGCGCCATCTGGTAGATTCCGGCACCGATGATGATACCTACGATTATGCAGGTCGAGTCAAAAAGCGACAGCTCTTTCTTTAAAGCCGGTTCCCGAACAGGCTTCACCAAATTTAACCTTTCACTTTACCCAAAGTCATAAAGCCATCAATTAACGCGGCCTTTTCTAACGTTTCTTGAGTGTTATGCTGACGCCGCCGTACAGTACTGATTCGAGGTCTGGATTTGTTGTAATTGCCTCGACATATTTAGGGTCAGCCTGTTGTGGATTAATATTATGTGCTATGATTAATCCTCCCGGCCTTACCAGAGGGAGGAGCTTGTTAAGATAATCGATGTATCCTTCCTTGTCGGCATCGAGAAACAGAATGTCGATTTCCTCTTTGATTTTAGTCACTTCTTCATGAGCGTCACCTTCGACAAGAGTTACGAGCTTATCGACACCTGCCCGTTTGAAGTTCTCTCGGGCAAGTGAGGCTCTGCTGGCATTAATTTCATGAGTAATCAATTTTCCACCCGTCTTTCTCAAGGCAAGGCAGAACCAGATTCCAGAGTATCCGTTAGATGTGCCGAGCTCTACGACATGTTTTGCCCCAACCGTCTCCGTCAGCAGCCGTAAAAGCCTGCCGTCACTTTCCGGGACATTCATCATTCCTCTGCTTTGGTTCATTCTCATATCGTCAAGCACAGCTAGGATTTTCTTCTCCTCTTCATCTTTGCCTATTGGTGGATTATTAAAAGCCGACAGTTCTGTAGACCTGTAACCTCGTCTTGGCCTGTCGAACTCTCTGGGCGGTCTTTGTGACTGCTGTTCACTAAATGAATAATTTGCTTGCTGTGCTATTAAGATTCCGACTGCGATTAAAAGAACCGCTAAAAAAATGACAGATATGATTTTCTTTACCATTTCTGCTCCTTTATAAATGCGCTTTATCAATGTTCTTATAAACGGGATAAAATACAAAAGGCGCCGTTCACAGTTGTTTCGTGCCTGTTGTTCTTACTAATATTAAAAGATTTGACGTAATGTTGCGATTTTTTATTTCAGCAAATTGTAAAAAAAGCGTTTTAGATGGGTTGTCGGACACATTTTTATTTAAAATATTTGTTTTCTGAAGGCTTTTTTATTAGAATATTGATGATTTCGGGGCGTGGCGCAGTTTGGCTAGCGCGCTTGACTGGGGGTCAAGAGGTCGCAGGTTCAAGTCCTGTCGCCCCGATTTTGATTGACAACGCCAATCAAAATATAGAAATGAAACGTATGCTTACTCAAGCTTTGCGGGGAAGTTTTTGATTTTCATCACTTCTGCGATTTTTTTAGGTATGTCGGTATTGTCATAAACGCCGCTGAAAATTTCAGCTCCCGGCCCGAATGCGAAAACGGCTACGGGCTGACCGCTATGGCCGCTTGTCCCCCTTTTGTGCTGCCTATCCACCGCCCACAATAATTCAAGGTCTTCGCCGTTCTCGGCTTCGGTTATTGTAAGCCCTGATGTTTCGTGGTCAGCCGTTACTATCACGAGAGTATGTTTGTCTTTTACTGCAAAGTCTATTGCTTCTTTGACCGCCAAATCAAAGAGCAGCGTCAGCCTTATAACTCTGTCAGCATCGTAGTCGTGGCAGGCCCAATCAATCTGGCTGCCCTCGACCATCATAAAAAAGCCGGGTTCTCCATCTGAGCTTTCAAAAAACAACAAATTCAGTATTCCGGTAATTATATTTTCAAGAAATGTTTTTCTCTCCTGCTCTTTTACATCGAGTATTTCGATGGCTTTTTTCGTAAGCTCAGCCAGAGACGGTTCAGGCTCTTTGATTATTAAACTGCCTATCTGGAAAAGTCCCAGCACGTAAGGTCCCTTCGCAGTTCTCAACTGCTCTTTGTTTTCAATATATGAATAACCTGCTTGTTGAGCCTCTTCTATGAGGTTTCTTTCATCTCTCCTTCTACCACCGGGAACTGTTCTTGGCAGAAAATAATCCCTGCCCCCGCCGAAAAGAACATTAACTTTTTCATTTTCAATTAGTTGCGGGGCAATTCGTCTTTCCATATCGCGATGTCGAACGTGTGCGGCAAAACAGGCAGGCGTCGCATGAGTTATCCTTGATGTTACGACTAACCCGGTGGCCATCTTATTTTCCTTAGCTGCTTCGAGGATTGTTTTGTATTTAGTCTCGTCGGGCGCCACACCGAGCATCTTATTATTTGTTTTTATACCGCAAGCCAGGGCTGTTCCGCTTGCAGCAGAGTCTGTGACGATATTGTTTGCCGAATGCGTTCGCATTATCCCTGTTACAGGAAGTTTCTCCATATACAATTTACCGTCCAGGCCGGCTCCTTTAATACGGGCAATGGAAAACTGGTTAAAGCTCATTCCGTCACCGATGAGCAAAATTACATTTTTAACCCTATCGCTTTTAATGTTTGGATAAGTTTCTGTGTTCGCAGGCGGCTGATAAAAACTTAAATCCAGGGTACTGTCATTGCCGGCGTGATAGATATTCTGCTGCTGAGCAGGAGAGACAGGTAACAAAAGCGCTAATATGAATAGAATTAGACTGAGGCTTATAGCTTTTTTATGTGTTTTCATAAATACCTCACAATATTAGTTGAGATTTAATGGTATTTAACCGCTTTGTAGTAACATTCAATGAGTATAACAGAAAAACACCTGTTAGTCAAGTTGTTTAACAGCCGACAGAAGGTCGGCGTTATCTATGCCTTTCAGCATAAGCCTGATATACTGATACTGGATGAGCCTACAATCGGGCTTGACCCTCTCGTGAGCCAGACCGTGCTCGAACTTATTCGTGAAGCAGCCGATAACGGCGCTGCGGTTTTGCTTTCATCGCATGACCTTAGTGAGGTTTCTGCCGTATGCAGCCGGGCCGGCATTTTACGCGAAGGTCTTTTGGTCGAGCTGTCAGAAATCTCAGAAATCGTCCAGCAGGGACAGAGGCAATTGAAGGTCTGGTTTGTTCAGGGTGCGAATGTGCCCGAGCTGCCGGTTGACAGATTGCCCGGCGTACGGTTAATTCAGCGAAAAGAGGAAATGCTTCATATTGCTTATCAGGGCAATGCAGATGCAGTGCTTAAATGGATAGCGCAATTTCCTACCAGCCGTATTTCCGCATATCAAACGTCACTGGAAGAGGCCTTTATCCAGTATTACAGTGATAAATCTGACAGAAAGGAAGGGAAATCATGACCGATTATCCCCGCCTATCATTTCCTTTTCCATTGCTGTTTTTCTGGCTGCGGCGAATTTTTCTTATGTGGTTCTTGATTGGCTTTCTCATTTTTATTATACAGATTCTTCACTGCGGCGTTTATCACGACAATGAGCGCATAAAAGCCGTTCTATCCTTTGTCGAAGTTATGCCGTCAATCGTAAAAAATTCACTGGGCGGTGATATGCTGCAAACGGGTGATATCGTCGGCTTTATAGCTATCGCCTACATTCATCCCCTTGTTCTGGTGCTATATATGGTTTTTGCCGTGAGTGTGCCTACAGGCTTTCTTGCAGGACACGTGCAAAGCGGGAATATGGAATTGATTCTGAGCCGTTCAATCACTAAAACTCAGGTTTATATCTGTGCGGTTATTTTAACTCTTGCCGGGATGTTTACTATGGTTGCCCTGATGTTTCTCGGTACAGTCGTCGGGACAAGCTTATACGACTTTGGCCAGGATATTCCGCTTTATCCTTTTTTCAGAGCGGCTGCAAACGGTGCCCTGCTTGCCTGCTCTGCGGCATCTGTTTCACTGCTCTGTGCCGCTTCTTTTCGCACACGCAGCCGGGCAGTGGGAACGGCCGTTGCCTTTTTGGTAGCCAACTACTTAATTGACATTTTTTCAGAATGGCTTTCTTTTTTTAAGGCTCTGAGGCCTTTTTCGCTTTTTTATTACATAGATACGCAGAAGATTTTAAACGAATCCGCCTGGCCCGTCCGCGATATTTCCGTACTGGCAGCTTTTACGATAATTGCAACGCTCGCCGGAGCACTAATCTGGCGAAGACGCGATTTACCTCTATAAACACAAATTTTTACAGAGGGCAGCAGATTATTTTGTCTTGCATTAAATATTTATAATAATATAATATTTTATTGAAGTATTATATTGATGAACAAGACTTAATCCTATATAGTAGTAATTCCTATGAGAAAAAGAAACAATAGTACCAAATTGGACAGGAAGGTTAAAAGATTCAAGGCGGAGTGCAGACGGCTCGGCCTGAAAATAACGCCGCAGAGAGTCGCAATTTACACCGCCTTTGCAGCAACCAAGGACCACCCTACTGCCGATGTACTGCACCGCAGGCTTCGGAAAAAGTACCCCGAAATATCGCTCGATACGGTCAACAGAACGTTGCTGACCCTGGCTGATATGGGATTAGCTATCGTGGTCGAAGGCACAGGCCAGCCCAAAAGATTCGACGCCGACATCGATACACACCAGCATTTTATCTGTGTAAAATGTAAAAAAATATTCGACTTTGTACATAAACCGTTTGACAATATCAATGTGCCGAGGAAAATCAAACAAAAGTTCAGAGTCATTAGAAGTACAGTATATATAGAAGGTTTTTGTGATGCCTGCCTGAACAAAAACGATAAGTGAAACATAAGTAAACTACCACGCCCTTACGGACGTGGCATTTTAGAATTCAAGCTTCGCTTG
>CAYXGT010000081.1:0-11935 GCA_964464635.1 uncultured Pirellulales bacterium | reverse complement strand
TCGAGATACTTATCTGGCTGATTGCTATAGGTCAGATTATGAAGAACCTTGCCAATCCTGTCTGCTATATAGCATACGCAGGCGGCTTTGCTATAGGTAATTTCGTGGGTATCTGCATTGCAGAGAAATTATCTATCGGCGTTGTAATTCTTAGAGTTGTAACTAAAAAAGAAGCCGGTGAACTAATAAAATCGCTAAGCAAATCCGAATATGGAGCTACGAGTATAGAGGGCCAGGGCGTTGAAGGAAAAGTTAACGTGATTTTTACTGTTGTACCGAGAAGAGAAGTACCCTGTGTCGTCGAGCTGATTAATAAATTTAATCCCGGGGCGTTTTATTCCATAGAGGAAGTTGGCTATGTGGAAAAAGGAATATTTCCGCTCAGGAAAGGCAGATGGGATTATAGTTCCTTATTTAGGTTTTTGTGGCCGTTCAGAAAAGGAAAATAAATATGAATCAAAAAACCAGTCACGAGCTGTTTAAGCGGCACCCCGCTAATCCAATTCTTTCGGTTGAAAACTGGCCTTACAGAGCTAATTCGGTTTTCAATGCTGCCGCTACTGAGTTTGGCGGGAAAACGTTATTGCTTGTTCGTGTGGAGGATTTCAGAGGCATTTCACATTTCACGGCGGCCAGAAGTGACGATGGCGTAAGCAATTGGCAGATTGACAGCGAGCCGACATTGCGGCCTGAGCCTGCAGGCCATCCGGAGGAACTCTGGGGGATAGAGGACCCGAGAATTACCTGGCTTGAGGAATTGAACAAATGGGTAATCGCTTACACTGCATATTCAAAAGGCGGGCCTCTGGTCGCACTTGCTACTACGGAAGATTTTCATACTTTTCAAAGATTGGGACCGGTAATGCCTCCAGAGGACAAGGATGCTGCTTTATTTCCGAAAAGATTCGGTGATAGATGGGCTATGCTTCATCGGCCTGTCGCGAGCTTGCCGAATCTGCCTGCTAATATATGGCTGTCTTTTTCTCCAGACCTGAAGCACTGGGGTGACCATCAGGAAATTATATATGCCCGTGAGGGAAGCTGGTGGGATGCAAATAAAATAGGTCTATCGGCGCCTCCGATCGAGACCAGCGAGGGCTGGCTTGTCTTATATCACGGTGTTCGAACCACAGCGTCCGGCTCCATTTATAGGTTAGGCCTTGTTTTGCTTGACCTTGAGGAGCCCAAACGAATTGTGCGTAGAACCGATGAATGGATTTTTGGCCCGAAGGCGACTTATGAAAGGGAGGGTGATGTCGATGACGTGGTTTTCCCGTGCGGCTGGACTGTTAAGGATGATACTGTCAGTATGTACTATGGTGCAGCGGATTCCTGCATAGCTCTGGCTACCGCAAAGCTGAATGATTTGGTTGACTTCATTCTCGGCTGTCCCGAGCATAGTCTTAATGATTGGTGGAAAAACCCGTAAAGTTTGAGAGAAACTGCTTTGAAGAAAAGGAGAAATCGGGATGGTTGCCGAGAAAAATTTCAATTCGAATGCTTATAGCGGCAAAGTTGTATATATTTTTGCATTTGACATTGCCTATGATATGAAACGCGACCGTATTTCTGAGCTTCTTGGTAGTCGGCTCGAAGAATTTTCCATAGGGCCGAGCAAACGCAGTCCGAAACAGATGTTTTTCTACAGGCCGCAAATGCTAAAATTGCCGGAGCAGCGGCTCGAAATTGCCGGGAAATATGTCAATATTCAGCAAATGATAAAAATCTTCAACATTGGTGCTGTAAGCGTCCAGCTAACCGTGCCGTTTGAAGTTAATCAGATTAGTCAATTGATAAGCTACCATGAACTCAATATTGGTCAGTCCAATATAGGACAGCATGTAAGAAAGCTTGCGGAGGATATCTTATATCAGTTAAAACCCTTTTGTGTTCGGCCCGTGACACAGCTCGGCCGGCCTGAAGAATATACAATCTTCTGTTTTGAAAAGTTGCTGACCGGAGATAATGATTCCAATTTTAATGTTGAGAACTGGTTTATAAATAATCGAAGAGATATTGCTGCTTTACTGACGGAGGAAGAAAAACCCGATAGTCTGTCCGAGCAGGAGGTAATAGAGTCAACCGAACAGTATCTGACATATTATAAGAAGGATTTGGTGGTTGTTGACTGGGATGCTGCTTTGATTATTGGTGAAGAAGAGAATCTCGGCGATGTGCTGCATGTTATGGAAGTTGCAAATGTTCAGCTTATGGAGCTTGAGGCTTATGACCGGTTTCTTGATTCGTCTATGGAAACTGCGTACAGGGACCTGGCTCGCAAACACACGAGTCCGAGCAGTGAAGTGCTTAAAAATCTGCGTGAAATCAGAGTGGATTTGGCGAGGCTAAACGACGAGCTTGTTAATATTACAAAGTTTTTTGGTGACTGGCATCTGGCGAGGATATACCAAAGTGTATCAAAGCGTTTTCATCTTGCTGACTGGCACAAAATCATTGGTGAAAAGATCAGGACTCTCGGCGAACTTTATCAGATGCTCCAGGAAAACAGGTTTAATTTCTGGATGGTTATGCTTGAAATCGCAATTGTTTTATTGTTTATCATTGATGTGCTGTTGCTTATTTTCCATTGAGGCGGGATTTTACAGCTACTGACGAGTCCGTTTTATGATAATTTATCTTTACAAAAGCCTCTTTTAGTTTTCATCTCATATTTTTTGCTGATTCAAAGTCCAACCGTTGCATCGCACGGATAGGCCGATAATGTTAAAGTTCTCGGATGCATAATTTTCTGTAAGGTATCTACCCTATCCTGATGCATTTATGGCTTATACTAAGTAAAGGAAGCTCAATATATCGCCGAAAGAACATAATAATTGTAATGACAGATAAGCTCTTTTCAGCCTGAGCTTAATTGATAAGTGTGGGGTGCGATTGTTGTAGGTGTTTATGTTGTTTACAATTCCTGAACTAAAAAGGTGGGGATATTTGATATGAGAAGCTTGAAACCGATTATGCTGGTTGAGGATGACTCTGCGGATGTGCTGATTATCAAGCGGGCATTAAAAGAACTTAACATTGAGAACGAATTAGTTAATGCGGGCAATGGTGAGGAGGCGCTGGAGTATTTGAAGAACGGAGAGAATGAAAGGCCATGTATCATCCTTTTGGATTTGAATATGCCCAAAATGAACGGCATCGAGTTTCTTGAGGAGGCAAAGTCAGATGAAGAGTTAAAATCCATTCCCGTGGTAGCTCTGACGACGTCAGAGAGCAGCCAGGATATAACAAGATGTTTTAAGCTGGGGATAGTCGGCTATATCGTTAAGCCCGTTGATTATAAGAAGTTCGTCAAGGCAGTTCGGATTGTCGATATTTACTGGATGTTGAGCAAAATACCGGGCGAACCTCGAGATAACACAGCTCTTGAGAAAATTGTGATCAGCGATTTGGAATAGAGATGCCGTAGTTGATATCAGCCCGATAATCTTCTAAGCAGTAATTGAGATGAAAAACTCGAAAAATATAGGTTGAAGCAGAAGAGTAAACCAAAATGAGATTCAGAGATTTAAGGATTGGCAGAAAGCTGGGTTTAATTTCAGTTGTCACCGTTGCTTTAGTTGCGGTGATTACTGTTTTATCTATCTATGGCTTCGGCAAAATAGGTCGGGTTTACCTGGAGGTTAAAGACAACGCTGTTCCGGATATCGCTGCTATCCTTGAAACAAAGGCGGAATTCGAAAAATTATTTATTGGGATTGAGGGATTAGTGTCCTCAAATAATGAGAATGCAGATAAAAATTTCCAGGAGATGCTTACTAAGATTGGGAAATCATTAGAAGAGTATGGAAAAGGTAAACACGGGTCCATGGAACAAGATATCTATAGTAATCTTTTAGCTCATAAGCAATACCTGGAAGGAGTAGGAGGTGACATTTTTAAAGAGCATAGAGAATGCATCAAATTATTGGAACCGCTAAAAGAAGTTGAAATAAAAATTGAGAACCTTTATACATCAAATATTAGCTATGCAACGGCCGAACAAAAACAATCTCTGGACAACTATGTACTTTTGGCAAGACAGTTATACACAGGAATTTCCGAGTATGCTCTTGGGCTGTATGCAATGGATGAACCAAACTCTTCAGAGAGATTGTCACAGACGATGGAGCAGATTGAAGCAGCCGAAGCTTTATTAAAAGAGAATCACCGCTCTGAGACAGAAAAAGATTATGCGTTGGGTCTTGATGAAAGTTTGCGAGAATTGATAGAAACTTCTGAACGGATAATTCAGATAAAAGCAGATATATCCGATTACATTAGCAAAATCCTTCTGTATAAATATAAGGTCATAAATACTTTATCCCTGGCAAAATCCTTGAAAAAAGATGAGCTTGCTCAGTTTAGTGCAACTATTGCGTCAATAATAAAAAGTAATAAATTTTTCTCGATTGTGTTATCGGTGATATTCACAACTTTTACTTTGTCTATATTCTATTATCTCTCAGGTTTAATGGTTAGTTCTATTTCGAATCTTGTTGAGTCAACCAAGATAATATCGAAGGGTAATTTCAGTTATAGAACTGAAAAAACATGCAACGATGAGGTCGGGATGCTCGCGGATTCCTTCAATAAAATGGCTGCAGAGTTACAGAAGAAGACAACCTACGTGTATAACCTGAACAAGGAGGTAGCCGAGCGCAAAAAGGCTGAGAATTTGCTCAAGGTCACCAACCAAAAGCTTGTTTCTTCCAACAACAGCCTTACGGAAGCAAGAAATAAAATGGAAAAGGTTAACCAGGAGCTTAAGGACTTTGTCTATATAGCTTCACACGACTTGCGGGAGCCTTTGAGAAAGATTTCTTCTTTCGGAAGTTTGCTCAAAGATTCCCTTGAAGACAAACTATCCGAGGAGGACCAGGAAAATATGAAGTTTATGATTGATGGTGCGGATAGGATGAACAAAATGATAGAGGGACTTTTGATGTATTCCCGTGTGAGTACTAAAGAGGCTCCTCTTGAAGAGGTTGACTTAAACGCAGTTATCGAGCAGTTAAGGCAGGTAGAGCTTTCCGCTCTGCTCGAGGAAAGTTCTGCGACCATTGAAGTGCCTAATCAGCTGCCGAAAGTCTGGGCAAATTCGGTTCAGACAAGTCAGTTACTGCAGAATCTTGTTGCAAATGGTATCAAGTATCGGGCACAGGGTGTTAATCCGCATGTAGTCATTACCGCCGGAAGCACGCCTGAAGGTCAGATTCGTATAAATGTCAAAGATAATGGAATAGGTATCGAGGAAAAATACTGTAGCGATATTTTCAAAATGTTCAGACGCCTTCACTCTCGTCGGGAATACGAAGGGACAGGAATAGGGCTATCGGTTTGTAAAAGGATTGTCGAAAAGCACGGGGGCCAAATTGGAGTTGAATCAGAGCCGGGGAAAGGCTCGACTTTCTGGTTTACATTACCAGATAGGAAAGTACCTGAGAAAGTAAGTGAACAAAAAAATCTGATTTCAAGTCGTCGGGCTTAATTAGGAGAGTAAAAAATGCAAAACTCAAAGAATATTGTTGTGTTAATCGTTGAGGATGACCCAATAGACCAAAAATCTATCGAGCGGGCATTTAGTAATCAGGAAATGATAGACCGGGTTTCTGTTGTGTCAAGTGCTGAAGAGGCTTTGGGGTATCTGAATCGCTCAAAAGAGCAGGATGGAGATTCCCCTCGGCCAAACCTGATATTGCTCGATTTGGCCCTGCCGGGTATGCAGGGAAAGGAATTCCTGAAATGCATCAAAGAGGATGAGCAGTTGTGCTCTATACCTGTAGTTGTTTTAACTGCCTCTGATAATGACGCCGACATAGAACAAAGCTATAAACTCTATGCAGCGGGATATGCTCAAAAACCTCTCAATGCCGCGGAGCTTGACAATATCGTTAAAAAGCTTGTGAAATACTGGTTTACTACGTCTTCGTTGTTGTAGAAGAGGTTTAACTTTAGATGGAAGTAAGGTTAATTCATAATTTCCTATTTCAACTGCTTTAATAAGGGGTGGTATATGCAAATGTTCAGAGACGTCGTGATATTGCTTGTTGAAGACGACCTGGGAGACCAGAAGCTGATAGAGAAATCGCTCAACAATGAAAGAATCCTTAATGAGCTGATAACTGTGAACGATGCTGAGAATGCATTGCAATACCTGCAAAGATGTCAAGACGGCGAGAAAGAATCGCCGAGGCCGGACCTGATTCTTCTGGATTTAAATATGCCCGGTATGGGAGGCAAGGAATTCTTAAGTCGCATAAAAAACAACCCTGAACTCAATGATATTCCTGTTGTCGTGCTTACCACGTCCGATTCGGAGCAGGATGTTCTTGAAAGCTATAAGCTGCAGGCTTCCGGATATATCAAAAAGCCCGTTACTTTGCAGGGTTTCCAGGAGGTGATGAAAGATTTGGAAGAATACTGGTTTGTTGTCTGTAAAAACTTTCCGCAAAGGCAATTATCGTGAACAAAAAGCTGGTTAGAGTTTTGTTGGTTGATGATGACCCTGCTGACCGCAAGCTGGCTCAACTTGCTCTCAAAAGCGGTCTTCAATCCGTTGAGTTTGTTATCGATATCGCTGAGACGCTTACACAGGCAATGCTTGATCTTAAAAAGAGCGGAATCGATTTAGTCCTGCTCGATTTAGGGCTTCCTGACAGCAACGGGATTGAAACCGTCGACAGGCTGCGGGATGCACAATCTAACATACCAATTATAGTCCTGACAGGACTGTCCGATGAGGAGATTGGTGTCGAGGCTATAAGAAGAGGAGCTGTTGATTATGTCACAAAGCCTTTTAAGCCGAGCGGTCTTAGAACACGCATCGGAATCGCTTTGCAGATTGTGGAATTGCAAAAGAGACTACTACTGCTTGCAAACACTGATGAATTGACCGAGCTGGCAAATCGAAGAAATTTCTTTGATATTCTCGACCGTGAGATTCTAAGAGCGAAAATAGACGGCAGCGGTTTGGCTGTTATGATGCTCGACATTGACCATTTTAAAAGTGCAAACGATACCTATGGACATCGAGGCGGTGACGAAATCCTCAGACAGATGGGCAAGATCCTGAAGGAAAATATCTATCCTCTCGATGTCGCTGCCAGGTACGGCGGCGAGGAGTTTGTAATACTTATGCCCAGCACCTCATCTGAAAAGGCTTATCAGGCGGCAGAGAGACTTCGGAAAATCGTGGACCAGCATCAATGGAAAGTTTTAAATAAGACAATATCCATCACTACAAGCATAGGACTTGCCAGCATTGATTCCAATAACCTTATGAGCTCTTATGACCTCGTTGAAAAAGCAGATACCGCTCTTTATAGTGCGAAACGAAGGGGAAGAAATTGTGTTGTATGCTGGGAGAATGTCAGTTCTGAACAGGAGCCGGAACAGCCGGATGACAGAGTTTATCACGAGCTTCAGAATAAAGTCGCTTCCCTTACAAGAAAATTGCGCTCGCATGCTGTTGGAACGATATCGGCTTTTACAAGGGCTATGGATATGATTTTCAAAGACCAGTATATAGTCCGTCACGGGGAAAATGTCCGAACTCATGCAATGGCTATAGCGGAAGAAATGAGGCTGTCTGCCGAGCTTGTTGAGCGAATCGGTACTGCGGCTTTGTTACAGGACGTCGGAAGCATAACCATTCCGGAAAGTATTCTTAAAAAAACCACTCCCTTAACCAAGGAGGAAAAGCGTATCATCAGACAGCATCCGAATGCTTCTATAGAAATTTTGGAGCCCGTCGGAATCTTTAGTCTCGAGCTGCAAATCATAAAAGCACATCATGAAAGATTTGACGGTGCTGGTTATCCGAACGGCTTGAAGGGAAGAGAAATTCCAATCGGCTCGCGAATACTTGCTGTTGCCGACGCCTTCGATGCCATTACTTCTCAACGGGAATATCGACAGGCAAGGTCTACAGAAGAGGCAATCGAGGAGATTGCACGGTTCTCCGGAACGCAGTTTGATACTGACGTCGTTGAAGCCTTCAAAAGAGTGCTCGAAGGTTCTTTGGCCATGAAAAAGGATTCGGTTGCTGTTAAATAAAAATGTCAGCTTCAAATCACAGCTTTTTTTCATCTCAGAAATGAATTGTAAATTTTACTACCGCTTTTTTGCTCAAATCAGCAGTTCTGCATAATCAAAAATTCGTTAAAGATTTTTTGCAACAAACCAAATCAGCTTACGACAACCCTATTGTGGCCTAAAGCAGGCTGAAACTGCAAAAGCGTAAGTTGTTGTAATTTAAGGAGTAAGGTTATGTTGACTAAATTGCTGAAAATTTTGTTAATTGGTGGTGTAGTTTTTATTCTTGTCGGAGGGTTGTTTTTTGGCAAAGACCTGATTAGCTATGCCTACAGCTCTGCGAAGTCAGTTCGGACAGCCGTCAAAAATTCGGTCCCCGTAGAGTTCGAGTTGACACGTGCACGGGACCTGCTCGACCGTATCATTCCTGAGATGCACGCAAACATCCGCCTGATAGCACAGGAAGAGGTAGAAATCGCAGCACTGAAGGCGGATATAGAAAGAGGCTGCGATAGCCTTGCGGATGAGAGACAAAGAATAGCTAAACTGAGAAATTCACTTGATGTCGAACGAGCCTCTTACACATTTGGAAACCACAAATATACACGCGCTGATTTGAAGCAGGATTTGGCGGCACGTTTTGATAGATTTAGGGAAGCCGAATTAGTTTTTGAAAGTAAAAAGAGGCTTCTGGCAAGCCGGGAAAAGTCGCTGCAGGCGGCTATGCAGGTTCTCGAGCAAACGCGTTCGCAAAAACATCTGCTTGCAGACAAAATCTGTACTCTTGAAAGTCAGCATCGGTTGATAAAGGCCGCTTCTGTCGGCTCAAAAATCAATATTGACAACAGCAAGCTCGCGCAGACCGAGAAACTCATAGCCCAGATTAAAAAGCGCCTTGATATTGCCGAGCGAGTGCTTGCGCACGAAAGTATGTTTGTCCAGACTGTACCGGTTGATGTCGTCACTGAAAAAGAGCTTATTGCACAGGTTGACGAGTATTTTGCACCTGCAGAAAATCAGCCCGATGAGGTTATGGACTCACAAATTGCTGCTGCTATGGTAAAATCGGAAAGATAATCCTGGATAATTCTATTGCGTTTTCTTTCTGATTATTGAATGTGACCGTTTGCTTTTTACCGGCTTATTGAGAATGTATTAACTTTTTGGTAGAATAAGCTGAAACTGCTGACAACGTCAATTAAACTTTCAGGGTGGTATTAATGATGTTGATTCTTCGAATAAAACAGGCCAAGACAGCATTGGCTGACGGCCGACTCGACGAAGCATACAAGCTCGTTCAGGCCAGTGATATTCAGCAGCACAAACGCGGCCAGGTATTAATCGGCAAACTGGCGAGGGCTCTTACAAAAAGAGCAGAGCTGCATCTCGACGCCGGCAGAATCTCACAGGCCCTGAACGATTGCAACAAGGCCGAAAAACTCTCAGGAAATGACCCGAAGGTTGCCCAACTGAGACAAGACCTTTGCCATGTTATTATGCAGAACCACAAAGATATTCAAAATCGGAATCAAAAACTCCAAGCAGCGAAACACAATCTCGAAACCGGCTGGCTGTCTGTAAGTGAAAAAATACTGACTGAAACAAGCGCGGACGACAGCAGGGCAGATTTACTTTTGAACAGGGCTGCTGCTATCCGTGTGCAGATGGATGCTGTTATTGCTTCCGCACAGCAGGCCCTGAATCGAGGTGACATCGAGGCTGCTGTCAATGTTATAAAAGTGAGCCGATTGACGAATTCCAGGAACGCCCGCCTTGATGATTTAATAGCGAAAATAAAGTCGCAGGCTGAACAAAAAATTCTCAATTATCTAAATAGCGGGAGAATAGACCTTGCCTGTTCCGTCCTTGAGCATCTTAAAAAGTTATCGCCGGATTCTGCCAGGGTAAAAGAATTGTCTTCTATTGTCTCTGAGCTTGCTAAAGCCTCCGTTTTGATAAAGAAGGGACAGAGTCAGTCAGCCGCTCAGGTTCTCAGTAAGGTTAAGCTGATTTTACCAACAGCACGATGGCTTGATACCGCGATTGAAAAGGCTCAAAGTGCCGCTGAATCTCTAAGTCAGCTTTTAACAGGCCCACTCGCCCTGATTGAGCCTGTACAGGCCGAAACGAGTTTTGTTAGTTCTTTGTATGAAGGAAATAGTACGGAGCAGAATCAAATGTCGGATAACCTTGTTCCTCATAACGCCGAGAAGCTCTTGCCCGGTGAGTTTGTTTTGCAGGCGGACGGTGTCGGTTCTTACCTTGTTTTTACAAAACCGATTGTCACTATCGGCCCGGTAAGCTCTCCGGTTAGGCCGGAATTGGCATTGATGGCTGAAAGTTCTCTGCCGGTAGTTACTGTCGAAAGAGTCGATGACGATTATTTTCTTCGAGCACAAAAAGCTGTATTTGTGAATGACAAACAGACTGATGAAAAGCTGCTTGCTGATGGTGACAGTATTGCCCTGTCGAGCAGGTGCCGCTTAAAGTTTCACCTTCCCAATGCCGCCAGCACTACAGCTACTATTATTATATCCGGTGCAAGACTTGCCCGGCCTGATATAAAAAGTATTATTTTAATGGACCGTGATATTCTTGTGGGCCGGGATTTGAATAACCATATAAGAGCAGAGCAGGTAAGCGAAAAGATGACTTTTCTGGCTAAAGACGGGCAGCTTATCTGCAAAACTAATGAGCAAATATATGTTAACGGCCGGCATCATGATTCGAGAGAGCCTCTTACTTTCGATGTGCCTGTTAAAGCCGGAAACCTTTCACTGGTATTAACGCAGCTCAAAGGATAAAATTATTGATGGTTAAAGCGGAATATATTCAGAAATAACGATGCAGGAATTCAAATACAAATATGGTGACAAGCCCCTTGAGGGCTATACTGTTCAGCGGGCCGCCGGCAGGGGCGGTTTCGGCGAGGTGTATTACGCTGTAAGTGACAGCGGCAGACAGGTAGCACTCAAGGAAATCCAGAATTATGAGCAAATCGAGCTGCGCGGTATCAAGCAGTGTATGAACCTTAAAAATCCGCACCTTGTTACCGTCTTCGATGTTAAATACAATGACAAGGGCAAGCCTTTTGTAATAATGGAATATGTTTCCGGAATGTCACTCAGGGAGCTGCTGAAAGAATCACCGGACGGCATAGGAGCTCAAAAGACAGCGTTCTTTCTTCGCGAAATCGCAAAGGGTCTGTCATTTTTACATGAATGCGGAATCGTACACAGGGACCTTAAGCCGAGCAATATTTTCTATGAGAACGGTTATGTCAAAATCGGTGATTATGGTTTGACCAAGGCAATGAGTACAGACCAGCACAGCGGTCAGACAATAACTGTTGGAACAGTTCACTATATGGCACCTGAAATCGGTGCCGGCTGCTATGATAAGAGTATCGACATCTATGCTCTTGGGGTGCTGCTCTATGAAATGCTTACCGGCCAGGTTCCATATTTCGGAGCAAGCCCGGGCGAGGTCCTGATGAAACATATGACTGCTGAACCGGATGTCAGCCGGATAGAGGAACCATTTGCCCGTGTGATTAAAAAAGCCCTCGAAAAAGACCCTGCAGAACGCTATCAGACAGTTAAGGAAATGGTAGAGGATGTCTTTGGCTCAGAGCATGTCAGGAATAGTGTCTCGCAGTTCTCTGCAGAAGAGCTTTCAATCGTGGCTGAGCGTGTTTCTAAAAAAGTAAGACCCGCAAAGACTTCGAAAAAAGCAGAGACGTCCGGAATGGCAGAACTTGGTGAACAAATCGGCAGAAAAATTGGTGTTATTGGTGACAAGATTGTCAAAAATATTACCACTCCGGCAGGAGCTCGGAGAAATATGGATGTTGCTGTTGTCGATACGGTAACAGGAGGACAGCGTGGACTCCTTGCTTTAC
>CAYXGT010000080.1:0-12255 GCA_964464635.1 uncultured Pirellulales bacterium | reverse complement strand
AGAATATGTGTGATATACTCTCATAATAACTGGTACATAAAACAGGGGCAGGCCAACGGTACTAATATCTTCTTCTGATACTCTCCCAAAAAACCATTTATTAGCCCATGTAGTATTAAAACTATAAAATTTAGTTTCCATTAGCAATTTCCTTATTTATGGAATAAATGTTGGACACTGCATTATGTTAGCATAAGCTGGTAAACTCCATATTTTTCTAAGGGCGTGTATCTACAGTTCGTGACTCTGGCCTTTTTCATCTCTTTGAAAACTCTTTCCGTCACAATAGGAACGCAGGGGAATTCATCTATTGTAAGCAAATCACTACCATCCCACTGGCTATCATCAAAATACATTCCCTCTTGTTTTATAATCGCTCGTTTACCTTTCTTATTTAGACTGTTGCTGTAAACCGCTTTCGATTTGACCGGATCTAATGGACCACCTCGCCCAAGAAAAATCACTCCCAAATACTCAAAAGAAATTTTTCTGTTCTGAACTACTACACGATATGTCTGAAACCTTTCGAACTTCTTCCATATTTCAAACACCTTCGAGGAAACAATTAAGAGGGGGAACGCAACTTCTAAAAAATCTCCAGGAGCATTACCTCTTGTGATTTCAACATGCACGATACCTTTAAAGCCTCGCATTGCTTTATCAATTATCCACCTATCGACAGTACTAACATCTTCTTCTGATACTCTCCCCAGAAACCATTTCTTTGTAAGACTGGGAAAAACACTGTAAAATTTGTTTTCCATTAGATTATTCCTTTTCAAGGGATAAATGTTGGACACTGCATTATCGACGCAGAAACTTCTTTGCGCATACCTTCCTCTCCAACATAATCCAATTAAAAAATTTTCAAGGTATAGTATCTATGTGTAAATACCCACTCTTTTTAAAGGAATATAATCACAGTTTGTAACCTTTGCTTTTTTCATTAATTTTACAACTTCTTCTGTTACAATCGGATGGCAAGGAAAATCATCAATGGTAAACAAATCACTTCCGTCCCATTTAGAATCATCAAAGTACATCCCTTGTTGTTTAATAATAACTCCTTTTCCCTTGGAGTCCGCGCCCTTAAAATAAACAGCTTTTGATTCGTTAGGATCAAACGGTCCACCTCGTCCAAGAAATACAATACCCGTATATTCTTGAGGAAGATTATTTCTTAAAATAACAACCGGATACGTTTCATACTTTTCAAACTGCTTCCATAATTCCAAAACCTTGAACGACACAATCAGTAGAGGGAAACCAACATGCAATATATCTCCCGGAGAGTTTCCGCCCACAATTTCAATATGTACAACTCCTTTAAAACCCCGCATACCCTTGCCGATGCACCTGTCAACATTCTCTATGTCATTTTTTGATATACGGCCCCAAAACCATTTCTTTTTCCAAGTTGGCATTATAGAATAAAACTTATTCAACATCTTTATTATCCTTTCAAGGGATAAATGTTGGACATTGCATTATTTCCGCCGAGACCTCTTTAGCAAATACTAGAATCTCACTAACATTTGCATGGGGATGTTCTGTAATAAAAATCTGCCAAGCTGAATTATATGCTTGACCTTTGCTTAAATGCCAAGCAGGCTCAATCCACATTCCATAGATTGGATCATGGATATTATGTATTCCTTGTGAGTTAAACCAAGCTTCAAACAACCGCGGCAATATATGATGTGCATGCATTCCAGGCATATCACCGGTTACTTCTTTTAGATTATTTCGCAAATTATGCGACCAGTTACCTCCATGGAACAACCGTTGCAGTTCAAACCCGATACGATAGTAATAATATTGTGATCGGATTGCAATTCTTTTAGCGAATTCATAAGCAGCGACACCAGTTGCAGCCACTTTTGCCCTAATTTTGGCAGCTATTGAGTGTGCAAATGTTATACCAGGTAAAGTAAATTTTCCAGAGGGATCTGTTCCATTAATCGGATTGGCGTGACAATAGAGATATTTATGAAGTGAAATTGGGTCCTGTGGGCTGCCGGCGTAATCATCCATTCTATTGAATCGGCCGGTATATGGATCGTACCATCTGTGCCAGTTGTTATAAAAATCTATATCCCAGTCATAAACCTGTCCAGCATATAACACCTCTATAGAAGGTGTATCCGAATTCGATAACAGCTTGCCATAACCACTATAATGGTAATTCTCAAGTACCGAACCTGAGCTGTTCGACAAATTCCTTACAGAACCATGGCCATCATAGATATAGAAAACAGGTGAGTCTGTGCCTTCGGCTTGTCCTATCGCATCATTGCCAAGAATATATACGATGTCGGACTGGCCGGCCTGTTTCTGCTTGAATGCATGAGGATAGCCTGTCGGATTATATGGGTCTATAAGGGAGATGACTGGATTTGAACTGCCAACCTGCTTTTCTACAAGCACACCATCGGTATTGTACTCGTAAGCAACAGTATCCCCGCCATTTGGTGTGAAGAAACTCAACCGATTCCGCAAATTATAGCTGTATTGGTCACACGGATCGCCTGAATCGCCGTAATATTTTCTTATCAAAGAGCCGTTGTCATCATACTGATATGTATAATCCTGGCTGGTAGTATAATCCTCAAACTCGAGCTGGTCAAGCTCATTATAGCTATATTCGACAATAATCTGTTCCAATAAGCCCTTAATGAACTTGCGATTACCACAAAGGTCAAATTCGTAATTTTCATAATAATCATCAGCCGTTCCGGGCGCATCATAATCTTCTACAGTTAGCCTGTTAAGATTATCATAAGACCAGCTGATAAGCGTACCATCTGCTTCAATCGCAGAGGCCCGCTGTCCATCAGCATAATGTGTATATTTAAATCTGCTGAGCCTTTCAGCTTCAACCCTGTCCTCATCCTTCCAGTTAGTAAGCTCTTTTAATCTATTAAGTGCATTATAACTATATTCCGCAATATTACCGTTGGGATAAATAATCTGCTCAACTGAACCCGCAGGATTATAAAAGTAAGTCGTTATCTCACTCGCTGATTGGCTGTTTCGTTTATGAACTATTAACTCAGCCAACCTGCCGAGTATATCGTAAATGTATTCTACTCTTGTATTATCATTATCACTTGCTGCTAAAACATCATTTTGTAAATTCGCTGACGGTGAATATGTGCGTGTTTCAATTTTGTTGCCTGTTATGTCACTGTATTCATATCTTATATATCCCTGTGGTGAATAAACCGCTTGAATTCTGCCTTCGGCGTCGTAGTAAAATTCCTGTTCGGTAACTGAATCAACTATTACCTCTACTTTTCTGCCTAAATTGTCGTAAGTGTATTCAATAACATTTTCAGGATTACCAATTGCGTAATTGGCATCATCAACATAATATTTTTCATATTCCGGAAGTCCTCTTTCGTTATATGTATATCCTGTAACCTGGCCTTTATAATCGGTTGACTTCGTAATCCTGCCTAATACATCGTATTGCTGCGTCGCTGCTTTCGGCTGCGGCGATTGCTGTGACAATTCGTAATAAACATCCAACGTTACACGGTTCGGCTCACTAAGCTCGAACGGCTGATATTTAGCCGTCTGCTGGCCGTGCTCGTTATATTTGAATACCGTCAATCTGTCCTTGGCATCGAGTATGCCGATTAGATTTCCATAATCATCGTAATAATAATCATAAAGCGGACTGGCAGGCTGGCCGCCATTCTCAGGGTCATTCACATCCGGCAGTACCACCGTTATCAGCCGCCCTGCTGCATCGTACTGATAGATTTTAATATCACTATCGTTGATGTCCTCAGCCGATCCTTCAATTACAGGATTAGACTCCCAAACCTTTCTGCCGAGATAATCATATCCGGTATGTGTATAAGTATGAACCGCCTCCGCCCCACCCTCAACAACTACTGTTTCGGGATAAATCGTTTTTATGACTCTGTTTAATGCATCATATTATCTTTAACTTTTCAAAGAGCTATAAAATCAAAAAACACTTGTCTGAAAATATATTGTGATTTTCAAGAGGTGCTCGAAGCGATTTCCAGAGCTTGCTTGGAAATTTCTTTTAAATTGTCTGATACGCTCACTTGCATTTGTCTTATTGGTTCATAGGAAAAAAATTTTCTTTTCTCAATATTAAATTTATCTCCGTGGTTATCGTATGTGAACCTATAGAAACGAATCTTTCCACTTTTCTTGCTCCGAAAGCATATACCTATTGTCCAATAACCATCCTCAGATAGAAGAGATTTTCTCACATGCAGTCCTCTACGCTGAATTTCTTCAATCAAATAAGAATAAAAAGTACAATATTTTGATTTACTCATATTTGTTTTTATACCTCTAAATTATATTGTTGTAAACTATAAATTTGCCAATTCTGCGCCATTCCAGGTATCGACCTGAACAGATGTAGGTCCAATATTGGTTCCGTTTGGAAGACCAGCTGACGCACCGTTATTACCAACTATAATTCCCCCACTTTCAGCTATTTCCGGGTAACCGATTTCATTTATAATATGCACTTAAGCACTTTTAGTCTACAAAAGTGAATTTTATTTGTGTTCCATCAGGTAAATTCTTAATCTGCCGTGCAAAGTTAGCTTTTAACGATAAGCACTTCAATGCATCGTAACGAAAGAAATTTTCTACATCATAATCACCTCCACATACAAACGGAATAACTGGACATAAATAAAAATTGCCAGTTAAAATCTCATCGGGATGAATCTTATGCCAATCGAATGCAAACTTAGCACCAGTATAATATAATACATCTTTTTTTATTATAGATAACCATTGGCTAAATGTATCACAAAGATAAGTCAATTCTCCTGTCTCATTATTTAGCCAAAATACTCCGTTCAAATCGAAAAGAAATTGATTCCCAAATACATCTTCTGCAAAAGACCAAACATCTTTCAGGAAATCACTGTATTCGAATTTCCAAGTTGTGGGTTCATTCCACCATAAAATATTCTTTGCATCATTGTGTTGAGTTAAGCCGAAAACTCGGAGTGATTTCGAAAATGCATGAAATCCACCTTTACTCAGAACCTTCCTATAAACGTCATCAACTCCATTATATTTTGCAATCATTGATAAGGCTAGCTCAAGCTTGCCGGTATAATCAAATGTTACGTCCGCATTGTGTAATAGTTCGTCTATTAACATCGTAACACCTAAAAAACTTAAAATTATAATATTATCATTAACTATATACTATGAATAATAAATTGTCCAATGTCAATCAGTTATTTCTATTTGAAATTTTGTACCATCTGGGTATGGTCTTAGTTTATTACCAATAGTTGCTCCAGCAGCCCGATTCTGTGATGGGAGCATGTATTTTATGTCAGCGCCAGCACCCCCTTCTTTTGTTATAGCCATAGGCCATTCATCACGATCGAAACCACGTCGACTAGCTACTCCTCGAACAGCAGCTCTACTTCTTGCCATAGAACCAGTTCTATCTAAGGTATAAGTCTTCTTGTCTCCACTAATGTTTCTTAATCTTTGTGCATATTCAGGATGTTGTGTTTTGGAAAAACCTATTTTTAATGGTTGACTAGAAGGAGTCTTGTGGCCCCAAGGTTTAATTTTACTAAGCCGACTTAATTGTCTTGCAAACCAACTATTTTCTGCTCCAGCCGCAAATGTTGTACCACCTACTGCTATCATACTTAGAGTTACAAAAGTGTCTGCTGAAACTAAGAATACTCCAAAATACATTCCTAATCCTACAATCGCAGCAGACGCACCAACAATCATCAAGTCAACCATCAATGCTGTCAGGAGTGCCGTAAACAGCGAATTTCTAATCCTCTCTCCAAATGATTCTGCAGGTAAAAATAATCCTACAACTGCACCTATAATAGCTGCAGTTATTACGATATCACAAAGCGCAAATTCTCCTGATGGATCGATATTATTAGCAGGATTGTTATGACTATATAGATACTTATGTAAGCTTTGCGGGTCGTTGAGATTTCCAGCAAATGGATCAACTCTATTAAATAATCCTGTAAGAGGATTATACCAGCGGGCGCGGTTATAGTAGTGCTGGCTGTCAGAATCAAAGTATTCACCAGCATACAATAAACTTGTAGCCTGTTGTGATACATAACCGGGATGCTGCGAAGCTATAGACTCATCCTGCAGCAATACGCCATAGCCATCGTATATTTAATTTCCAAAGAGCTATACTTTCTATAATATCTAATCCATTATATCTAATTAATAGGTAATGAACATCTCTTTAGCTTTTAAACATACTCAACGTTTACATTTTAATAAATTTCTCGAAATGAAATTCTCCAATTTTCCCCATTCGCCACTGCTAAACAGATGATAACGTACTGCTAATCCATCTGCACGCTCCCGCTCACACCACAACTTAATTACTCGCGTAAAAGGATATTCATTTTGTTTCTGCCTTTTTACCGAAAACTCAACAACAGGGTGAGAAATTCCCTTATCATCTTCTTGAACAATCCACTTACCATGTAAATTTTGCTTTAATACTTCGCCATAATAAGCAGTTATCTCTTGAATAATTCCTCGACACTTATCATTATCCCAAGGTTTAGGCCGGCGATATGATTTCTTCAATATAAAATCATCCACCCGTTCCAGACTCTCCGGAGAGTAATCAATCTCTTTGCCGACGCGTTTAACAAATTTTTCAGACAATTGTCGGGCTTCTTGTATAAAACTCTGAGGTTCCGGAATAACATCGGAAACAGAGTCATACTCTTTAACTTCTACTGGACGTCCCAAAGATTTCTGTTCAAAGGTAAACTCCGGAACACGACAAATCTTTCGTGGATGTGCTTTTTCGAAGAATGCTTCTCGGCCCAGACAATCTATAATCTTTTCCTCCAACTCACGTACTTTTGGTTTTCCATAGTCAAGCGGGCTTTCAGAAGTAAGTATTAAAAAACCACCATCTGGTAATTCTTCTTTATAATAAGCTGGGGCAGTATCGAATTTCTCTCTCCCAAAAAACTCTACATAAACCGGTCCAAAAAAATTCGCCCAATAAATCCCAGGCAGACCCTCTTGTAGGTTCGTTCCTCCCCCAGCACTCGGTCTTCCTCTCGCATCCTCAACAATTTTTCCGTAGCTATTCTTTGAAATCCAATTTTCTTCGTGACAAATATAGCCGTGATTAATACGCCCCCAATTATAAAGTCGTTTTGCACAAGAAAGAAGCTTTGCAACATTATCCGCTTTCTTGAAATATCGTTCATCAAAACCTGACACTATTTCGTTAAAAACTTTTGCCTCTCTATACCAAATATCAACCATCATCCAGGCAAGGTAAGGTTTCTTTCGCTTCGTAATAAGACCGATAACATCAGATGTCCAGATTTCTATAAACTTGGTTAGTTCATCAGGATTAAAAACAAATCGCTCCGGCTCGTGTCTATCAAATTTCTCAGGCAGCAAGAAATCATTCTCTGTAACCAGAATATTGACAAACTCCCGGGCATTTACTTCACCACTCCAGTCCCTCGTTGCCGTCAGAACCATTTCAAGATAGCCGCGTTCATCCGATGATTTTTCAACAAACTTCCAGTCAATTCCTTTTTTCAACAGCTCTTCAAAAAAGTTCATCGCGATTAACTCCTTCCCATCACTGAAAAATTCGAATAATTTTACCATGGGTTCTTTTGCATAATTCTACCACAGAATCTGATACATGTGTATCCTGACACACAAAAATATAAAGCCTTACGCCCCAAGCTTTAGCTAACGTTTCGAAATCCCTAAGCTGGTCCGACATATAAAGGTTCTCTCTCCACTTGCATTCTGCTATGAAACCCCCTGCTTTATTGACAAAGTCAGGTATACGGTATGTAATCATTCCCTTCTCGTAACAATGTGCATAATTCCTATTAAGGTGCAGAATTCTACCAAGCATGCTTTCTGCCTTTTGCCAGCTATCAGGATTTAATAAATATGGAGATGTTACCGTAGCCCCCGTTATTGCTGCTTTCAATGCTGCGATACCGCCCAAACCAATGAATGTCATAACAAAAAAGGCTGCACCCACTAATATAGCCGCCGAAATACTCCCCGTAAAATGATAAGTAATCATTCCCGTTAACATACCTATCATTGCTGATATCACTACGATCTCAGTTAATGAATAACTTCCTCCCCCTAACTGACATCCACTTGGATCAGTATTATTCGCCGGATTCGCATGACAATATAAATACTTGTGCAAACTTTGCGGGTCGGAATTATTTCCAGGGAAATCGTCTATCTTGTTGAATAACCCGGTCAGTGGATTGTAATATCGAGCACGCAAATAATACTGTTGAACATTAGTATCAAAGTACTCTCCGGTATAGAGCAAGTTCGTTTGCTGCTGTTGTGTATAACCCGGCTTAACAACATCAGCCTGATTCTGCAATAGCACGCCGTATGCATCATACGAGAAAGTCTCGACAATCGAAACAGAAGTATCATACTCGGCCAATTGACGAGTGCTTCCATGGCCATCGTACAAAAGGTATTGTGCTGTGCCATCAACTCTCTGAGCAATTAAATCATCACCAATCAAATACGTCGTCAGTGAGTCCGGCGTTTCGGTAAGCGGGTCAGGATCAGCATAATCGAAGACAAGCTCCTCGAGAGTTTGAGTGTATCCTGTGTGATTATAAGAATCAATCAAGTAAACAACGGTCTTTTCGTTCTCTACGCCCTGTCCATAAGGAATATCATAGTTGTAGGCTCTGACTCTTATACCTTCATCATTATACGTGTATTCGACGATATGCTGATCGCCGTTTGCCAGCTCAGTTGTAACCTTATCAAGACGATTTGCAAGATTGTAATTGTTGGTTACAGTTTCTATAACCTGCGATGTCGAGGTAACTTCCGTGGTCTTTGTAAGCAGAGAGCCGTTGTCATCGTATGTGTATTCAATTGTTCGGTCAGTCTGTCCCCAGCTTGAAACGCCAAGATTGGCATATTGCACCTCCGCCTGTGCCAAAGATTCAAAGCCGTCCGGCCCAATAAATATCAAAAAGGCAAGCAATACACAGATACTCTTTCTGGGTACCCGCAAACGAAGACGTGTCGGCTCACTGTAACAAAACAGCATTCGTAAAATAAGTCTCTTTACAGCAGTCCCAAACAATAGCACCGGCACCATCGCCATCACAAATATAAACAGATACCTCGACCAAACCGAAGGCAGGCCTATCATAAACGCATGGAATGAGCCTATTTTGTTACCGTTGGAATCTCTATAATAAAAGCCTTTGCCGTTCTGCTTAGCATATGCGTAGTAACGCTCATCACCGATATCCAGCATACAGCTCGCACCGCACTGCGCTTCTGTTTTGAGCTTGTCTGTACCGTCGTAATATTCGTATTCAGTAGTAAAAGGCTGAAGGTTTACTGTAATCTCACGCAGCGTTCGATTACCCACTAAGTCATACTCATAGTAAACATCATAACCATCATCTCCCGATTCAGCCGTTTCACCGGTCAGTCGATTTATATTATCATATCCGTACGTTATCTCGTGAGTCTCTGTTGAACCACCGGTAAGCTTAATCTCTTCATCGAGGAAAACTCTCTGGCCGTCAGCGGCAAGGCTGTAACTATAGGAAGCCAACTGTCCTGTTGTATCCTGATGAACCAATTCCGTCAGCCGATTGATAGAATTGTATGTATAATCCGTTTCAATCTCAAAACCTGCTGAGCCGTCAAGGTCAAATCCCATCCAGACGCGGTTGCCCGCAGCGTCATAACCGTAAGTTGCTTCTTCGTCAGCAGTCTGTACAGTCTCCAGCCTGCCAAGCCTGTCGTAGAAATAATCAGTATCTGTATTATCACTATATGTTCTTATCTTGCTGCCGGTTATCAGATTATATTCATAATTGACTGTCCCTTCAGGTGTCTCAATCTGCTCTATTCTGCCTTCAATGTCATAATGATAGGTAGTCGTACCGAGAGCGTCGATTACCGTCTCTTGCCTGCCGAGATTATCGTATGTATATATAACACGAGTTGTATAGCCTGCATCCGGGTCAGTCTCATTATAATTTTCATTCACACCGTCAACTGTACCATCGGCCTCATAGTAGCATTTGTACTGCAGCTGACCGCGGTTATTATAGAAATATCCTGTTGCCTGCTCTTTGAAATCGATATAAACCTTTACTCTGCCAAGTGCATCGTAATACCAGTACTCAGTTTTAGCATTACCTGTACCATAGTACAAAGTACGTGAACTCTTCTGATTAAGCTCATTATATGTAAATTTTGTAACTCGTTTATTGGAATAGTCTATCGTATTAGGATCTTCCGCGAGTTCTGTAATATTGTCCCATATCTCCTCAAGGTTGCCGTAGTCATCATATTTGTATTCATAGCGTGGCCGATACCAGGTACCTAAGACATCAACCTTTGGCAGAATAGTCGCCGTCAGCCTGCCGGCGGCATCATATTCGAACCAGCGCAGACCATCTGTATCATCCAATGCCCCTGTATTGTCGGTCGGCTCAGTCTGCCATTCTTTTCTGCCCAAACTGTCGTAACCGGTATAAGTGTAAAGATTTCCGGTCTGAGGAGTTTCGTTTTTATCAATATAATAGACTGAAGGATATTTAGTTTCAATAACTCTACCAAGGGCATCGTAGGTAAACGAGGTAGTATTGCCTCGGTCGTCGGTAACGGATTTTCTGCGGTTGCCTTCATATTCCATCGTCGAAATATAATTAAGCGTATCGATAAAATCTTCATCGAGCAGGTCATCAAGAACAGTCTGCTTGATTACGTACCAGTCGCCATCCAGTTCATAGGCATAATCAGGCTCATTCGAATCTTTCTGCAGAGCATAATCATTCGCATCTGCGATTGCGATTTGCTTGCCTGCTGCATCGTATTTATACCCTGTCGGCTGCTCGTAGCCCTCATCGTCGAGCGTAATTGTTAAAGCCACCCTGCCGGCTGTGTCGTAAATCGTCTTTTCATAAGACAGCAATTCATCTTTTATCCAACCGGTAGTCTTTTTACCGACTACCTGTTTGTGAATATTTTCCACATCTTTAATAGTTATCTCGACGCCGGAGAACCGCTGCGTCTCCACCACCCTGCCTGTTGAATCGTAAATAGTAAAAGTCCCTGTCGGCAGATTCGAGTCAGCAGCGTCGTAAGGACCGGCTGAGACGATAGCTCTTCCCTCATCATCGTAGAGCGTCCTGCTGATAGTCAGCGGCAGAACATTTGCATCGTAAGAATCATAATTTTCATAGCCTCTTGTCTCGACGAGATTGCCTGCCTGGTCGTATTCGTATTTCGTCAACAGGCCGTTTTCATCGACTGAGTAATCGACCTTACCCGCCGAATTATAAACCGTCTCACTGAGCATTACACTATTGCAATCATTCGGGTCGTAAGGCTGCTCATCATCAACAATCCGCCAGGTTCGTACGACTCTATTTAGCCCATCGTATTCATTAACGTTAAAGACATAGAGAATATTTTCCGGGTCATTGGGGTCGAGCCATTCGTACCAGCTTGCGATTTGGTTACCCATATCATCGTACTTGAAGTAATTCGTATAGTTCGGCTGGACATAGCTGTAATGCGGCCGGCTCACAGAATACGGCTGGTCAACAGAATTGCTATTCGGTTCATCGTATTTGTATGTGGTAACAACATCGTAATCGGACGGCCCGCCTGCCGGGTCGTAATATTTAATAACCTCCCATATATTGCTCGTATTGTTGTAGTAAACGTATTCGGTTTTATCGATGACCTCTTCGTTTGCATCAAGAATCTCACTAAAGGCAAGCAGGTTCGTAAGCTGCAGCTTATCTTCAAGACTCAGTTTGCCGTCGGCGTCTCGGTAGTAGTATTCATTTTCAGTTATCGAGAAAATTTCATATATCAATTCCTCATCTTGTTCATTGAAAGAGACGATTCTTTTATTTTCCTGCCTTGTGAGGTTGCCTTTGCCGTCATATTGATACACGGTGACATTATATTCCGGGTCGATGATTTTTGTTGTCCTGCCGTAGCCGTCATACTGATAGTACGTACTGTTGCCCGCCGAATCCTCTATAATGCTCGGCTTATCCGGATAACCGTATTCATATACCTCGACATTCTGATAAAAACTCTCGCCGTCATTATAGTCGAACGTATAATGCTCGTAGAAATATTTGGTACAGCTCGCGTCCGGCCTGACTTCAAGCGTCACCCTGCCGCGCTCATCGTAACCGTAAATAGTCG
>CAYXGT010000079.1:0-12443 GCA_964464635.1 uncultured Pirellulales bacterium | reverse complement strand
CCTCGCCTCCTTCACCAGGCAATAGAATGATATCCCCGCCGGCCTCCCCGTTGTTTTGCATTGCCCATCCGTCCCCTCCATCTTGGGCCTTGATCACAATATCGGCGCCCCAAGTGCCGTCCATCGCCTTGCCGCCATCAACATGCAGCTTGCCCACCGGTTCCTGTGTTCCAATGCCGACCTTTTCGTTTATTATTGTCATTACGTCTCCGCCGTTATTAGAGAATCTAATAAAATCAGATGGACTTTCCCTAATATCCATAAGAGAATCTTCATTGTTATTTGCCACATAAAACCGGCTCGTAGAAAAGCCCACCGTTTCACCGCTGCTGCCTGCGAAAACATTTAAACCACCCTCTGATATGGTCAGACGCCAGCTCGGATCTATCGCCCCGATCCCCACATTCAACGCATCATCCACTAATATCCCTCTGGTTTGCAGTGCATATGGTGTTGGCGTCATTTCCTGTCGCGGGCTAAGTGTTGTATATAAATTGGGGTCATCAAGCTCGCCCGGCCTGACGGCGATTTCAAGCCAGCGTGCATCGCCATTGAATACGCTGCTGCCAAAATCCAGCAGCACAGTAAAGTAGCCGTCATAGACGGCCATGTCGTTTATATCAACTGTATCCCCCACTTGAGAACCGCTAAGGTTCGGATCTGAGTACAGCCCGAATTCAAAGTCATAAAGTCCGTCAACTGCATCGTTGACGTCGATAAGCCTGCCCTGATAGGTAAAAGCAGTCCCGAAATCCGCACCTGATGCCTGTGTGGAAATGCCCGTAACAAATAGCGCCACAAATAAAAGTATTAAGTTTCTCCGTACCATCATTTTGCCCTTTCAATTTTCAATGTATTTAAAGGTATTATTGCGCTCTTGATAAAAAGGTGAGATTTCTTGTGATTTAGCTTCATCATTTATCACTCCTCGATAGATTTTCATTATAAAGCGGCTGTCCGCAAAAGTCAAGGTTTTTTGTGCCGTTTTATCCTGTCTTTAGTATATCGTCCCGATGTGATTTATCGAAAAAGGACGCAGAGAGAATAATGTCAAATATCCGATATTTAATGAACGATGCGGATTAATAACGTTTTTTGGGGAAATCGATTTAAAAAGTAGAACCTTTGTATTTATAAAAACCGATGAATTGATTATAATAATGAAATCGCAGGAAAAAGATATATGAATATACTGGGAATTTCAGCTTTTTATCACGATAGTGCGGCGGCTCTTATCCGTGACGGCCGCATTATTGCCGCCGCCCAGGAGGAGCGATTCACCCGCAGAAAACACGATGAGTGTTTCCCGACAAATGCCGTTAATTCCTGTCTGCAGCAGGGCGGTATCACCGCTGATAAGCTCGATTTTGTGGTATTTTATGAAAAGCCGCTTTTGAAATTCGACCGCCTTCTCGAATCATATCTTGCTTACGCACCTCTCGGCCTGAAACAATTCCTGATAGGGATGCCACTTTGGCTAAAAAAGAAACTTCATCTGCCGCACGAGATGGACAAGGCACTCGGCAATAAATACAAGGGAAGGTATGTCTTTGTCGAGCATCACGAATCGCACGCCGCCAGCGCATTTTTCCCTTCGCCCTTCGAAGAGGCGGCAATCCTTACAATGGATGGTGTCGGCGAGTGGGCGACGGCAAGTTACGGCGTCGGAAGAAAAAACAAAATTGAAATCACGCATACTTTGCAGTTTCCTCATTCGCTCGGCCTTCTTTACTCCGCCTTTACTTATTTTACAGGCTTCAAGGTCAATTCCGGCGAATACAAGATGATGGGGCTGGCCCCTTACGGCGAGCCGAAATATTATGACCTGATAATGAATGAGCTCTTGGACCTCAAAGAGGACGGCTCCTTTCGATTGAACTTGTCATATTTCCCATACTGTCACAAAATGGTAATGGTAAATTCGAAATTCGAAAAATTATTTTCCGGCCCTGCCCGAAAGCCAGAATCTCCGCTTACCGAGAGGGAAATGGATATTGCCGCATCAATCCAGAAAGTCACCGAGGAAATTATGCTCCGTGTCGCCGGTCATATTTATAAGCAGACGAAAATGGAAAACCTGGTTCTTGCGGGCGGCGTGGCTCTCAATTGTGTAGGTAACGGCCGAATCCTCCGACAGGGGCCATTTAAAAAGATTTGGATTCAGCCCGCAGCAGGTGATGCCGGCGGTTCACTTGGTGCTGCTTTGTTTGTGTGGTATCAGCTTTTGAACAACGAAAGAAAGGTAAACAGTCTCGATAGCCAGGGCGCCTCATTACTCGGGCCGGCTTTTAATTCTCAGCAAATTCGAAGCTTCCTTGACTCTGTCGGTGCGAAGTATCATTTATACGAAAGTCAGGATGAGCTCTTTAATAAGATTGCCGAACTCATTGGTCACCAGAAAGTCATAGGCCTGTTTCAGGGCCGTATGGAATTCGGGCCTCGAGCTTTGGGTAATCGGAGTATCATCGGCGATGCTCGCAGCGAAAAGATGCAGTCGCTTATGAATCGCAAGATTAAATTTCGTGAGTCATTCAGACCTTTTGCCCCCTGCGTGCTGATGGAGGACGCAGCCGAATATTTCGAGATGGACGGCCGGGTTCAAAGCCCATATATGCTCCTTGTTGCTGACATCAAGCAGCAAAAGCGCCTGCCGGCTGATATCCCCGTCGATAAGCTCAAAGGCCTGGATAAATTAAAGGTGAAACGAAGTGTTATACCTGCAATTACGCATGTTGATTATTCCGCGAGGCTGCAGACCGTCGACCTCGACAGGCACCCGAGACTTTATCGCCTGATGAAAATTTTCAAGCAGAAGACCGGCTGCCCCGTAATTATTAACACCAGCTTCAACATCAGGGGCGAACCCATAGTATGCACTCCCGAACACGCGTACAGGTGCTTTATGGCAACAAATATGGACGTCCTGGTTCTGGAGAATTTTGTGCTTTTCAAAAATGACCAGCCGCAGGCAAAGCAATACGAAATTGATGATTACATCGCAAAGTTTAACCTTGATTGAGGGTTAGTAAAATGTCACTTATAGAGATAAATTTCAGGCCGGACAAAAAACAACTGCGAAGCTTCGGTTTGATTGCGATTATTGCCTGTAGTCTTATCTTTGCTTTTCTGTTTCTTTATAAGAAAGTCGCTCTTCCGTTATCTGCCGTTCCGCTGTTTATCGGCATTATAATCTTTCTCTCCAGCCTGTTTTCTTATCGCCTGACCCGTCTGATTTATCTCGGACTTATGTTTTTAGCCCTTCCTATCGGCCTGGCGGTAAGTTTTTTACTTATGACCGCTTTTTATCTTTTGATTATTACGCCCCTGGCGTTATTATTTCGCATTGCTGGCCGCGATGTGCTTAAGCGCAGCTTTGACAGCAAAGCGAAGACCTACTGGATTGCTCATAAGCAGTGCGACAGTTACGAAAGGTATTTTAGACAATTTTAGTTAAGGAAATCTTTGTCTCACTTATCTAAATGAAGCAGGAACAAAAAAAACAATTTGAGCAGCTTGCACAAAAAAAACGAAGCAATATCGTTTCCGAGTTTTTCTTTTTTCTCAAGCACAACAAAAAATGGTGGCTTTTGCCCATCATTATTATACTTTTGATTCTCGGTTTGCTTGTCCTGCTTAGCGGTACCGCACTGGCGCCTTTCATTTATCCCCTGTTTTAATTATCAATAGTGGAAAAAACTCTATTCTCGCAGGCCGCTATCTCGAAAATCAATGAGCTTGTGCAATTCCATTTTACGGATTGATACATTCTTTTTCCTCATATTTTCTGCTTTTCAACATACCTCTTGTCTTTGGCAAACGCTGTGGTTATATTGTCCTTATGGCGAAGTCTCTTTATATTATCGACGGTCACGCGCATATCTACGCCGCCTATTTTGCCAGGATGCGCCCATTGACCAGCCCGTCTGGCGAGCCAATCCAGGCAACATATATCTTCACAACAGCGATTCTCGGCCTGATACGAAACCGAAAACCTGATATGCTCGCAGTCGCTATGGATTCGAAGGTCCCCAGTTTCAGAGCTGAAATTTACGCCGATTACAAAGCACATCGCCCGCCTATGCCCGACGATATGCCCCAGCAAATCGGCCGCATCGAGCAGATTCTTGAAGCGATGAATGTCCCTGTCCTGCGTATCGACGGCTTCGAAGCCGATGATATCATCGGCACACTTGCGAAGAAAGCAGCAAAGAAAAATATAGACGTTTATATCTGCGCCAAAGACAAGGATATGTATCAGCTTGTTGATGACCATATTTACATCTATGATATGAAAAAAGGCGATATTCTCGATGATGACGAGCTCTACAAGAAATATAAATTCGAGCCGCGGCATTTTATCGATGTCCTTGCTCTGCAGGGTGATTCATCCGACAATATCCCCGGCGTGCCGCTTATCGGCGAAATGAACGCAATCAAGCTTATACAGCAATTCGGCTCTCTCGATAATTTATATAAAAAAGTCGATGAAATTAAGGGTAAAAGAGGTGAGAACCTGCGCAACTATAAAGAGCAGGCATACTTAAGTAAAGAGCTTGTTGTAATCGATACAAATGCGCCGGTGAAAATTGATTTTCAGAAACTGGAACTCACCGAACCGGACAATGATAAATTAGCTGCTCTTTTTACCGAGCTTGGTTTCAGCCGACTGCTTACTCAGCTCGGCCTTTCCTCTGTAAAGCTGCCGGAAACTGCTCAAAAACCGTCCGTTAAGGACGAGCAAAAAACGGATGAAAAAATCAGTCAATACGGTTCTGTTAAAACAGTCAAACATAGCTATCAGCTCATCAGCTCAATTGAAAAATTCGAAAAGTTCTTCAAAGACCTGAAAAAACAAAAGCTTTTTGCCATCGATACTGAAACAAACTCAATCAAACCCGTCAAAGCAGACCTTGTCGGAATAAGCATCTGCTTCGAAACGAATGAAGCCTGCTACATCCCAATAAAAGCCCCGCTTGGCCAGAAAGTGCTGGACATCAATTACGTCCGTGACAAGCTTGCACCGGTTCTGGCTGATGAAAAGATTAAAAAAATCGGCCAGAATATAAAATTCGATTTTCTCGTCCTTCATAATGCTCGAATGCCTCTCGAAGGCATTTATTTTGATACTATGGTTGCATCGTATTGTCTTGAGCCTACCCGAAAATCCCACTCGATGGATGCAATGGCAATCGACTTTTTGGCTTACGACACAGTCAAGCTTACTTCTCTTATCGGCAAAGGCAAAAATCAGCTCACTTTCGATATGGTTGATCTTGAGCCCGCCTGCGAATACGCCGCCGAAGATGCCGACATCACCTTTCAGCTTTACCGGTATCTCGAAGACCGCCTTGAAAAGGACCCGCCTATCAAAAAACTTTTCGAAGAGGTTGAGATGCCTCTCGTAACAGTCCTTGCTCAGATGGAGCTTAACGGCGTCTCTCTTGATGTCCCCTTGCTTAAAAAATTATCGATACATATATCCGAAGCCTTAAAGCAAACCGCCGATGCAGTGTACGAATATGCTGGCTCGGTTTTTAACATCGATTCGCCGAAACAGCTCGCAGAGGTGCTTTTCGACAGGCTCGGCCTGCAGTCGATAAAAATGGGAAAAGCCGGCAGAAGCACCGATGCTTTTGTTCTCGAACAATTATCCGGCGAGCACAAAATCATCCCGTTTATACTCGAATATCGACAGCTTTCCAAGCTGCAGAACACCTATGTCGATAAGCTCGGCTCTCTTATAAATCCCAGAACAAACAGGGTCCACGCATCCTTCAATCAGACAATTACAGCTACAGGCCGGCTCAGCTCATCGAGCCCGAACCTGCAGAACATACCAATCCGAACCGAGCTCGGCAGAAAAATCCGTGCAGCTTTTATCCCCGCAAAGAAAACCGACTGTATCCTCAGCGCGGACTATTCACAGATTGAGCTGCGTTTCCTCGCTTATTTCTCGAAGGACAAAACCCTCATAAAAGCCTTCGAAGAGGACAGGGACATTCACCGTTTCGTCGCCTCTCAGATTTACGATTGTCCAATCGACGAAGTCAGCGATGATATGCGCTCGAAGTGCAAGGCTGTAAATTTTGGCATAATTTATGGCCAGAGCGCTTTCGGACTTTCCCAGACGGTTGGTATAAGCCAGGCAGACGCGAAAAAATTCATCGACGACTATTTCAGCCGGTACAGCTCTATCAGGAATTTTATTGAATCTGTAAAACAGAAAGCCCGCAAAACCGGTTTCGCAGAAACAATCCTGCACAGGATAAGAAGGTTAAAAGATATCAGCAGCAAAAATGCCAACAAGAGAAACCAGGCCGAGCGTATGGCAATCAACACCGTTATACAGGGCTCTGCCGCCGACCTTATCAAGGTCGCTATGATAAATATTCAGCACAAAATCGATTCCGAAAATCTGCCTGTTAAAATGATTTTGCAGATTCACGATGAGCTTGTCTTCGAGTTGCCTGCAAACGAGGCTGAAAAACACGCAAAATGGATTGATGAGGAAATGACCACTGCCATAAAGCTTGATGTCCCCTTAAAAGTTGACATCACTCACGGCCCAAACTGGCTAAAATAAAATTTTTAATCTCGATACTCCTTTTGCCATTTTCGTAACTCCTTTCAAATACAAATTCGAGAATTTAGAATTCAGAATGAAAAAAATAGAACCACGAATTTCACGAATTGAACACGAATACCTAAGGTATAAATTATTTAATCACTGATACCTAAGGCATAATTTTCGCTGATTTAAGTATGATTTGTTCCGGCCGCTGATTAAAAACATGCCAATGACAGAAATATTCTGAAGAGTCATAGTAATAGCCCAAAATAGACATACCAGGCTTGCGATTTTCGCTCCAACCATAAATATTCTCCTCATAATCTGTCCACTTATATTAAATGTAAATTTTAAGTACAAATCGCCGAAATAACCGCCGCCAAAGACACCCATTAAATGAACAGGCAACCGAAACTACCTTCCTCGCAGGCCAGGTCCCAAACGGGGAGGGATTGTTCCCGGCAATACCTCTGACTGTTCATTCTTACTCAACCTGCGGCGCTAAATCCTTTATGAAACACTACAATTCCCTGCGGCCTGTCTTCTCCAAAGGGCAAGCCAAGAAAATTCTTCGGAGGCACCCCTTCAAGAATCAGTTCCGGCACATTCCTGAAACCGAACCGCTCGTAGTACTCAGGATCACCCACAAGGACGCAGCCTTTGGCCCCGGACTTTCTCAATCGTCTCAAACCTTCCTCAATCAGCGATTTTCCAATCCCCTGTCTTTGATAATCCGGCCGCACCGAGACCGGCCCAATCCCATACCACTGGCAGTTCTGGCCGGAAATAGTAACGGGTGAAAACGCGATATGCCCCACGACCCTGCCATCAATCTCCGCTACCAGCGAAACAGACAGAGCCCCCGCTGACCGCAGCGCATGAATTATAAACTGTTCGGTATGGTTTCCGTACTGACAATCCGCAAAAGCAGAGAGGGTGACTTCTGTGATGACTTCAATATCCGACGGCTTCTCATCCCTTATTTTCATGTTATACTCAAATGTTCTCCAATACTGATACTCATTATGTTTACTCCGCCATTTCCCGGCTTGTATTCTATGTATAATCTATCCTGTTGCAACAATAATTTTCTGACATTTCCCATTTAGACGTTTACGAAACATGAGTTTATCCTAACGACATCGATAATTTTACAAGATTCGCCTTGAACTTTCAAGATTTTACTAATTCATAGCCGCTTGTTGGATAAAATTGTACGAAAACATGAATTTTTATGCTCTGGCTTTTTCCTAAGGAAACCTGAAAGAAAGCATAAATTTAACGGACCAGTAAGCTGTGTAAAGCAGCAGTACGATTAATATTGAGAAAAAAAGCCTGTTATCTAATTTGACCGGCTCAGATAGATTGGCCTTTACAGCTAAAAAATTTGCTGCAAACATAAATACGAAAAACACCGTTCCGAACTCGTAAAACAAAATTGAAATCTTCAACTTCAGGGCATCTCTGTTTTCTTCTCTCAGCCAGTATTTTTTATTTGGAAGGTTCATCAATCCCGGAGGACTTTTCATGACTAAGTATGGTATAAATAAAAATACAGCGAAAATAAAACTCTCGGATATGGCAAGGACGGCGGCGAAAAAATATTTTGAGCCGAACGAATCCGGCTGTCCGCCTCCGGAAAAGTGCATCGCTGCTCTCTCCGGTAGAATAAATAGTGACGCCGCAAGAAAAATAATATTCACAACAAAGACAAATATATAAACTTTACGCACCCTTTTTTCTCCTGGCGTCACTTCATCTTTTCAATTTTAGCCTCTCGCTGCCTTCGATATTTTATCAGTATAATAAGTATTCCGCTGACTATCATAGCAGCGCACAGCATCTGTCCCATAGTAAAAAAGTTAAATATGAAGTCAAGTCCCGCATCCGGCTCTCTTACAAATTCGATACAGAATCGAGCTGTCCCATAGCCGATAATATACAAACAGAAATGAAAACCGCTAAAAATGTGTTTCTTCCGTAAATTCCAGAGTATTATAAATAGCAGTATCCCTTCGAAAAGGGCCTCGTAAAGCTGTGACGGATGTCGTAATTGCCCGCTTGAATCCAACGGAAAATACATTCCCCACGGCACCGATGTCACTCTGCCGTAAAGCTCACCGTTAAGAAAATTGCCTATCCGCCCGAACGTATAACCTAAGGGTATAACCGGTGCGAATAAATCCGCCAGACGCCAGAAGTTTATCTTGTTCTTATGGCAGAAAAGCAGGGCGGCTAATATTATACCAATCAAACCGCCGTGATATGACATTCCCGAAAGTCCGATGTATTTCAAGCCATTCGTGTATTCGAAGGGAAATATTATTCTTAACGGATGCGCGATGTAATAGCTCAAATCGTAAAATAATACGAATCCAAGTCTTCCACCTATCAATGTCCCCAGAATAGCCCATATAAAATATTTTTGTATAATCTCTTTGGTGTATTGATATCTTTCGCTTTTTATTCTGTACATCACAAGCACATACGTGACAGCGAAGGCGACAATATACATCATGCCGTAATACCGTATTCGAAACGAGCCGACCTCGATTATATCGGGATTGATGTGCTCGGGTATATGATTCCACCAGCTCATTTTCTTTTCTCTTTATACTATTTGAATCCGCTCAGCTATTATAAAGACTCTTTTGGTACCGCAATAGTAACAGAAATTACGTTCAATTGAAGCCTCTTTTTACAAATCCGCTTTCAGGGCCGATATTAATTGCTCGTTCAGCCGCCAATTGCAATTTACTCAGTCGTTTATAAATTCGCCTCGACCTGTTATCCCGTTAAGTTCCCCCTCGTATAAGCCGATTTTTATTATTATGAGGAGTCTCTGTAGCCGCAGCAAAAGCTGATTTGGTTCAGACCGATAAATAGTACAGTAAAAAGCAGCTTGCAGGGTAGTGCCGTAAATGAGAAACAGATTTCAGCGGATTAACTCTATATTTCATTTCATCGGCAGTTTGCTGATAGTGCTCGGCATAATATTATTATTGCCGACGCTTTTAGTCTCTCTCTTCTGGGGAAGCCGCGGTGACGGCTGGCAGACTCTGCTGGCCTTCCTTGTGCCTGCCGGCCTCTCGTTCGCTCTCGGATTTACCTTCAGAAAATTATTTAAGTTTAGTCCCATCGATATGACCTCTTCGATGCTCATTTGCGCTCTCGGCTGGATTTTCGCTTCCGCTCTCGGTGCATTGCCCTTTGTAATCGGAATCAAATCAAGTTATCTCAATGCATACTTTGAGGCTATGAGCGGTTTTACCACGACCGGCATCACTGTTTATTCAGGCCTCGAGAATCTGCCGCACAGCATCCTCTTCTGGCGCTCTGTCATACAGTGGCTCGGAGGTCTCGGTATCCTGTCTTTGTTTCTCGCCCTTGTTTTCAAGGGCAAAGGTGTCCATCATATCTATGGTGCCGAGAGCCACAAAATCTCCTCCTCGAGACCGACTCCAGGCCTGTTCAGCACACTCAAAATCCTCTGGGAAATATACATCCTGTTCACGCTCTTTGCCGCATTTGTCCTTATCCTTGAGAAAATGCCCGTCTTCGACGCCTTCTGTCACTCGCTGACGACCCTTTCCACGGGCGGCTTTTCCCCTTACGACGCCAGCATCGATTATTACCGCATCTCCGGACACCCCAACTACAAGCTCATCGAATACACCGTCACCTTTTTGATGATGCTCGGCGGAATAAATTTCCTCGTCCATTACCGCGTCCTGACAGGCAAATTCAAAGCCCTCTGGGACAGCACCGAAGTCAGGTACTGGTGGACATTCATCATTGGCTTTACCGTTATCATAATGTTCGAGCACCTGCTCAAGTCCGGCCTGCTCGCCGAAATCTTTAAACCTGCCCGCATCGAGGAAACCTTCCGCTATGGAATCTTCCAGGTCGTCTCTGTTATGACGACAACCGGTTTCGGCACAAAGGATATCGGCGCAGATTACTTCGGCGCCGCATCCAGGCAGTTGTTTCTTGTGATGATGGTAATCGGCGGCTGTGTAGGCTCCACCGGCGGCGGCTTTAAGGTATTGAGAATCGCAATCCTCAAAAAGCTCACCTCGAGAGAGATTTTCAGACTCAGGGTCTCGAAAAACACTTCTCAAAAGCTGGTGATTGACAAAAATATCATCTCGAACGATGAAATACATCGTGTCGGCTGCCTGTTTTTTACCTGGATTGCACTGATTATCGTCGGCGGTGCCGTCACCGCTTTGTTTTCGACACACGGCCCCTGGCAGTCGCTGTCGGGAATGTTTTCGGCCGTCGGAAATATAGGACCCTGTTATATCTCTGTCGATAGTATTATTAAGATTCATCCTGTCGTTAAAATTACGTATATATTCGGTATGCTGGCGGGCAGGCTCGAAATCCTGCCCGTACTGCTGCTGTTCTCGAGAAAGGCCTGGGTATAATTTTATAAAACAATCTTTTTTTGGAGGTATTGAAAAATGTATATTATAATCGGCGGGGGCGGAATGGTAGGCGGTGAGCTTGCTCAAAGGCTCATGCAGAACAAACATGACGTTGTTGTTGTCGATGACCATGCAAACGTTTGCGACAAAATCTATGCACAGACCGGCGTCGTCGCCGTTAACGGAAGCATATCGAGAGTTGACGTCCTCGTCGAAGCCGGTATCAAAAAGGCGGATATCATCGTCGCTGCAACGGCGAGCGACGCTGATAATCTCGCCTGTGCAATACTGGCGAAAAGCTTTGGCGTGCCTAAAATCATTGTCAGAATGAGAGACCCGAATTATGAAAACGCATATCATTTGGCCGGCGCAAGCAAAATCGTCCGTGTCACTGATATGATGGTCAATCATTTGGTTATGGATATCGAGAATCCCGAGCTCAGAAGAGAGGCCAGTATTGGTAACGGCCGGGCCGACGTTTTTATGGTGGAAATTCCCGAAGGCTCCCGCGTTATAGGAAAGACCGTCAAGGAAATCGCGCAGAGCAAAAATTTCCCGTCGCAGTGCGTCTTTATGGCTGTTTACAACAAGCATAAAAACCTGTTTTCCATTCCTCGCGGTGACTATATTATAGATTCCGGCGATGAAATCTTTCTCGTCTCTACAGCCGAGAGCATCAGAAAAGCCGTCGATTTCCTCACCAATCGCAAAACCAGACATTCTTTCCAGTTGGTAAAAACCTAAAGAACGTTTCTACGATTAGCCCCCAGGTTTACCCTTGGGGTATTTTTATGTTATTATTTATTGCGGAGTTGAATTTATTCGGGGGTTTTGTCTTTATATTTAGCCTGCGGTTTCACCGCAGGTTTTATTTCCTCGCGGCGACTTTATACTTTGTCATTCCTGCGAAGCTTGTCCTCGCGAAAGCGGGGAGCGGGAATCCACTTTTTCTTGGCGGCAGTTAATAAGGTCGGTGAAAGCTCCGCATCAAATACAGTTGCTGTGGTTTTGTAAATTTTATAGAAAATCATTAAGCACGAGAAGTTATCGGTTCAACCTGGTTGAGAAGTTTTGCTTTTGCAGCAGTCCTCTACCGAATTAGCTATTCTTTCAATGGCATCAACAAAGCGTGTGAACAACCGTATCATATAAATTATAAAAGTGATTACGGCCCCAAAGTAAATGAACATAAAAAATTGTGACAGAATTGATCCCATGATAAAATCTCCTTTAATTTGACACTTTCATTTTTTTTAACATGTAAATAGTCAGCCACAGAGACAGCAGATTACCGGCATCGACTTCTTCCATTATAAGAAGTTCCCGTTGCTTCTTGCTTTTCTGCCCAATCTTTTTTATTAAATGATTCCGCCTTTTGGTATTTTATGGCCGGATATCAGGGGGTTCTCCGCCTTCTTCTGTCTTTCTGCTTCCTGATTTTTTCT
>CAYXGT010000078.1:0-13034 GCA_964464635.1 uncultured Pirellulales bacterium | reverse complement strand
CCGGCTCGTCTCGCTACGCTCGCCTCGCCTGCACCAGCATTACCAGTGAGACTATTATTAACCATGACAGATGTCAACATACAAGAGCACAGAGAAATAAATAAAAAATTAAAAATAAAAATTCAAAAATACATTTCAAAAATCAAAAAATAATCTGATTAAAAAAAGCAAATATGCGATTGTAATAATGGTCAGCATTATTTTTGTTCTGTTGTTAACAGATTTTTCTTTTATTATTTTATACCTGTAAGTGATTATCCATAAGCAGCATAAGCTGGCTGCTCCGACACCGGCGACGAAAATCGCTTCTCTTAAACTGCCGGGTTGGAGGCCGAGAAAATATGAATTTTCTTTACTTGTTAAGAAAAAAATAAACATCCAGAGATAGATAAATAGATAGCAAAAGAATATCGGCCAAAAGTATATCTTAATACCGGTGCTTTTTATTATTTTCTTAAACATTTTGAACATTTTTGAAAATGCGTTTTCACCATTTTAGTATAGCACCTGTGTCGGCGGAGGTTGCCATTGAGGCGTACTTTGCAAGGCAGCCTTTAGTGATTTTCGGCTTCGGCGGCTTGAAGTTTTTTTTGCGCTCGGCAAGTTCCTTGTCCGAGAGCTTTACATCTATTTTATTTTTCGGGATATCGATTTCGATTATGTCACCATCCTTTAGTAATCCGATGGGTCCTCCGACAGCGGCCTCCGGGCTAATATGGCCGATACAGGCTCCGCGCGTACCGCCTGAAAATCTGCCGTCGGTAATAAGCGCTACCGATTCACCCAGGCCGGCTCCCATTATATAGCTTGTGGGGCTGAGCATCTCCTGCATACCGGGTCCACCTTTCGGGCCTTCATTGCGGATGACGACAACGCTGCCGGCCTTTACTTTGCCGGCGAGGATTCCTTCGCAGGCATCTTCCTGAGACTCGAATATAACTGCGGGGCCGCTATGCCTTAACATCTTCTCGGAGACACCTGCGGTTTTAACGACGCCGCCTTTCGGCGCCAGATTGCCTTTTAGGATTACCAGGCCGCCCGTTTTAGAATAGGCTTTATCGAGCGTATGGATTACCTCGGTATTTTTAATTTTTGCATCTGCGATATTTTCGCCGATTGTTTTGCCGGTGACGGTGAGGCAATCGAGATTGACAAGACCGTCGATTTTGCTGACTTCTTTCAGGATGGCGCTTATTCCGCCTGCGGCATCGACGTCTTCGACGTGCCATTTACTCGAGGGTGAGACCTTGCAGATATTGGGACATTTGGCTGAAAGGGCGTTTATCCTTTCAAGGTCGTATTTTACACCGGCCTCGTTGGCAATGGCTAAGCCATGAAGAATCGTATTTGTCGAGCCGCCCATTGCCATATCGAGCACGTAGGCATTGTCGAAGGATTTGACGTTGATGATGTCGAGAGGCTTAATATCTTTTTCCACAAGCGTCATAATCTGTTTGCCGGCCTGTTTGTAAAGGTTGTTGCGTTTCGGGTCAACCGCCAGGATTGTTCCGTTACCCGGCAGGGCCATCCCGATAGCCTCGCAAAGGCAGTTCATCGAGTTTGCAGTGAACATTCCCGAGCAGGAGCCGCAGCCGGGACAGCCTGTTCTTTCAAGCTCGTTTAATTGTTCTTCTGAAATCTTATTATTTTTGAAAGCTGCAACACCTTCGAAAACACTGATAAGGTCAACGGCTTTACCATCTTTTGTTTTTCCGGCTTTCATAGGCCCGCCGGAAACAAAAATTGTCGGAATATTTACCCTTACCGCAGCCATCAGCATACCGGGTATGATTTTGTCGCAGTTCGGGATGCAGATAAGGCCGTCAAAGCAGTGCGCACGCACCATTGCCTCGACCGAATCGGCGACGATTTCCCGGGAGGCAAGGGAGTACTTCATACCCGTATGTCCCATAGCGATTCCGTCGCAGATGGCTATGGTATTGAATTCGAAAGGTGTTCCGCCGGCATCGCGGACAACCTGCTTGACGAGCTCGGCGACCTTATTGAGGTGGACGTGGCCCGGGACGACTTCGCAGAAGCTGTTGGCAATTGCGATAAAGGGCTTTTTTATATCGTCATCGCTCAGGCCGCAGGCGTGCAGAAGTGCCCTGTGCGGCGCCCTTTGAAATCCTTTTTTGACTGTATCGCTTCTCATAATCTTATTTCTCCGGAAATCCTTCAAAATTCAGCAAAAGGTTAAAAAGTGATTTTAATGCCAGCCGGCTGATAAATAAAGGAAATTCGGTTGTTTTTACAAATATACCCGCTATAATCACAATTTAAATTATGGAAAATTTTTAGGAGACTTGATTATGAAACCACAAAAGACATTTTTTGCATTATCGATTATGTTTGTTTTTGCGGTGCTCTTTGTCGTTGGCTGTGAGCCTGCAGAAAAGCCAAAAGACATAACTGTAAAGAAACCAAAAGAGGTAATTGTAAAGCCTCAGCGCAAAGAGCAGGTAACGCCGGTCGAAATGCCTGCGGCCGGGATGTTTGCATTGAAGTTCAAGCCGGGCGGCTCGGCGACCTATAAGGTAATTTTGGAAAAGGACAAGAGTCTCGAATTCACCGGTGAGGTTTCGGAAGACCAGAGTTTCAAGAGCGGCCATACCGGCAGTAAAGCTGAGATTACCTTTGCCCGGCAGGTTCAGAGTGTCGATAGCAACGGTGTTGCGGTCGAGAAAGTTACGATTAAGGCTTTGAAGTATCTTATGAATGTTAAAAACCAGGTGATAGTTGATTTTGACAGTTCCAGGCCTCAGGATAGCCCCAATGCTTTTAATCAATTGGTCGGTAAGAGTTATGAAATCACTATTAACCCGAAGGGTGAAGTTGTAAAAGTTTCCGGCGCCGTGGAGATTGAAGCATCTGTGAGTGGCAATGCCCCCGCTCAAAGGGCTGCCGCTCAGCTTGTGTCGGATGAGATTGTAAAAAAATGTCACGAGGTGCCGGCTCTTATCGACGCCGAAGGCGAAAACTACAAACCGGGCGACAAGTGGAAAGGCCAAAAAACGTTCTCGTTTGACCTTATGGGCTCGGACTCTTATGAGAAAATTTATACTCTTAAAGAAATCAAAGATGAAAATGGAAAAAGAACAGCACTTGTCGATATGATTGCCGTGCCGGGCCCCGAAGCGCAGTCAGACGCCAGCCTTTCAAAGATGTTTGTCCAGACCAGCGATTATAGCGGGACAATGAAATTTGATTTGACAGCCGGACAAGTTGAGCGATATTCGGAGCAGATGAAGTCCGAATGGACCGTCATAGACAGCGAGTCGGCTCAGCAAACAGGCAAAGCGCTTTCGACAATAAAGATGGGAACTACCGAGCTGTACAGCTTCGAGAAAATTTATTGACGGGAAATTTTCGGAATAAAAGAAAGGAGTAATATTGAACAGGGCGGCTGTTATTTGTCTTGTAACTTTTCCTGCGCTGAGTTTTATCAGTGCATGCCAGAGGCCCGACTATCAGCAACTTGTAAGAACTGCAAAAGGGGCCAATCTTCTGACGGTGGATTTTCAACAGTCACAGGTGCTTCGTTATAAATTTGTATCCAGCAGAGATACCGCAGTTATTATGGATGATGCCTCAACAACCAGAAAGGGCAAAACCACCAAATATTCCGAGAGGATGGAAATGATTGTTTCTTACTCGGCTGTAGATGTTAATTCATATTCCTTTACGACGATAGAAGCGAAATGTGAATCGATTAATGTAACTCGTAATCCCGCAGCAGGAGCAAAGAACGATGCAGCGAGGAATTTCGCCGGCAAGAGCTTCACTTTCCGCGTAAGCCCTGCTGGTAAAATCGAGGACCGCAAAGAACTTGAAGCGCTCATCGAAGAGGTCGCCCAGAAAGCATTCAGGACGAGCACGCAGCGCGGCAGGATAAAAGAGCCCGATATGGTCAGCGATTTTCTGGCTACCCAGTGGTTTTTGTGGGATGCGGTCTCGAGCATAGATAATCCTGTGCAGGGAGTTGCTGTCGGTGACAGATGGGAATCCCAGCTTTCAATTCCAACGCCAATGGTGATGCACAAGGCAAGAGACGTGGTATATAATCTCGAGGAGGTTCGTCAGACTGATAATGGGCAAGAAGCGATTATAACAGGCTCTTATTCACTTTCCAAAAAAGCGCCTTCCGGCTGGCATATACCCTATACCGGCACATTCTACCAGAGCGGGCCTTTTGGTCTGTTCGGCAAGTACCGTATTTCGGGTTTGCAGGGCACGGGCACCGAAACATTTAATATCGATGCAGGACGAATCGAGCAATCAGAGCAGGATTATGAAATGAATATGACTGCGACATTACCGCTGCCTGTCCGTATAAAAATAAATATGAAGCAGAAACTCACGATGCAGCTTCTCGAAGATTGAAAAAGAAGTATGGAGGTAAAGACGGTTGGAAAGCAAGAATCTCTGGGCACCCTGGCGGATTAAATATATAGAGCAGCTCGGCCGAGAAAACGGTGAGTGTTTTATCTGTCAATGTGTGGAAAAACGCGGGGACGACGACAAAAACTTTGTTTTATGGCGAACGGCTCACGGCATCGTTATATTGAATCTGTTCCCCTACAATAACGGGCATCTGCTGGTAGCGCCTTTGCGCCATATCGCAGAGCTTGAGCAGGCGAGCGAGGCAGAACTGCTTGGGATGTTAAAGCTTGTCAGGGAATCTCAAAAAGCCCTGAGAGCCGTTATAAAGCCGCAGGGATTCAACATCGGCATTAACATAGGAAGGCCGGCCGGTGCGGGACTGCCCGGGCATCTTCATTTCCACATCGTCCCGAGATGGGAGGGCGATACCAATTTTATCAACGTCTGCAGTGATACCGATGTTATCAGTCAAAGCCTGACCGAGCTGCTCGAGCTGCTGCGAAAGGTCAGTAAAGAGCAGAATCTGCCGCAGCTTTAAAAAGGCAGGCTTTTTTTGGCAATACGGCAGATACACTGCTATAAGAATATAAGGTGCCGGATATGACTTGTCAGCTTTGCGATTATGCAGTCAGCGAAGAGAAAAGCAAAGGCCGAAAATTCGGCGAAAAAGCACATCCTTATAGAACCGATTTTGAAAGAGACCGTGACAGGATTATTCACTGCGAGGCTTTTAGAAGACTCGAAGGCAAAACGCAGGTGTTCACGCCGGGTATTAATGACAATTACAGGAACCGGCTTACACACAGTATCGAAGTCGCCCAGATAGGAAGGACCATTACAAGAGCACTCGGCCTGAACGAGGATTTGACAGAGGCGATATGCCTCGCCCATGACCTTGGCCATCCTCCTTTTGGACATACCGGCGAAAAGATACTCGATTGCCTGACCGCTGATGTCGGCGGATTCGAGCATAATCGTCAGAGCCTGCGTATCGTCGATTTGCTCGAACACCCATACCCGGGTTTTGTCGGGCTGAATCTTATGTATGAGACACGACTCGGCCTGGCGAAGCACAAAACCACGTACGACAAAACTCAACAGTCGTTTTTCGATGAAAAAAACTGTTCGCTTGAGGGACAGGTTGCAGACATAGCTGACCGTATAGCTTACAACTGTCACGACCTCGAAGACGGTTTAAGAGCAGGGCTGATTGATATCCGGAAGTTAGAGGAAATTCAGCTTTTCCGGCAGGCACAGGATGCAATACAGGCCTTCGAAATTAAAGACCCTGCCGTCCTTAGAACCAGAACCGCAAAGGCTATTATCGATATCCTCGTGAGTGACTGTTTGGATACCAGCAAAAGAATTTTGAATGATTCAAAAATAAAATCGGTTAATGACGTCTGTGAAATAAGCGATAACCTTATTGCCCTTTCGGCACAAAGCGAACAGAAACTAAAAGAGCTGGAAAATTTTCTGCTGGGTGATTTTTATTCTCAACAAACTTTAATTCTGCCCTCCGACGAAATACGGCAACAGCTCGAAAAGCTTTTTGACAGTCTCTGCAGAGACCCCGGGCAATTGCCGGCTTATTATCAGAAGCTGATAGAAAAGCAGGGACTTAAAAGGACTGTCTGTGACTATATCGCGGGTATGACAGACAGATTCTGGCAGAGAATGATTGACCAGATTTAGTCTTTTTCGATTTTTGATATTGAATCCTGACTGAAACTGGTGTAAAAGCTCGTTAAAAAATACTTATAGTTGGATTTTTAAAATCTTAAAATGTATAAACTTTTTTGAAATGATGAAAAGATTTCTGACATCCTGTTTCGGCCTGGGGCTTTTGCCTTTTGCACCCGGCAGCTGGGCTTCGCTTTTGCCGATGTTCATTTTTTTAGCGCTTGTTTACCTCAATATTTCCGTCGTTTTACTGTCGGTCGTTTTGGCTTTTATGGTCATAGCCGGCTCGATTGTTTGCATCAAGTTTGCCCCAGCCATAATCAGCAGGACCGGCAGAGATGACCCTCGTGAAGTTGTTGCCGACGAGTTTGCAGGCCAGGGGCTTACATTTTTAATCGCCTGTCCTTTGATTGGCAAGGTACTTGCGGCTCAGCAAATTTGGCTCGTTGCTATAGCGGGTTTTCTGCTCTTCAGATTATTTGATATCACAAAGCCTTTTCCTGTCAGAAGGGCCGAAAAACTGCCCGCAGGCTGGGGAATCCTTGCCGACGATTTATTGGCTGCCGTCTATGCCGGCATAATTTTGCTTTTCTTTATCCACTTCAATTTGGTCGAATCTCTCGGCAGATACCTAAAGTTTGAACCTGCCCGTCTGAATATGTTCACCGCTGCGATACTTGGGATTGTGCAGGGGCTGACCGAGTTTCTGCCGATATCTTCCAGCGGCCATTTGGTATTGTTCGAGCACTTTTTTGAATTTGACACTGAAAGCAGCCAGATGATTTTATTTGACCTCGCCGTTCATACCGGCACTGTAATTGCAATCTTAATCGTCTTTCGCAAATCGATAGCCGCTTTTTTAAGGAACCTTATTGAGCCAGGCAGATACGGCAACAGTTTCGTTGATGTTTATAAAAGGAGTCCTGCCTTTCACTTTCTTGTATTGGCTGTTATCGCTACTGCAGTTACCGGCTTTTTTGGTTTTATGTTTGTTGGCGTTTTCGTCCGTGCCCGTGGTAGCTTATTGACGGTGGCTTTAATGTGGCTTGTTACGGGCACATTATTGCTGGTTACCGACTGGCGGAAAAAAACACGCATCGGGCTGCGTCAATTTAGCATTATCGCAGCAATTGTCGTGGGACTCGCCCAGGCGGTGGCTATTATGCCGGGTATATCGCGAAGCGGGGCTACCATTTGTGCTGCCATACTCATAGGTCTTCACCGCAGATGGGCTGTCGAGTTCAGCTTCCTTCTGGCAATACCAGCCATATTGGGTGCAACAGCAGTGCAAATAGTAAAAAATCTCAATCAGCTTGAGCAGGCTTTATCGCTCGGCCCTGTTTTAATCGGATTTCTCACTGCTGCTTTTTGCGGTGTATTCGCACTGAAATTATTGATTTCCGTTGCCAGAAGGGCAAAATTTAAGTTTTTTGCCTTCTACTGCTATTTTTTGGCCTTTCTTGTACTATTTTATCATTTGAAATAATCTAAAAAACTACGAGAATCGATGACAGGTAAATAGCTTCTTGTTTATTGTTTTGGCGGTGAGTAGAGTCAGAATGAAAACGTAAGGAATTTCGCCGGCTCTTATCTCGAAAATGGCAAAACGAATACGGCCTGAACGACTGGAAAAAGCCGAAAAACTGGCTTATGCCCTGCTCTATCAGGGACCATTATGAAATCTTTAGAAAGTCGGTTTTGCCGCAGAAAGTGAATTTCGAGGACGAAAAGGCCCAGGAAGCGCTCGAATCCGATGAATATTTCCGGATTATGATAAATTATGACCATAAGCTGAAGGAATTGACTGAAAAAATCTGGGAATCTGAATATTTGAATGTATAATACTTCGTTTGGCCGGGTTTTTGTGAAAGTTAGCTGCACTCTTCGGAGTCTGGAAGCTCGTTATTTTGAATCGAACGGTGGAGTTGTGAGCTATGGCTATGAATAGTTATAATCTTTTATGCGATGATTTCTTCGTGGATATGTACGTAAACACGGAGCTTGACCTGCCGACAGAGCGGGATACCGTCCTGGCTTTTTTTGAGAGAGTACAAAAGCAGTATCCTGCTATGGGCAATTTCTTCCGGCGTAACAATAATTATTATCTCGAAGAGGATTCTTCTGCCGGCCGATACCGCTGGATTGTGCTCGAGCAGGACCGCATAGGCTCTGGCTTTGTCAATCCCTTAAACCTTTCCGATGCTTACAACCAGCACAAACTCGTTCTTGAGCTTGCCCCTTTTATGCTTTCTGTAAGTCATCTTGATATCGATTCGCTCGATGTCATCTTTGGAATGGATTTTGACTATAACGGCAGCCACGACGAGGTAATTGCAGAGGCACTGCTCGGCTCAGGCTCATTCAGCTCTCTTCTGGATGTTCCTTTAAGGCCTATCGATTTTTCACCGTCTATGGTCCTTGCCCTCTCGGAAGATTGTCGAACTCAGGCAAGGATAAGCGTGGAATCGAAAACAAGCATTCTTGAACCGGATGACAGGGAAAAAACAACCGACAGAGCAATAAGCCTTCTGGTTACTGTCAGGCAGTTTCCTCCACCTGAGGGAAAATTTGATGCGGTTAAATCCTTCGCCAGACAGTGTCAGATTGGCGAAGAGCTGTTGGCGGAAAAAATTGTGCCTAAGTTTGTCCAGCCTTTGATAAATGTTATTGCACAAAAAAGAATGATATAGATTTCAGGAAAAAAAGGATGACTATCGAAGCTCCAATAAGCAAATCTAAAAAGACCAATCTGAAAATTTATATCGGTGCCTGCATTGTCTTTGCTGTTGTGTTTGCTTATGACGGTTTCCTTAGCAAATATCCCTGGTTACGCAGGCAGGATTTCTACAATAAACACGTAAAGGATGGCAAGGCCGACGATACAATGATGTTTCAGCGTATATCACCATTTTTCCTTGCAGCCATTGCTGCCGGCATAGCTTGTTATCTTGGCACCGTAAAAAACAAAAAAATCATCGCCGATGAAGAACAGTTAACCATCGACGGAAAAAACCAGATACTTTATCGTTCCATCCAAAAGGTGGATAAGACAAACTTTGATTCGAAAGGTTTTTTCATTATTACTTATAAAGACTCGAGCGACGCTGAGAAACAGTTAAAGTTAAGTAACAGAAGGTATGATAATTTAACGCCGGTCCTCGAAAAAATCGTCGGTGAAATCAGTTGAGTTCTTCAAAATAAATATTAAAATTCAGCTTTTAACCGCAATATGCTTTCTTTGTGAGCTGTTGCGGTTTATGTTTGCAGGTTTTTTTAGAGAATAGATAAAATGAACATTTGCATAACCGGTTTACAATGGGGCGATGAGGGAAAAGGCAAGGTCGTTGACACTCTTGCAGAAAAAAGTGACATCGTTGTAAGATACAGCGGGGGGGCAAATGCAGGGCATACAGTCGTTGTTGGTAACGATAGATTCGCACTGCACCTTTTGCCCAGCGGCTCGGTTCGCCAGAATGTCAAGTGCGTAATTGCAAACGGCGTGGTAATCGACCCCGAAACTTTGATTGAGGAGATTGGCTCTCTCGCCGAAAAGAATATTCACTTAGATGGCAGACTTCTGATAAGTGAAAATGCGCATATTGTTCTGGATTATCATAAAGCGGAAGACAGGCTGCGTGAGCAGGCTCTCGGAGGGGAAAAAATCGGCACGACGATTAGGGGTATCGGCCCGTGTTACGCAGATAAGGTTGGAAGGTCCTTTGCGATTCGAGTGGCCGATTTGAGAGACCTCGCAAGACTAAAAGACAAACTCTATGCCGTAGTCGAATATAAAAATAAATTATTCTCGGCTGTTTATAGCGCTCAACCCATCGATGCGGGACAAATCTATGAAAAATGCAGGATATATGCCGACCGCCTGCTGCCATTTGCGACGGATACCACCGAGTTTCTGCATAAATCCATTTCAGGCGGCAAGTCTGTGCTTTTTGAAGGGGCCCAGGGGGCTCTTTTAGACCTCGACCACGGCACCTTCCCATTTGTTACCAGCTCAAATGCAAGCTCACTTGGTATGCCTGCCGGCAGCGGTGTCCCCTGCAGGATGGTTGATAAATTTATCGGCGTTGCCAAGGCTTACACCACAAGAGTCGGTTCAGGCCCGTTTCCGACCGAACAGGATAACGAAATCGGCAATTATATCAGGGACAAGGGAAATGAATACGGCACGACTACAGGCAGACCCAGGCGGTGCGGCTGGTTTGATGCCGTCGCTGTCTCTTATACCATCACCATAGGCTCTATCGATACTATCGCCTTGATGCATCTCGATACCCTGACAGGCATCGAGAAGCTTAGTGTCTGCACCGGCTATCAGATTGGGGCAAGAGAGGTGAGCTTCTTCCCCTCGAATCTGGATAAGTTATCACGCGTCCAATGCGTTTATGAAACCGTTGACGGCTGGAACGAAGATGTAAGCAATGTAACTGATTTTAATGATTTACCTTCAAATGCCAAAAACTATATCACATTGATTGAGCAGGCAACCACCAGACCGATTACGATAATTGGAGTAGGGCCAAAACGAAATCAGATGATATTCAGGTAAGAAAAAAAAGCACTGGGTAAAGGCATTATTTAAGTCAAATTTCGTTTGTTTTCGGCCCTGATTTGTTTGTCTTAATGGAAAGCTTCGAAGAAAAACAAAAAAACACTGCCGAGCGGCTGGGCATCTCTGTAGAGAAGCTGCCTCGGCATATCGCCATAATTATGGATGGTAACGGCCGATGGGCTCGCCGGAAAAATCTGCCCAGGGTTGCAGGGCACCGCAAGGGCGGTGAAACGGTCGAAAAAATCGCAACGCACTGTGTGAATCTCGGAATAGAATCTCTTACTCTGTATTCCTTCAGCATTGAAAACTGGAAAAGACCCAGCTCAGAAATAAATGCCCTGATGTCTCTTTATACGCAGTATCTTGTTCAGATTCGTGACACTTTGATGAAAAACAATGTCAGGCTAAAGCATCTCGGTCGTATGCAGCAGCTTCCTGAAAATGTCCTCACCGAGCTGCTCGAGACAATAAAGCTGACCGCCGGTAATTCGGGAATGATACTTGCCCTCGCACTGAATTACAGCGGAAGAGCCGAGCTGACAGATGCAGCGAGGAAGATTGCCCAGGAATATAAAAATGGAAAGTTAAGTATCGATGATATTGATGAGAGATGTATTTCACAACATCTTTACGCACCCTCGCTTGCCGACCCCGATCTTTTGATTCGCTCCGCTAATGAAAGAAGGATTAGTAACTTTTTGCTCTGGCAGGTTTCTTACAGTGAGTTCTACATTACGAAAACCTTGTGGCCTGATTTCGCCGAAAATGACATCGAAGAGGCTATAAGAGATTATGCGCAGAGAGAGCGGCGCTTTGGGGATATAAAACCGACAGTTTAGCAGTCCTGTTGAATATTAGCTTTCTCTATAAATTGAAAAATGCTGAAATACAGATTGATTTTTGGTACGCTGATGACTGTTGTTTTCACAGCACTTGTCGTTTTCGACGGCTGGCTGGACGGCTCGCTGTCTTCGTCAATTGAAAATACAACCGTTCAGGGGACTTTGTTTTGCATACTTATTGTTTTTCTTGTCGTGGCCTGTCAAATCGAGTTATCGAAACTTATAGAAAAAAAGAATTTGAGGATTTTCAGACCTGTTGTAATACCTTCCTCGATTCTGCTGGCTACGAGCTGGTATTGGCTGCAAATTTTCGAGATTTCCCTCTCGACTTATGTGCTTTTCGTGCTGGCTTTTACTCTCTTTGGGCTGTTTTTTTATCAGTATTTTCGATATGGCATCTCGGCGGTGGCTGCCAATTGCGGCGCCAATGTCTTTTCGATTATTTATATCGGCTTGTTAGCCTCTTTTGCAGCGGCGATAAGAATCGATTTCGGCCTCTGGCCGCTGCTTATGTTCGTTTTTGTCGTAAAAGCCGCTGATATAGGCGCTTATACCGCCGGCAGAGTTTTTGGCAAGCACAGCTTTTCTCCGAATATAAGCCCGAAAAAGACCTGGGAAGGAATGGCAGGCGCGGTTATAGCCGCTGTAATTGTAGCTGTTTTTTTTGCTGATTGTTGTATAATGATTTGGCCGCTTGCTGTGCTCTTTGGCATTTGTTTTGCTTTTATCGGCCAGTTCGGGGATTTGGCAGAGTCTTTGATAAAGCGAAGTGCCGAGCAGAAGGATTCGGCTGCTCCGCAGAGTTTCGGTGTGCCCGGTTTCGGCGGGATACTCGATGTGGTTGACTCGCCTTTGGCGGCAGCCGTATTTGCATATTTGTTTTTTGCAATTATTTGCTGAATTAAAAAATGTGACTATAAAAGCCGCAATATTTTTTGTGGGTTTTTAATGTTGGGATTGTATTTGTCCAGAAGAGCAACGGATTGAAAAGTTGGAAGTAAAAATACAATTAGATTCAATTCACAATCATCTTGAGCTGTTCGGGCCCGCCGACAGCTATCTGAGGCTGTTGCGCAAATCTCTTGACGTCCAGATAGCCGCCCGGCAGTCGAATCTTGTTATCAGCGGAAAAGAAAAAAACGTGAACAAAGCTGTTGAAGTCATAGACAGGATACAGAAGAGACTCATTAAGCGAGGTACTGTCACGGAAGCCGATATCAAAAGATTTCTTATCAATGAAGACTCACCTTTGGCTGAGCGGACAGGCCGGGCAATCACTGTTTATTCCAATAAAAAAGTTATCGAGCCTTCTACGAAAGGTCAGCTAAAGTACATTGAAACTATGCTTACGAATGATATCACGTTTTGCATAGGCCCTGCTGGGACGGGAAAAACTTACCTCGCTGTCGCAGTTGCCGTCTCGATGCTCAAAAAAAGGCAAATCAGAAGAATAGTGCTTGCCCGGCCTGCAGTCGAAGCCGGGGAAAAACTCGGATTTCTGCCCGGTGACATCCAGGCAAAGGTCAATCCCTATCTCAGGCCTCTTTTTGATGCTCTCG
>CAYXGT010000077.1:0-13141 GCA_964464635.1 uncultured Pirellulales bacterium | reverse complement strand
ACCCGGATTCCACGTAGAGGCCATTCCGACTGGCTCCGGGAAAACCGTGGCGATATTGTTGTTTGCAACGCCATGCAGGGCTTCATTCCAATAGTTATACGCAGGAAGACCAAGCCGGGCAATGGCGGGGGCGTCATTCTGTAATTGAGCAACTTTCTCCTCCAGCGACATGCGACGAATCAGATCATCCGCACGCTTCTGCAACGGTTGTGCCGGATCACGCCAGATTGGCGGCTCGTTGATTTCCGGTATGCGGGTCGCCGCGGCTGAAAAAGGTTCCGCAAGATCCGAAGCATTGAAAGCGACAACCGATTCGCCCGAGGCATCCTTCACCTCGAATGTGTTGAATTTAGCGTTGTTCTTGACCGCCATAAAAGCAACTTTCAGTGGACCGCGGAGCGAGTCATCTTCATGCTCGACCACGCCGGTAATATAGCAGACCTTTCTCCTGCCGCCGGCGGTTGCGACTATGTCGAAGTTTGTGGCCAATGCCACATCGCCCGAAGTCACCTCGAACAATCTTTCCCCCGGATTGCTCAACAGCGTTTCCACTTCACCGACAAGGATAGTATATTTGCCTTCCGGCAAATTCGAGATGCTGACGGTAAAATCCTTTCCATTGATTTCTTCGCGAAACGCCGCCGTATCGCCGGTGGCATCCTGGATTGCGACTGACGCATCATCCTTGCGGTGGGTAAAATCCCCGGTAATACTCACCTGTTGACCACAAGAATCGCAGCTCTCCTCGACCGCAAAGGCAACTGGAACCCAAAACCATAGACTCACGACGGACACTATGAGCAGAACTGCCAGTGCCACGGAAATACTTCCGGTTAATGGCAATTTACTGCGAGCCGGTCCCCGAAATGGGAATTCAGATTCGCGAAGAATAAAGGGGGTGTCTGTCTGGTAAAAAGTCAGATTTGTGAATGGAATGATTACTTGCTCTGTCAGGAACTCTACGATGGCATTTATAAGATTTGATTTTTTCATTGGTTAATCCTTATGTAAATGTTAGTTTATAGTATTAAAGAACACGGAGACTTATTTGACGGAAAAGGCCATATACGAGTGCGGTATCTGTAGTGCATAATTGTTTATCCTCAATTAGCGTATACCTGGAATCGGCTCCGCGGAGGGCAAAGATTCCGCGGGTTTTCCAAAAATGGTGAACTCGATAATCCCCAGTGGCCTGCCCCGTGGCCAGTTCGTCATGGTCAGGCGAACAAAGCGGCACTTCACCGGGGGTATTTCCTCAAAAATCGTATCTCGCGAGAGGTCGTTCTTTTTTTGGTCAAGGGCCATTGTGTACGTTTGACCATCCAAAGACACTTCGATTTTGTATTGATACGCGTTGGTCACAGGCAGTTCTGTAGTTGTGGCTGTTGCGGGTACGCTCTCTGCGGTCGGCGTAAGGCCGCGCCGGCCGCCAAAACCAAAGCCGCGTCCGCGGTTGAACATCAGGCGTACGGAGTCAATCGTGAACAATTGCACCTTATCAAAGCGTGTCGCGGGGGAAAGCTCGATCGTCAGAGTCGGCTGTGTATCTTCCACGGCGGGCTCCCACCAGGTGCCGCTGGAATTGTCCACCGCATAAGCTGCGTAGTGCCCTGGCTGTTCCGAGGAAAATCGCGAAAGCGCGTTCATCGCGCGGATCTTGTTGATGGTCAGCGGGATCGACCCGCTATCACCTTTGGTGGGATCATTGACCGTATTTGGAGCCCATTGCGGTGTATCAGTGACCTTCACTGCCATATTACCGTCTTTGTCGAAGGTGATACGATCCATTCCAATGCGCCGTCCCCCAGGCGGGTTCGAGAGAACAATGGTGTAGAACTGCCAGAGATTCTTGTCGGGTCCTTCAACGATGCTGCCATGCGCGGCACCGGTAACAAGTCCATCGGTCCTGCGGAGCAACGGGTTGTTGGGAGCATAGGTAAACGGGCCCAGCGGCGATTTTGCGGTATAGTATCCCGAGGCATAGGTTTTCCACTGGGTTCCGGAGGCGGAGTATTGCAGATAGTAGGTACCGTTGTATTTTTGCAGCCAGGGGCCTTCTATCCACGCAACATCTGTGTACTCGTTCATCTCGCCGTAACGTTCCCAGACGTGGTCTCTGTTGAACGTGAAAAGATGCCTGGCCGGGCCGGCGAATTTGGTAAGGTCGTCAGGGTCAAGTGGCGCAACGAAGATACCGCTAATCCCCCTGCCCGGGAAATAGAGATACGGCTTATTGTCGTCATCGATGAAAATGTCCATGTCGAAGGGGCCGTTCCATCCCCCGCCGATGTCGGGCGTGTTCTTCCATTCTCCGATCTCGGCAAAGGGCCCCAGCGGATTGTCAGCTTTGTAAAGCGGACCATCGTTGCCGCACATGTAGAAGCTGCCGTTGTATTTGACGACATGCGGTGCGACAGGGACATTGGCGACGTACTGGAATGACCAGTTGAGTAAGTCGTCCGATATCCATGCGCCCCCGCCGGTGCAGTACATGTAGTATTTGCCCTTCTCGCGGATGACCGTAACATCCCCAGCCGCATTTCCGCCTGGCGCAGTGACCATCGGCAGAGGGTTGCAGTAGCGCGCGGTTTTGCCGATCTCCGGTTCCGCCGCGCCGGCGGACGAGGCGGCCAGAGCGGTTAGCACAAGCAGAGTAGCGAGGATTATGCGTTTCATGGTAACTCCTTATAAAAGAAAAGTTCTATTGTGTCGCCTGTTCACTCGGAATTTCTTGTTTGACAGCGAAGGCCATATACGAGTGCGGCAGCACGGTAAATGTGAAAGATGTACGCGGCTGCGAGCCGGCCGGCCTACGACCGCCAAATCCTCGGCCACGCCGGCCAAAACCGCGACCGGCTGTCGGTGCGGGTGAGATGTCCTGGCCGGTAAGCAAGTCGTGAATTTGCGCCGCGGTGCCTGCGACGGAGACCGTAACCTCCGCTGACGTGGGCAGGTAGTTCTGCACGATAAACGTGTTGTTGTCGTAACGGAACAGGGCGACCTGCGCGGGGGCACTGTCGATACGGATGGGCTCGGCAGAGCCTAAGGCAGCACGGATGACCGACAGAACCGTCTCCGGTAAGGCGTAGAGGTCGGCGGGGTCGTTGGGGATGGTCAGGACGTAAAACTTACCCTTGGAGTAATCGCATGACAGGACGACGGGGTAGGTCGTACCGCCGGGGGAGATGCCCAGGGCATCGCCCCACGCGTCATGAGTCAGGATATTGAAATACTTGATTTCGGGAATGAGGATGTCGCGCGGGGCTTCGAAGGGATCAGGCTCGCCATCACGCCTTACAAAGCCGCGACCGCCTCGGAAAGGTGCACCGGCGAAGGTAAAACGCCGCACCGGAACGGTGACGCCTGTGGTTTCGAGCTCGCAGATGTCCTCAATACCCTTGCCTTTCATGGCGCGCACAAAGCCGGATGTGACGCAGACGGATTTGCCGGCTTCGAGCTGAGTCTTGATTTTGTGAATGATGTCGGGATCGGATTTGGCCTGCTCTGTGAGAAGAACCATATTAGCATCAGAGGGGAAATGCGGGAAAATATCCATGGGCAGACCAATCATGCCCATATAATCGTGGAGGAACTCCTCGCCCGTGGCGTGATAAGGGGTGTAGGTCTTTATACCGACGGGCCTGCCGACGTTGACCAGCACCTTGTCGACCTGGCCGAGGGTGTAGGCAGCGACATCGGCGAAGGTGAGATTGCCATCATTGGTGCCAAAGGTCTCCTGAAGGTCAGCGAGGTTAAGGCTGGTGGGCAGGTCAGCCCAGGTGCGGCTGCTGATGGCATTGGGCCAGATACGCATGAGCATGCCCCCGTAGTGGAAGCAGCACATCTCGGGACAGCGGGCAAAGACGGTATTCAGGAGTTGCTCGGAGTATCGATCAATCGGGTTGGCGCCGCCCTGGTCAACCCAGCCGCCTTTGTTCACGCCGGGCTTGAGGTTGTCCATGAAACGCATGATATCGTAGCTGAGGTACGGCTGGAGGTGCTGTTCCTGTCCGACCCAAAGACGGGATTCCGTGCCGGCGAACATGCCGTCGACGAGGAGCGGGACTATTTCAGTATCATTGCCCATGCCGGCGTATTGATCGTACCAGTTGGCCATCTTTATGATGACTTTGCAATTAGGGTTGACGGCCTTGGCGGCTTTGACGATGAGGTTCTCCGTGACTTCGCGCATGGTCTCAAGGCGGTATTGTGTCCAGGATTTATTTCCCTTGGCCTTGATGTCGTAGTCTGTCTTGCGGTTGAAGAAAAAGTAATCGTCGAGCAGGATTTCATCGAAATGGCGGGCGGCCATTTCCACGGCTTTCCGTGCGAATTCGCGGTTTTCCGGGTCGGCATAATCAAAGCCCTGGTAGCCATAGGCTTCGTTAATACTATAGGCCAGGCCGCCGCAGACCTGCACGCCCTGGTCTTCGAAGAACTTTTTGAGTTTGTCCAAGCCGGCTTCATCGACGAGCGTGTGGTTGCGCATCACTTCGAGATAGATCTTGTCGATCTTCAAATTGCGAGTGAGTGCTGCCCAGGACTTGGCGGGGTCGGGATTACCGTTCATGAGGCCCTGCACGGTACTTTGAATCGCATAGGTGGAAACGGTGAAGCTTTTGTAATGATTCCGGGACTGAGCAGCAGAACATTCAGTCAACGTTCCGAATACCAGCAGAACTGCCAACATTTGCATGTTTTTTTTCACGATATCACCTTTCACGTTAAAAGATTTCAACTCATTGCGATTTCATAGCGACTCAGCTTCATTAACATAGGAACCGATTGCAGCCGGTCATCGTTTCGTTCAGTTACCTTCCATTTAAAACAGTCACTGCTCTTACGTTTCATCTACGAGCATCCTTTCTGCAACAAATGTTTCATATCCTATCAGATTTTCTCTAATTTGATTTTGCTCAGTTTTTCGGGGCCGTGTCGGTCGGCTCAAAAATAATCCTGCGATAAGCCGTAAGGGCCGGTGTTCCGCTATCCGTCACCTCGCAGATAACATGGAAGCTCTTTCCCGCAGAATCGGAAGGGACCTGTACGATGGCACGGCTTGAGTCGCTGCCTGAAATCGTGATATCCTGTGTATAGGTGCCCGCTTCGGTCAAGACCCACCATGAAAACGTCAGTTTGTCACCATCGGGATCATGGGATGCCGAAGCATCGATTGTAACGGAAGTGCCTTGAATAGGGGTAACCTTGATACTGGCAAGACTGTTGTCACTGTTGACGACAACAACCGGATTTCGATTGCCGCCACCATCCTTAGCCCAGGCCATCCGAGCGGCAAAGTTATTGAATGTCGCCGGATAGAAACGAGTTTCATACTTTCTGGAAATAGCACTGGCCGACGATCCCTGATGGTTTGTATAGGCATAGGTCTGTTTGTCGGGGCTTATTGCCCAGACAAAAAAACCACCCCATCCACCATAACCCGGGTACTCAGGTTCGTTGAGTCCATTAGGCCAGACGTATAGAAAAGATGGAGTATCCCCCTCCACGCCCCACTTGTATTTGGGATACAACGTGCCAAGATTGCCATGGTTTTGAATTTGTGCGGCATATTTATCCCAGTTGGCCTTTCCGGTGCCGTTCTGAAACAGCCATGCGGATTCATCCCAGATAAAAAAAAGGTCGTTTTTGAATTCCTTGCGCATCCAAAAATGAGAGCTGTCCTCATAAGGAGCTCTGCCCATTCCCCGGTCCTGATCCGTGATCGTATAGACGCGGATCTTATGCAGAAACTCACTGAGTTGTTCCGGGGTTCGCTCCTTCTGTACACGCCAGATGACCTGGGCCAGCGTGTTACCACCTCCCCAGATACACACCCAGATAGGACGTTCATCTTGTTCATCGACCGTTTTGATAATCAGGTCGCTGCCGGGTGAATTGTTGTCCTTGCCGATGAACCGGATGCCCCTCTTTGTGCTGCCAAGGACGGTACGGGCCCGCAAATAATCCACACTTGGCCAGTAGCCGATTTGTTGTCGGGACTCATCGGCCAGGTGTCCCTGCTGGTCGGAGCGTTTCAGAAGATTGGGCAGATCTTTTCCGTACGCACTGATTGCAGCATGAATCAACTCGGGATGTTCCTGACCGCCGACATTATTCCACCCGGTGGAGTTAACCAGACCTTCGATTTCGAACAAGTCAGCATGTACCAAGAGTCGAATCATGGATTCCATGTCATCCGGTTCGTGGTTACTGGGTGCTATGTCGGTCAGCACAATAATCCGCGGTTTAAGATCAGCCGCCAGAGATGTGGCGGATAACGCCAAGGACAACAGAAACAGGATTATTATTGCTATGCGTTTCTTAAGCATACCATTCTTTCCTTCTATTATCGACAGTGTTATAAAAACCGAACAGAAGATTTCTATTCAACAGTTTTCCACTTGAATTCAGCACCGCCCTTGCGAGCCGGATTGGGACCTGTGGCTGTTGCGGTCACCGGTCCCGGCTCGTTGGGCTTGGTTGCCAGATAACGATGATTCGTCAGGGACATAAGCATAGTATCGCCGCGCATCAGGTTGACCCATTGGAAAGATTCTGCATCGCCAGGCGTCTTACCGGCGAGGTCTTTCAATACAACATCCCCGTCAGCGGCGGACACAAACCGGCCGTTGGCGGCCTTGAACGCCACGCGGCCCAAACCCACATCGATGACCTGGAATTTCGCATTCTGGGGCACCGCGCCTCCCGCGTCGGCTGCCAAATTCACCAGCTTATTGTTCTGCGTGTCGGCTGCCAGAAAGCTGCCGTCGGCGCCGCTAGTCAGCACAATGGTCTTGCCCATGGGAATTTCACGTTCGATGCCCATCGCCCGCGGCTCGTCAACGGTGAAGTTGTCGAAATCGGCATAGCCGCCGGGCTGGCCGGACGTGTTGTAGCTGAACAGGGCGGGACGAACGCCCTGAAAGGTCGTCAACTGGAAGGTCATGGTGAAGGGATTGCCCAGAGGCGTGAATTCCCTGCCATTTGCGCTCCAGTTGAAGGTGGCGTAGTCGGTGTCGAAGTTGCAGTGAACGCGCAGCCAGAGATGCTTGGGGGGACTGGCCGGGCTAATGGTAGGGGGATTGGCCGGGCCAGCAGCGGCGCCTCGGCGCCCGCGGCCTCTGTTGGGGCTGTTGTACATCTGCAGCGTCATGCCCTCTTCGGACTTCACTACGCCGATCCAGGCATAAGGCGAACTCAAGAGCGCCAGACCCGCAGTGTCTCCTGCGACCATGCCCGACGTGTCCAGCTCGACAGTTATGATGGACTCGGGTGCAGGCGGCCGCTGGCAGATGCTGTTGCGAGCTGAATAGAAGTCGTTGGCGGGCAGCGAATAGAGCCGAAGCACGCCGGGCTTCTCGGTGAGAGACCATTTGGCGTCATCGGGGACATGGTTCCACTGCCAGTCGGAAATAAGCTTGCCGCTGTCGAAATTGTCGTCATGAACGAACGCCGGCTTGGGATCCTGAGTATAGCCGGTGTCGGGTTTAATCCAGGTATTGGGCGCTTTGCGGAGGTTGCCCGGCAGGCCGATGATCGGGAAATCATTATCCCAGGTGACAGGGACGAGAGCAACCATGCGGCCGGCGCTGCCGTGGTCCTGCATGATGATGCTCCACCACTCGCCTGAGGGTGTATCGACTATGCCGCCCTGGTGCAGGGTCAGGCCGCGGTCATTGGCTGTAGCGCGAGCGGGCGCCACGGTAGGCACACCGAGCGATTCACCCTGGACCATGCGCTCGACGGTCCACGGCCCTTCAATCGAGTCGGCGCGGGCGACCATCTGATCAGTAGTGCCACCGGGGATGGCGGAAACGTCGTAGTACTTGCCATTGATCTTGTAGAGATGGTGGCCTTCGCCCATGCGGGCGTCTAACTGGTAGCGGACACCGGGGACGAAAGACTTGAGGTCCGGTGTGAGCTCTTCGATAGGATAGGGACTTCTGGCGTCGGAGATGATATAGATCTTGCCATCGTCATCAAAGAGGACGGACAAGTCGTGCCTTCCGGGCAGCTGGTTGCGCTCCCAGGGGCCACAGGCGGATTTGGAGCGGAAGACCTGCAAGCCGACGCCGTTGACGTTGGAGAAGACATAGAACATGCCTTCGTGATACCGGATGCAGGGCGCCCAGATGCCCCTGCCGTAGATGTTGCCTCCCTCAAGACGGAAGGCGGGACCAAGGTCAAGCTTATCGATGCAATAGCTGGCGAGTTCCCAGTTGACCAGATCCTTCGAATGCATGACCATCACAGCAGGGTTCATGTGCATGGTGGTGCCGGCGAGGTAGTAGTCATCACTGACGCGAATGATATCGGGGTCCTCGAACTCCTCATAGAACAAGGGGTTAGAGTAAGTGCCGTTGCCGTTGTCTGCGGTCCAATGTTTTGCCGCGTCAGTGGAGGCCCCGGAAGAAGCCGGCGTCGCGGCTGTAGTAATACAGCCGGCCAGCGAAACCAGACTCGCAAGCCCCAGAAGAAATATAAAGCGTGTCATAATAAAGCTCCTTATGAATGATAATGTTTCAGCATAACAGGTTTTCTATATATCCATGCCGATGACCACCGCTTAAGCCGGACGATTCGCGGCTGCGAACTTCGCATGCATTTATCGGCATCCAAAAAATTCGTTTACATTTAATTAGTTCCCCCCACATTTGAAAGTTGTGCATTGAGCGATTGAGTCACACCTCTATCAAGGGTCAGGTGTACCGTCTTATCGGCGTAAGTTATATCTACCGATGCGAGCGAACCTGTGTTCCGAATGTCAGCGCCAACGAGCTTGCCATCACGCCAATGAAGTCCTACTTTGAATCCGCCGCGAGCGAGGATACCCGTGACTTTGCCCTCCGGCCATTGCGGCGGAAGCGCAGGGAGCAGCTCGATATGAGCGGGCTGGCCGACACATGGAGCGGTGGATTGCAGGAGCAATTCCGCAATGCCTGCGGTGCCGCCGAAGTTGCCGTCGATCTGGAAAGGCGGATGGGAATCGAAAAGATTGTCATAGACACCGGAGCGATCGCGACGTGAGGCGGGGTCGGGTCTGGCAGAGGCGAGCAGGTTTTGCAAAATCCTGTAGGCGTGGGGACCATCATGCAGGCGTGCCCACAAATTGAGCCGCCAGCCAAGGCCCCAGCCGGTGGCGTTGTCACCGCGGAGTTCGAGTGACTTCTTGACGGCGGCTACAAACTCCTTGTCAGCAGCATAGGAAATATCCTCGCCGGGATACAGGCCATAAAGATGCGAGACGTGACGGTTATGCGGATCGGGGGCCTGCATGTCCCAATCTTCCAGCCATTCCTGCAACTGGCCGGCGGCGCCAATCTGGTTGGGGGCAAGGCGAGCACGGGTGGCGGCAAGCTGTTTGCGAAAATCCTCATCGACGCCCAGCGTCTGGCCGGCTTCTATGCAGTGAGCAAAAAGGTCGCGGAGAATTTGCATGTCCATCGTCGGGCCGGCAACAACGGACCCACCGCCGGGGTGTGGAACTTCCGGTGAAAGGCTTGGATTGGTTACCAGCCACTTGTGCTTGGGTTCTTCGACAAGGGTATCCATGAAGAATTCCGCTGCGCCCTTCATCGCGGGATAAAGCCGCTTGAGGAACGCCTGATCCTGCGTGTACTCGTAGTGATCCCACAACGTGTTGCACAGCCACGCGCCTCCCATCGGCCACATACCAAATTGAGGGCCGTCGATGGGCGCGGTGGCGCGCCAGCCGTCAGTGTTGTGATGTGCGACCCAGCCGCGTGCGTTGTACATGGTCCTGGCGGTTTTGGCCCCGGTTACATCGAGGTCTTCGACCATAGCCATCAGGGGTTCGACACATTCGCCGAGGTTAGTGTTATTGGCTGGCCAGTAGTTCATCTCGGTGTTGATGTTGATGGTGTACTTGCTGCCCCAGGCCGGAGATGTGTCACTGTTCCAGAGACCCTGCAGATTCGCCGGCTGAGCGCCCGGACGGGAGCAGCCGATCAGCAGATAGCGGCCGAACTGGAAATACAGCGTGACCAGCGCCGGGTCGTTGCCCTTGGCGAAATTCCGGATTCGCTGGTCGGTGGGGAACCTGGCGTCTTCGGTGGTGCCCAGGTCGAGCGACACGCGATCGAAGAGCTTCTGGTAATCAGCGAGCTGGTCCTTTCGCAGGGCGTCATAACCCTTGGCTGCCGCCTTGTCGATGATTGCAGCGGCGAGCGCATTGGGATCACCCGTGACGTCATTGTATCTCTTATAGCTCGTGGCCGATGCGATAAGGATAGTGGCGCTGTCCGCACCTTCCAAAGAATATTCGCTGGAACTCTGATTAATTATATTACCACCGCGACCGAAGCCACGACTTCTCTGGTTCCCGGTGTCGGCCTCATTGGCTTGTTGTGTAATATCGCGAGCAATCTTGGTGAGTGTACCGCCAGAATGGAGAATTTTAGCCCGTGTTTGAAACTTGAGCGCCCCGGCGATGCCCGAGGCGGAACGGTTCGTGCCGTTAAGAATAAAGGTATCGTTGGTACCTTCACTATCAACGATGTTTTCCCCGGTCTGCATGGAGAGTTTGAAATTAATATGGCCGGGCTTGCTGGCGGTCAGACGCAGGATTAGACAATTGTCCGGATAGCTTGCGAACAGCTCTCGCGTAAATGTGACGTCCTCTGAGGTGAACTGTACGCTGGCCGTAGCAGTGCGGAGATTCAGCTCGCGACGGTAATTCTCGGCATTCGTCACCTTCGGGAAAGTCAGCAGAATGTCACCGATGGGTTGATAGGGAAGCTGACTTAAGGGCCTGGCCATCATGCGCTGCGAGATTAGGCGTTCGGCTTCGCGATATTTACCGTCAAAGAGCAGTTGCCGTACCTCGGGCAACGCGGCCAGAGCGTCGGGATTGTCCGGAGTGTAGGGACCGCCGGCCCAGAGGGTGTCCTCATTGAGGCACAGTACCTCGGCATCGATGCCGCCGAACATCATCGCACCCTGTTTGCCATTGCCCACGGGCAGGGCGCTGGTCCAGGCCGTAGCGGGCTGGCGATACCAAAGGCTCAGGGGCTCAGCGGACGGCGGTGCTTCTCCGGTTAGTGTGCCGGCGAACGCCGGCAGGGAGGTGGCGGCAAAATTTACCCGGACTCCAAGAATAGCCACGGCCACCCATGTGACTAACCAAAAATTTCTGAACATCATAACGATCCGACATACGACACTCCTGATTGACAATCTGTCCTCTCGACCTGCTTCAGCCCTTAAATCAGATATGCCGGTTTCTGTCTTCTGTTTCATATCAAGACTCATTTTTTCTTTTTTCCTTTCGTTTTTCATTTGTACTTCTGTCAACTTATATGTTTAATCTGACAGGCTCTATTAATCCTGGAAGATAAGCTGGGCAAATCCGTAAAGAATCGACGTGAATTGATGCAAGCTTCGTCGGCATGTCGGCCATCAGCGTCGAGGCCGCCAGCGGCTGGCCCGCCGCGTTAATGTCAAACGTTACCGTCAGTGCCCTGTCCGGGCTGGAAGTTGTATTCGCCATCACCGCATCCTCTTTAAACACCCCGTGCTGACAGCCGGCAAGAACAACCACACTGGACAACAGAAAGAATAAAAGATGTTTTCAGCGTCTCCACAAAGCATCAGCCTTTCAGTTGAGAGTTTTCAGGTTCGCAAAATATCATAAATGAAGGGCCCGCAGGTGTCAATCTTGATTTGCCCCTTTTTATAAGCCGTCCGCAGGTATCCAATCAGCCTTTCGGTCATTTCCACGCCGATATCGGCACCGAATCAGCGTCTTCTCAAGCTGATCCAGCAGGTCATCGATATCCACCCCTAAGGTCACACCGCCGACAGCGACGAGGTGACCCTCTGATGGGGCTTGCCCAGGTGCCCCGTAAATATTGTACCGTCTTGCTAAATAGTCCCATGTAGTCTCTAATAACTCATCAAGTATTTATAAATTCTAACTTCTTATAAACCGGTAAAAAATTGCAAGCCGAACTATCCGGATGCCGCTATTGCTCACATCGGCCTTGACCGTCACAGTACTGTCCGCTTTTAATCTTTCGGGATACCTTAAGCTTCGAATAGTCAAACGTCGTATAACTTAATCCGTGTTCGAACGGAAAATATGCTGCACGAAGAGATACAGATTGTTGGCCCAATTCAGTACCGTCATGAGCATTCGAATCCACGTGCCATACGTGCGGCACACCTTTCTCTTTGAGATAATTGTGGACGCCCTGGCTAACACGGATCAGGCCGTCTTTGTTACCACAAGCAATCCACAGCAGCTTTAGTTTCTCTTTGGCTGCCTGGGGATCGGGCAGGAATTCGACGTCGGGATACATTCCACCGAATTGATTTGTATTAGGCGCCGAGGAGAATCCTCCAACATAGGCAAAGGTATCAATGTTATACATACCGATGTTCAGGGACTGGCCGCCCCCCATCGACAGTCCTGCCAAAGCGCGGTGTTCGCGGTCTGCGTATACGGAATAGTGAGACTCGATATAAGGTACGATGTCTTTAATCAAGTCGTTTTTAAAAGGATTTCCCCAGCTATCAAAGTTGCCAGCACCCATGCCCACTCCACTGGTTCCAAGTGGGGCGTCGACCGTTACACTTGCATTGCCGTTGGGCAAGACAACTATCATCGGCTGAATCTTGCCGTCAGCCAGCATATTATCGATGACATTATCCGCGTGACACGTCCTCTGCCATTCACGTTCGTTGCCGCCGATACCGTGCAGCAGATAAAGCACCGGGTACTTACGGTCGGTCGAATAAGCCGGCGGGGTATAGACGAGCATCTGCCGACGCGTTCCGAGCGTCCTGGAGTCATACTGAACGGTGGTCAATTCGCCATGAGCGATGTCCTGACGCCTGACATTGGACCCTGCAGGAGGGTCATCAAATGCAGGTTTATCATCCGGCCCCAGCTCAATCGGTCCGCCGAATCCACCTCGCCCACCACCTCTACGAGCGCCACCCTGACCCGACTCACCGCGTCTACGAGTGCCACCCGACGGGGAAGAGTCGTCTTTGAAAAGAAGCGGTGCGAATTGATATAAACTTCGTCGCCAGGACTGCCACTCGTGAGCTGTATCAGGGGAGACGTAGAAGACATTGTTGATGCCGGCTTGTTTCAACGCTTCAGCGTTCGCCTTTG
>CAYXGT010000076.1:0-13536 GCA_964464635.1 uncultured Pirellulales bacterium | reverse complement strand
CTTATGCTTACCTGCCCGAATACGCTCGGTATTTTTAATCCTCATATAAAAGAGATTTGCGATTTAATCCATAGTGTCGATGGGATAGCTTATTATGACGGTGCGAATATGAACGCGATAATCGGCAAGGCCAGGCCGGGTGACTTCGGTTTTGACATCGTTCATCTTAATCTGCACAAGACGTTTGCCACGCCGCACGGCGGAGGCGGACCCGGCGCAGGGCCGATAGGCGTTACTGAAGGGCTGCTCGATTTTCTGCCTATCCCAATCGTCGTAAAAAAAGATGATGGCACTTACGCACTTGATTTTAACAGGCCGAAATCTATCGGCAACATTGCACCTTTTTATGGAAACTTCGCTGTAGTCTTAAAAGCTTATGTATATATGCTGATGCAGGGTAGCGTTGGCCTTGCGAAAGTTGCGGAGAATGCAGTTCTTAACGCCAATTATATAAGAGAAAAATTAAAACCGTATTACGATATTGCCTTCGATTGTATATGTAAGCACGAGTGTGTCTTCAAACCTACAAAGAAGATGCTTGATAACGGTGTTCATACGGTTGATATTGCAAAGGCCCTGATTGACAGGGGCTTTCATCCGCCGACTATATATTTTCCGATAATAGTCAACGAAGCGATAATGATTGAGCCGACCGAAACCGAAGGCAAGGAGACACTCGACGCCTTTATAGAAGCTATGATTGAGATTGCCAAACTGGCTGAAACCGAGCCGGAAAAAGTCAAAGCAGCTCCGGTGACAACGCCTGTAAGCAGACCCGACGAGATAGCCGCAGCAAAACATCTCAACATCGCCAGTCTATAGAAAATAAAAAGTAAAATTTAAAAAGTTAAAATTCTGCGGAGGTAATATGAGAAATAGACATTTATTTAGTCAAACAGGTCTTTATAAGCTCGTTTTATTTTCATATTTTTTCATTTCCTCTATCTCGCAAGCTGTTTTTGCGGATGGCAAATATTTTCCTGAAAAGGCGTATAAGGTGTCTCCAGGTATACCGAGCCAGAGAGCAATAATTGTATATAAAGACGGTATCGAAACGCTTATCATTGAGTCTATTTTGGAAGGTAAGGGAAAAGAATTCGGCTGGATAATACCGCTGCCTGCTGAACCTAATGGGTTTCGGGAAGTCTCTCCCGGGCTGATTAAAACACTAAGTGTCGTATTGCAGCCTGAAATTACGCATGATTTAGGCGGAAGGATACCAATAGCTTTCTCTTGTGCAGGCCTTGTGATTTCAATTTACCTCATTCATCTCTATGGAAGAAAACATAGTGTAATGCAGTTTATTTTGCTTATTATAATAATTTTCATAGTACTCTCTCTTTTAATGCCATCTTTGAATAAAAAGGCAAGCATTAGTATTTCGGGTATTGAAGTAAGGGATATAAATGAGGTGGGTAATTACAAGATTTTTGTTTTGAAAGCGCAAAAGACTGAGGCACTTGATAGATGGTTGGATAGCAATGGTTTTGCCGCACTTGATAAAAATGATAAAACAATTGTAAATGATTACATTAAGGACAACTGGTGTTTTGTCGCTGCGAAGCTTAAAAGAAATGAAGATGGAGGGCTGAGCCAGCCGCATCCATTGGAAATGACTTTTCCATCAAAAAAGATATTGTATCCACTGAGGCTTACTTCGACAGTCGGCAACGATGTTTATTTAGATATTTTTGTGATAAGCAATAATGGTCTATCCGGAAGTAAATTAACGCTTGAGCTATCCGACCGATTTATAATCAAAGAAAAAGCTTTTGTAAATATGGAAGATGAAGCTGTTGAAGGTTTTGCAGGAGAAAAATTTGAACAGAAAATAGGGCATCCGGAGGCTTTTAGATATTTCTGGGATGGTTGTATTATAAGCAGATTTTGCGGCATTTTAAGACCTGACCAGATGAACAAAGATATCGTTTTCGATATAAGTAAGTTTCATCACTATCAGAAGCATTACTGGAGTAAGCAGGGTGCTTGGCAATACTCGTTTATTTTCTTTTTTCCTGCGATTGTTTTTATATTCATAGCCTTGCATTGTCTTTATCGTGGAGAAAAATACAAAAAAGTTCAGTATCCTTTGATAAGAGCGATGTTGTTATCTTTTATTTTCTCTTCTATTGGAAGCTTAATTATTTATGCGATGTTACCGAAGGTTAAAAACATTACAACCAGTTCTCATATTCATAATATCATTAGAAGAACTGAAGAAGAACCATTCAGGGAGAAACTTAGCGAATTAGTGTCTCAATATTATGCAGGTTCAGAAAATATTAGCATAGAACAATATAAAATTGCAGTTGCTGATTTAATACAGAACAATCCTCAGTTACGAAAATTCGAACATTTTCTTTCAAATTCTTTTGAGGGGGGTGTTATAAAACAAGAGGATTCGCCGGGTAATTACGTCATTTTTAAGGATGAAAGGGGTATAGTCTGGCGGACATATACAGGCGAAGGTTTTCCTGATGATTATGTCCTGGTAGATAAAAGTGGGAAGAAAAGTGATATTCAGTAATAAGTAGTTGTTTGTAAAAGAAGTGTTTGTATTTCGGCTACTCGTTTTTCATTTTTTCGATGACTTCGCTAACGGAGTGTGAGTTAATATACTCTCAGCAGAGCTTTATTTGACCTGATATAAAATCAACTTTATGAAATATTTTTCTCTTAGTGTCAATATATAATGATTGATTTTTACGCAAAAATAGGGCATCATACTCGAATTACTAACAAAAAGTTAATAAAAGAAGGATCAAATAAATGGGGAACGGATACTGGCACAAAATTTTATGGGTAGATTTAACGAATAGACAATCGAATGTCACGGGTATAGAGGAGGATGTGCTTAAAAATTTTATCGGCGGTGCAGGTCTCGCTGCCTGGATTCTTCAGAAAGAATTAACCGGTAAAACTGATGCTTATGACCCTAAGAATCTTCTTATCTTCGCTACCGGGCCTTTCCAGGGACCGGCTGTGCCCGGCGGAGCTAAATTCAGCATTATAAGCAATTCGCCAATCACAGGAACCTTTGCCGATACCGCCGGAGGAGCGGACTGGGGGCCGAATTTCAAGGACTGTGGCTTCGATGCTCTGGTTATAAAAGGCAAGGCCGACAAGCCGGTGTATATCTATATAAATGATGATAACGTCGAGATAAAAGATGCATCAAAAATTTGGGGCAGGGATACTTACCAAACCGATGATGCAATAAAGGCCGAGCTTGGTGACAAAAAAGTTGCAGTTGCGTGCATAGGGCCGGCTGGTGAGAGAAAGGTCGCCATTGCCTGCGTTGCTATGGACAAGCACAGCTTTGCAGGCAGGGGCGGGCTCGGCGCTGTTATGGGCGGTAAAAATCTCAAGGCTGTTGCAGTTAAGGGCACGAAAAAAGTGCCGGTTGCCGACCCGGAGGAAACAAAACAGCTTATCAAGGAATACCAGCTTTTGATAAATAAAAATTCAATCGAGAACAAGTTCAGGATTCATGGAACCCCGGGTCTTTGCGAGACGGCAGAAGGCCTCGGCGATATGCCGATTAAGTACTGGGATGGTGACGTCTGGCCGGAAGGTGCAAAGACTCTTGGTGCGCCGAATTACACAAAAGTACTTGATGCAAAGCCCTGGCCTTGTAGTTACTGCCCCATCGGATGTCACCGTAAAATCAAGATTACCGAGCCTGCCGAGTATACCTATGAGGGTGTGGGACCCGAATATGAAACGCTCGGTATGATGGGCACGAATCTTATGATTGGCGACCCGAAGGTCGTGGCAATCGGCAACGATATTGCGAACCGTCTCGGCGTGGATACCATTTCACTCGGGGCGATGGTCGGCTTTGCTATGGATTGCTACGAGCAGGGCCTTATAACGAAAAAAGATACCGGCGGGATAGAGATAAAGTTCGGTGATACAGAAGTGTTTCTTAAATTATGCGAGCTTATCGGGGAAAAGGAAGGTTTCGGAGCACTTTTTGCGGAAGGCACATTAAAAGCTGCTGAAAAGATTGGGCCTGAAGCTGTCGAAAGAGTAGTCCATTGCAAGGGACTTGATTTTCCTGCTCACGATGCACGCTCCTGTATTTCGCTTGCACCGACCTATGCGACGGGGACTCGCGGGGCCTGTCACTTCAGAGGTCCCTGCGAGGATGTCGAGATGGGCGGTTTCTTTATGCCCGAAGTCGGAGTAAACCAGGGCTGCGTTAAATTTTTCGAAAGAGAAAACCAGAGTCTTGTCGCTGCTAAATGTCAGGACCTTGGCGGTTTGGTCAATTCGCTTGTTCTCTGTATGTTTATGGTTGACGGCGGAAGCTGGTCTCTGACCGATCTGGCGAAACTGTTCAATGCGATTACGGGATGGGACTGTTCGGTCCAGGAGCTTATGGTTACCGGAGAAAGAATTTTTAATTTGCAGAGACTGCTAAATGTTCGTGACGGCTATGACGGTAAGACAGACCAGATACCCAAAAAGATGTATAACTCCGCAAAGGAAGGTTTTCGAGCGGGCAAGGTAATCCCGTTTAAGGAATTGATGGAGGATTATTACAAACACAGAGGCTGGGGTCCTGATGGCGAGCCTACCAAAGAAACCCTGGCTCGGCTGGCATTAGCCTGATTGGAGGCTTATACTTATGAAGGTGAACGTTAAGCTAATGTCGATTTTCGCCGAATATTCTAAAGAGGGCGATGACGGCAAAACCGAGATAAAAGATGGAGGCACAGTCCTGGATATTGTCAAAGAGCTGGGCCTGCCTGAAAAACAGGTCAGGTTAATAGCTGTTAACGGCAGGCAAACCGATATCAACACAGTGCTAACCGAAGATGATACTGTTTTTATCTTTCCGCCTGCAGCGGGGGGAGGATGATAGAATTTTTAATTATTTCTGAAAGGGGAAAGTGATGAATGCAAAAAAAGTTTTTTGCACCGCAATTCTTGTTTTGTTTTTGTCAGGCATTTGTCTTTCAAACACATCGGCTGTTACTCGTGAAGACTACAGACAAGCCGACAGACTGAGAAGGAAATTTCAAGGTCTTGTTTATAAGGACTCTATTGACCCGAACTGGATTGAAGATGAACCACGATTCTGGTACAGGAACGACCTGCGGGATGAAACAAAAGAATTTATTTTGGTTGACGCCGAAAAAAGTATAAAACAGAAAGCATTCGACCATTGCAGGCTGGCGGAGGCACTATCAGAGCAGACCGGAACAGAATATACTGCAGACGAGCTGCCTTTTTATTCAATTAAGTTTGTCGATGATGCAAATGCGATGGAGTTCCAGGTGGGCGATACTATCTGGCAGGTACGTCTGGACTCATACGAATTGGAAAAAATCAAAACGGGAGTACCCGAAGAAAAAAGACCCGGCCGAAGAGAAAGATGGCGAGGCCGAAGAGGGGAATTTGAAGGACGAGGGCCGCGGCCTGACCCCAATGAAGGCATTAAGTCGCCTGACGAGCAATGGGAAGCTTTCGTTAAGAATTATGATTTATATATACGCTCTACGCTGACCGATGAAGTTTACCGGTTAACAAATGACGGCAATCCGGATTATCACTATTCACACAGGGTTTTATGGTCACAGGATTCAAAAAAGCTTATCACCAATATTGATAAGCCGAAACCAAAATGGATAGTGCATTATGTGCAATCGTCGCCGGCAGACCAGGTTCAGCCGAAATACGAGGAAATGGAATACGAAAAGCCCGGGGATGCAATTACTATCAGCAAACCCTGTCTCTTCCATATCGACGGGAAAAAGCAGATAAAAATTGATGATAAGTTCTTCCCGAATCCTTTTTACAGGACGGAAGACTGGCACTGGACGCCGGACAGTAAAAGTTTTTATTTTTATTATAACCAGAGGGGACATCAGATGGTCAGGGTTATAAAGGTCGATGCCGAGACCGGTGAGACAACGGTTATCATTGACGAGCAGAGCGACACGTTTATCGACTACGCACACAAAAAATATCTCGAGTACCTGGACGATACTAATGAGATTATCTGGGCATCGGAGCGTGACGGCTGGAATCATCTGTACCTGTATGATATGCAGACAGGTGAAGTTAAAAACCAGATAACAAAAGGCAACTGGTTGTGGCGCAGAACCGAAAAGCTTGACGCTGAAAACCGGCAGATATGGTTTTCTGTCAGCGGTTATTACGACGGTCAGGACCCGTACTTTATGCATTATTTCAGGATAAATTTTGACGGGACCGGTCTGGTTGCACTGACGGAGGGCGACGGCACGCACTCTGTCCAGTATTCTCCCGACCGAAAATTTTATGTTGATACGTATTCACGCGTCGATATGCCGCCGGTTCACGAGCTGAGAAAATCCTGTGACGGCTCCCTTATTATGGAGCTTGAAAAAGCAGATGCCAACGATTTATTTACTGCAGGTTTTCAGACGCCTGAGCCGTTTGTGGCGATGAGCCGTGATGACAGGTTTGAGATATGGGGTGTGATTTATCGGCCTGCAAGTTTTGATCCTAACAAGAGTTACCCTGTTATAGAGGATATTTATGCAGGCCCGCAGGGCTCGTTTGTTCCAAAGAGATGGAGTGATTTTAGCCGGCAGATGCCTCTGGCAGAGCTGGGTTTTATTATTGTACAGGTTGACGGTATGGGGACAAGCAATCGATGCAGAGATTTTCATCATTTCTGCTGGCACAATCTCGGTGATGCCGGACTGCCGGACAGAATCAAATGGATGAAGAAGGCCGCTGAAAAGTACCCCTATATGGATATCAGCAGGGTAGGTGTTTACGGCACTTCCGCCGGCGGACAAAGTGCAGCAGGTGCGGTATTGTTTCATCCCGAATTTTATAAAGTTTCCGTCTCCTCCTGCGGCTGTCACGATAACCGTGTGGACAAGCTGTGGTGGAATGAGCTTTGGATGGGCTATCCGGTTGGGCCGCATTACGAGGAGCAGTCGAATGTCACTAACGCGGACAAGCTGCAGGGCAAATTGATGCTGATTGTCGGCGAGATGGATAAAAACGTCGACCCTTCTTCAACATTGCAGGTTGTCAATGCCCTTATAAAGGCAAACAAGGAATTTGAGCTGATTGTAGTTCCGGGTATGGGACATTCGAACGGCGGGCGTTTCGGCGAAAGAAAAAGACGCGATTTTTTTGTCAGACATCTTTTAGGCGAGCAAACACCGGACTGGAATATAGAGCCTGAAGAAGACGACGACGAAGAGCAGGAAGATTAAAACCTCGAACACTTTTAAGTGAGCAATGGATTGTGTTAGCAGAAAAGGAAAAACAGGTTTTACAAGAAGCCTTTGAAAAGGAAAATTTGGAAATTCTGTCGCTGACAGCCGCTGAAAAGATTTAAGCGGCTGTTGGTGTTTCGATAAAAAAGGTTGAGTGGTTTGCACTCGACTCGTAAGTTTTACCCGCACGTTATCAGCGCAATATCGGCAGCATTGGGATTGACTGGCAAAAGAAACTGCTCGAAAGCTCCTGTCTAATTGTGGGTCTTGGCGGTTTCGTCTGCGAACAGCTTGCCAGATTAGGTGCAGGTGCTATAAATGCAGTGGATTTTGATACCTTCGAACAGACTAATCTCAACCGACAGTTAAACTCGAATCTGGAAAATCTCGGAAGCAGGAAGACTGACGAAACTGAAAAGAGAATAAGAACAATAAACTGTGCGGTACAGTTTTCCGGTTTCGACTGCAAATTTAATAAGTTGCCGGAAAAAGTATGGGAGAGCACTGACATCGTTTTCGATTGTCTTGATAATATCGAGGACAGATTGATACTTGCTCACAAGTGCTCCGAATTAAATAAGCCTCTGATTCACGGCGCAGTTGCCGGCTGGTATGGAGAGGTAGGGGTCATCCAGCCGGGAAGTGGCACAATGGATAAAATCTATAAGGACCAGACGCAGGGTATGGAAAAAAAGCTCGGCACACCTGTTTTTACGGTCGAAGTCACAGCAGGTATTATGGCTGCTGAAGGTGTAAAGATTCTTATCGGCAAATATAAAGGAAAGGAGAATAAACTTCACTGCTTCGATTTACTGGAAAACTGCCGGCAGACAATAATGTTTTAACCTGAGTATCCTTTATTTAACGACCATCTGCTGCCTTCGAGTTTTATCTCGTCCAGATTGATATTAAAGTTCTCGCCATCAAAGTTAACAATTCTGTCGGCAAATTGGGAAACGTCAGCAGCGGAAGGTTTTAAATCTGTCTCGTTGTTTCTCTTAACAATAAGAAAGAGTCCCGGCTCAATGATTTTTCTCAAAGAAGTTGATTCGCAAACGACAATCGAGTCCACACTGATTAGCTTTAGCACAGAATCGAAGCCTTTCTGCAAGGAATCTTTTTTCACCTTAAGCCAGAATGCTTTTTTAGCACCGGCTCTTAGGAATCTTGAGCTGTCAGTATCTGCGGTTGTGTTCTTTTCTTCGGTTAGCGAAAAGTCGTCCTGTGATAGTGAAGGTTCGTCTGCAGGTGTGATTTTGATTGCCGTGATTTCTTTTGTTTTACAGAATAACCTTATAATATCGCAGGCTAACCTTGTTTTGCCGGTTTTTTTTGTTGTTGAGCCGACGAGAAGCATCGAATCCATTTTTATCATTTTATTCGAAGCATCCTAACTGGCAGAAACGAATCTTTATTTTCTTCTCGTTGCACATTTTGCCCACCTCTTTGAGTCCGACCTGGCAGCACTGTGCGACTTCAAAACACTGCTTACAACTGATTTGGCCGTCCTTTGACCGCTTCTTTATTTCTTCGTAGATTTTTTCCTTATCCACATTTGCCTCCCTGTTTTTAATAGTGCTATTATTTGCCCGACAGATTCTTCTGTTGCCCGAAATGTTTGGCAGGGTAAATTAGAATATAATTGTTCGACTCTTTCAACTAATTCTTCTCTGACAACAAGCAGTAAGATTTTTTTATTTTCGAGCAGATAGTCTGTATTTTTTCGCCAGCCGCCGCCTTCAAGCTCCATCGGGCCGAACTCGTCGATAATAATCAAATCCGCATTTCGAGTATGGTCACTGTCTAAAATCTTTCTGCCGAACAGTAAGGCTTTATCGCTGAACTCAAAGGTATCTGTTTTTGATTTTCGGCGGGCAAATATAACTGACAAACCGCTTTGTATGTCAGCCAGGTCAAAACCGAATAAAAAAGCGCCTTGGTAAACAGAAGGCGCTGTAAAACCTGCAATACTGAAATTTTCTTTTTTTAATTTTTCAACAAGCTTTCGTACAAATGTTGTTTTGCCGCTGTGTTTTTTACCCGTCAGTAAAATAAGCCTGCATTCTTGACTAACCATTTTTTTTATCGGCCTGCATTAATCCAATGTGCTGAAAACGCACACAGGCTGAAAATCCACAAGCCTGCCGTCACAAGTGAAATCGAACCCTGCGCAGGTCTCCATTTGAAACTGAATGGCTTATCGAGTTTTAACTTGAGAGATTGGCCCGCTCTTAACATAATCGGAACGAAGAGGGCACATAAAGCAGCCGCAATAATACCTCTTATAATGTGGCCGTTAAATTTGGCCATTGACTCCGTCCAGTAAGGGCCGTACCTGACAATGAAAGTCATAAAAACCGCAAAGGCGGTATAGCTGAAGAACGCAGCAGCGAAACCCGCTATCGCTTTATTCTTTATATTCAGAAAAGCAAGGAATATATCGAAGCTGATACCTGTTATGGCAATTGCCGCAAAGTGGCAGGCAAAAAACGGGGAATTAAAAAACTTAAACAGCATCGCACAAAGCCCCATCAGAGTTGCAGTCCCCATCTGCGGCAAATAGCTCCTCGATATTGCCAGAATCCCGAACGCAATCAGTGTCAGAATAATCGAGCTGCCGGGAATATGAGCACGATATAGAATACCGCCCAGGCCGGCTTCGGAAAGTCCCCACAAACCGCTAAAGAACAGTACACCAAGGATATAATCCTTTTTCATAATGTTACCCTTAAACCATATTCATTTGTTGTTGTGGCGATATTATATTATATTTTTATGCCTTTGTAATTACCAGCTTGTAAAATTATTTTGTTCCCACGAGCCAGTTGTCGGACAGTATCGCCAAATCGGCAAAATCCACATCGCAGTCCCCGTCGAGGTCGCCTTTCTGCTCGATGACAAAATCATAGACGTCTGTCGTCAGAATCTGGTAATAATCCCAGCCGTCGCCTTCTTTTGTATATTGTTCGAAAATACCGTTAAGGCCGCACATACACAGGCCGGTCTGTATAATCGGGTGCGGCGTTTCGTCGTCGGGATTGTCGATGTTCATATAATCCGATGACCAGCAGTAGATATTCGGGTTGCTCTCATCTTCCAGCGAATAATTATCACTATGTGAGCCGACATTAACATCGCCGACCGTGACATTTCTGACCTGTATGTACATCGACTCATATATTTCAGCACTGTGGTCGGTGACATAACAAGTATCGTTGACATCGTCGTAAACTACAGCAACATCATTAACATCCACTTCCAGCGGTTTCGGTAGTTCATTGCCAGTACTTAATATAGTGACTGTCGATGTTGATGTTTCATCGAGATAAAGAATAGTGGTTCCTCTTGATTTGTTTTCCCAGTCGTAAACAGTTACACTTCCCAATGCCACCCAGTCACCGAGATTGACGTCATCGAAAGGTGTTGTATCGATATCTCCCTTTACTTCGATACCGCCCCAGCCGTATGCATTGTTGGGGTCGTAGAGCACAATCCGCTGCCTGCTTCCGCCGGATTTATGTATGACAATACCGCCCTCACAATCGACCGTCTGCTCGTCATAGTCGCTTGTCCCGTCAGCATTGGTTGTGTACTGAATGTCATAAATTGACAGCGAACCGCTTGCCGTCAGACTCGACATTGCTGCAACAACGACCATCAAAAACATTTTCTTCATCGTTTTCTGACCTCCTTACATTAAAGTTAATAAAATATTTTATTTAATCTATCTGGTACGGATACCAGTCCAAATCATCCCTCGGCGGCGCCTGAAAATAGCGGTCATCTACAGGCCATTCCGGTTTCCAGACCGTCTCTTTCCATTCGACGTGATAATCGCAGAATAAAATCGAGCCTCCTAATTCGCCGCGTTTCTTATAGTGTCTTGCTGAAAATGCCCTTGGATAGCTGCCGCAGTATCGGCCTGCCATAGGGTATTCTTCATCACCGCCGTAGCCTTTTGCAGGGTCGAGCAACTGGTCGAAAAGAAGTATCACGCGTGCAGGACTTTCAATTTTTGCGGTATCGAGAAATGACGGCATATTATTTAAGCCCGGCTGGCCAAAAGGTGACCAGCAACTCTTATCGAGCTCGAGGCAGGAATTCATAGCGTATGAGAAATAGCCGAGCTTCTCTATGTTATATCCATATCCGGAGCCGGGCCTTGCGATGGGGCACTGATAAATTCCTTTTGTTGGCCTGTGCCATATCGGGTAATCGCGCCAGGGCTTTTGACCCATTAATGGCGGCAGCTTATCCACCCAGCCGAAATTATCTGCGCCGCCGTCGTCTCTGTCCAGGCCGTCTATATGGGGATAGAAACCGTTATTCGCACAGGCATAAGTCTCGAATGCAAAGCCCCACTGGCGAAACTGGCTTTGACATACGATTTGATATGCCTGAGCCCTTGCCTTGCCCAGAGCGGGGATAATAATACTCATAAGTAACATTATTATGGAAAGCACAACCAGCAGCTCAATGAGTGTAAAACCGTAATCTTTTTCAAAAGCATCCGTTGCTTTCTGTTTCATTGCTGAAGTTTCCTTATGTGTTTATTGAAGGCCCGCTCAAGCGCCTTCTCGATTTCGCTGTGAAATTTCGTATAAGCCTTTACTAATGCTTTTCCTTCCTTGGTTAATCCGCTGCTGCCTCCGTTCTTTCCGCCTCGATGTTTTTCGACGATTGTGATACCGAGTGCATCCTGCACCTTTTTTATGTCACCCCAGGCCTTGCGGTAGCTTATATGCAGGGTTTTACACGCCTCAGTTAAGGAGCCTTTCTTTTCAATGGTCTTTAAGAGTTGCCATTTGCCGTCACCGAGTGCTCCCTCGCCGTCGGCCGTATCAAGCCACAATTTGAATTTCGATTCAAGCTTTTTCATTTTCGCACAAAATAATACCGTTATGCACAACAATACATATCGATAGCCCGACTATATTATTTGTCAAAAACAAATCAAGCTCTAAATTTTAATTTATCCTGTTGTATTCAATACTGTGGAAAAAGGCTATCGAGCATCCGGTATCGAGTATCTGGCATCGAATATGTTATGACTTTTTCACTTGGATGAAAGTTTGTAATTCAATCCCTTTTTCGTTATAATTCAAAATACCAAAAAACATATTTAGAGGTTAGTAAGTGGCTAAGTATATCTTAAAAAGGCTTATATATTTTGTCCCTGCAGTTTTCGGAGTAATGCTGATAACGTTTTTATTGTTCAACGTCATCGGCGGCGATGTCACGGATGAATATGCAGGCCAATTCGCAGACCAGCAGACAAAAGATGAAATACGTTCAGAGCTCGGCCTGGATAAACCTCTTTTTCTGGCCCGTGACAGCCAGTTTGTCAACCATCTCAAAAATGCCATTACCTTTAATTTCGGCAGGGCACGCGACCACGAAAAGATAAGTGACAAGCTCATAAAAAGAGCTCCCTATTCACTTGCTTTAACAATTCCTATGCTGTTAGGTACTGTGATTATCTCCATAATACTTGCTCTTTTGGCCGCTTATTATCACAACAGCTTCGCAGATTACCTAATAATTTGCCTTAGTACGATTGGCGTAAGTCTTCCATTTTTGAGTTTTATTTTGTTCGGCCAGTATTTTCTCGCTTACAGGTGGGGATTATTTCCGGTTTACTTCTGGCCGGACCTCTCGATGCCGCAGTATATTGCACTGCCGCTGCTAATAGGGATACTCGCAGGTCTCGGCGGCAACGTTCGTTTCTACAGAACGGTTATGCTCGATGAGATTAAAAGCGATTATGTCAGGGCCGCTTTTGCTAAAGGTCTCAGCCCGGCTGCCGTTTTATTCAAACACGTCCTTAAAAACGCGATGATTCCAGTCATCACAAAAGTCGTTATGTCAATTCCTTTTCTTTTTCTCGGCTCGCTTCTTCTGGAAAGATTTTTTGGGATTCCCGGCCTGGGCTCTTTGATTGTTGATGCTGTCGCTGCAAGGGATTATCAGCTCTTAAATGCCGTCGTTTACATCGCCGCCGTTCTTGTCGCGGTTTTTACCCTTATAGCTGACATTTGTTATGTACTTATTGACCCGAGGATTGCACTTGCGAAGCAGAATTGAAACAATTTCACAGTTAACCAAAAGCAGACTCGCTGCAGCCTGTGTTGTTATTATTTCAATATACTTTTTACTTACCGCTTTTATATATCTTGCCGAGCTTTTTCACTGGAATATAGGTCCTCTGAAATGGGACAGTGTCGTTGGCACGGAGTATGAGCCGCCGGGCAGGAAAAATATTTTCGGAACCGATTATCTCGGCCGCTCCGTCCTGAGAAAAACCCTT